>JAKSPY010000067.1 GCA_024404445.1 Clostridia bacterium
GGGTGCCGAGGATAATGCGCAGCAGGGTGGATTTGCCGGCACCGTTTACGCCGACAATACCTAACCTGTCGCCCTCGTTAATTGAGAAACTGATATTTTTCAGCACGACGTCGATCCCGTATTCGACACAGACGTCGTTGACGTTCAATATGATCATTTTAACCCCATTATACTATTGATGGATTTATTATAGCGTATGCGCGCGCATTTGTCAATTGAATCACCAAAATATCACCGCGGCATATCATCATATTGAAAGGCGGTATTGTATGAATGAAAAACTTTTGACGCTTTGCTCGGCTAAAAAACCGTATCCGGAGATCATGACGGAGGGACGAAACCTAAATTACGCACGTATTTTATCGTCGCCGTATGCTGCGCAGACAGGTGAACTCGGTGCGGTATTGATCTACTTGTATGACAGCCTTGTCGCGACGGATGATAAAATGCTGTCGGAGGTCTTTGAATGCGTTGCGGAAACCGAGATGAAGCATATGGAAATACTCGGCAGACTGATAGTGTTACTCGGCGGAGATCCGAGGTACTGCGCGTCATCGGCACGCGGGTGCTTCAACACCGCACAATTGCCGTATTCGACGGATAAGGATCGGATCATCAGGGGCGCGAGCGCGGCAGAGCAGAACGCGATCGACGAGTATGAGAGTATCAAGGGAATGATCGACGACAGATATATCGTAAAGATCATCGACAGAATGATCGAAGACGAAAAAATCCATCTGAGTATTTTTACGGAGCTGCAAAAAGTGTAGGGCAGTGTCGCACTTGACAAAATGCCGCAATAATGATATCATAAACGGCGATATGTGGGTCTAAAACCGAAAAACGGCACAAAAAAAGTGCCCTTATCGGACACTTTGGAGCTGGTGGTGGGAATCGGACCCACGGCCTGTTGATTACGAATCAACTGCTCTACCGCTGAGCCACACCAGCGAACAATGGCAATTCTATCACAGTTAAACGGTTTTGTCAATATCAATTCTGAAAATTGGGTGCAAAAAAATGAGACTGACGGATATATCGTATGCAAAACAAATAATGGCACAGCACGGAATTGCCACTCAAAAGCGATTCGGACAGAATTTTCTGACGAATCCGCGCGTCGTTGACGACATTGCAGATATATGCGCCGATGACGATTGCGGAATAATTGAGATCGGCCCCGGAATAGGTACACTGACCGAGGCACTCGCCGACAGATATTATAAGGTCGTGGCCATAGAGATCGACCGCGGTCTTATCCCCGTGCTTGCAGATACCCTGTCACGCTTTGATAATGTGACGGTTATCAACGCCGACGTAATGGAGATCGACTTCGCCGGGCTGATTTCGGAGCATTTTGCGGGACACCGCGTCGCCGTGTGCGCGAATCTTCCGTATTATATCACGTCTCCTATCATCATGAAGCTTCTCGAATGCGGACACATTTTTGAGTCGCTGACCGTCATGATACAAAAGGAAGTCGCCGACAGACTGACGACACGGGCGGGCAGCGACGATTACGGCGCGATAACGCTTGCCGTCGACTACCGCGCCGATGTCGAAAAATGCTTTGACGTTTCGCCGGGCAATTTTTTGCCGCCGCCTAAGGTCACGTCCACGGTCATCAGATTGACCCTGCTGGATGAGCCCCGCGTGAAATGCACCGATCCCGTCAGAATGTTCGCGATAATCAGGGCAGCGTTCGGGCAGAGAAGAAAGACGCTGGTGAACGCGTTATCGTCGCTGTACCGTAAAGAAGCCGTGCTTGACGCGCTCAATGCCATGTCGCTCGATGCCGCGGTCCGTGGCGAACGACTGTCGATAGGTCAGTATGCCGAACTGACGGATATTCTGCTTGCAAGCGAGGTAAAGTGAGTTTACCAATGAACGAAAAACTTGAAAATTTCAAAAAACGGTTCTGCGGCGAAAGCGCGGACCTGATAGGCGCAGGGGTAAGTAATATTGCGGCGGCGCGCTTTTTGAGGCAATGCGGCATGACGGTCAGACTGCGTGACCGATCCGATATCACGGCCTCAACACTTGCGGATATAGATAAAATCGGGGTAAAGTGCATTTACGGGAAAGGATATCTTGATGATATCGATGCACCGATAGTCCTGCGCTCTCCGGGTATAAGGCCCGACATACCGGAGCTGGCGACTGCCCGCGAAAACGGCAGTCTGGTCACGACCGAGATCGGCTTGTTCTGCATGCTATGCAATTGCCGCGTGATTGCCGTTACGGGCAGTGACGGAAAAACCACGACATCGACCGTGATTTATGAAATGCTTCGCAGGCATGGGCTGAATGTCTTTCTCGGCGGCAATATCGGTACTCCGCCGATCGGAAAACTGAACGACTTGGGCGACGGGGATTATGCCGTGCTTGAAATGTCCAGCTTTCAGCTCATGGATTGTGATATCAGTCCGTGGCGCGCCGTCGTTACCAACGTAACGCCGAATCACCTTGATTGGCATACGTCGATGGACGAATATATATCGGCCAAATCCAATATATTCCGCTCGCTTCCGGATGACGGTACGGCGATCTTATCGCTTGACAACGACGTGACGTCGGAGTATGCAAAATCTTGTAAAAATATGACTTTTTCCACCGAGAAAAACGCGGATATACGCCTCGTGGATGACTTCATCGTTTTCAGGGGCAAAAGGGTATTGAACGTCGGTGATATCTCGGTGCGCGGGCTTTACAACGTGCGCAATTATATGGCCGCGGTCGGTGCCGTCGGCGATGTGGTGAATGTTGAAGATATCCGTGATGTCGCTGTCAATTTTCGCGGCGTCAGACACAGGGCGGAGATAGTATATTCTGACGGCGGTATAGACTGCATCGATAGCTCGATCGATACCACACCGTCAAGGACGATCGCGACGCTCGATTCGTTTGACAGACCGGTCATTCTGATCGTCGGCGGATATGATAAGCTTGCGCCGATCGATCCGCTTGTCCCCGTTTTGAAAAAACACACAAAGTACATTTGTTGTACCGGCGACAACGGAAAACGAATATACGATATGTTGCTTGAAAGCGCGTATGATGAGGCAAATATTATTTACAGCGCACAATTCGATGACGCGGTCGCCAATGCCGTGGATGCGGCATCCTGCGACGACATTATTCTGCTGTCGCCTGCGGCGGCCAGCTTCGACAGATTCAGAAATTATGAACAGCGCGGCGACAGATTTGCCGCTGTCGTCAAAGAAAAACTCGGTTTGAGACTGAAAGGACGTTAAAATGAATTTCACAGAAAAAATCACAAAAATCGTAACTGACGCCGAGATGGGATTATCCGGCGTTTTTGCCGATTTTGATCGGATAGCGCAGGAAAATACCGCCCGCGTTATTGACTCGTTCCGGGCACATCGCGTCAGCGAGGCAATGTTCGCCGGATCGACCGGATATGGGTACGGCGATACTGGCAGGGAGGCATTGGACGCGATCTATGCCGACGTCTTCGGGGCTGAGGCGGCGTTTGTCAGGCACAATATCGTTAATGGTACTCAGGCTCTTTCCATAGGTCTGTTCGGACTGCTCAGACCCGGTGATGTGATGCTGTCGATCAGCGGAGCACCGTACGATACGCTTGCCGAGGTCATCGGCGACAAATACAGGAACGGCGACGGTTCTTTAGCGGATTTCGGGGTGCAATATGATGAAGTCGAGCTCACACCGGACGGTAAATTTGATTTACCGATCATCTATGAAAAAATAGCGAAATACGGTGACAATCTCAAGGTCGTTTTTATCCAGAGGTCAAAGGGATATCAGAACAGACCGACATTTGCCCCGCAGGACTTCAAAGAGATATCCGATTACGTTCATTCACACAGTAAGGCGTATGTGGTCGTCGATAATTGCTACGGTGAATTCTGTGATACTTCAGAGCCAACGTCATTCGGCGCGGATATGATCATAGGATCGCTGATCAAGAATCCGGGCGGAGGTATAGCCGAAACGGGCGGATATATTGCCGGAACGAAGCGTGCCGTTGAACTTGCATCATACAGGCTGACGACCGTCGGCATCGGTACGGAATGCGGTTGTACTCTCGGTGAAATGAGGAAGATGTTCAAGGGATTTTTCATGGCTCCGCACGTTGTTGCTCAGGCAAAAAAGACTGCCGCGCTTGCCGCATATGTGTTTGCCGAGCTTGGTTACGATGTTGAACCCTCATATTTCGACGCGCGTCACGACATTATCCAGACGGTGAAACTTTATGATGCGGATAAGCTTTGCGCTTTCTGCCGCGGTATACAGATGGGCTCGCCTGTTGACTCTTATGTAACTCCGGAACCGTGGGATATGCCCGGATATGAGGATAAGGTGATCATGGCTGCCGGGACTTTCACTGCCGGGTCTTCCATCGAAATATCCGCTGACGGCCCGTTGCGCTATCCTTTTACGGCATATTTTCAGGGCGGCCTGACCTATGAAAGCGGTAAATATGCCATTATGACGGCCGCTGACGAAATATTGTCTCTGTAAAATATACATCATTGTACAAAAGGTCCTCCGAGATCGTTTGCACAAGTCCGAAAAACGTACATGGAAAAAGATCCCCCTATGGTAGGATAGTTGAAACTACCATAGGGGGTATTTTTATGCCAAGAAGTCACCGAACACAATGCTAATGAGTGAAAACTTGTATTGGTTGTATACTGATGCTTTGTCATGGAACGAACCGCATTCAGACAGTGTGAGCAAGTCTTTTTACACACCGTGCGAGGTAGTCGCAAACAAAAGGCACTTGTTGGGATGGTCCCAAGCCCTTAATGAACTGATATCTTTAGTTTGACTTTATATACGCGTCAAAAAACGGCAACGAGGATTTTTTCAGATTTGCAAAGATATCCTCTGTTTTTTGATTATTATCTTTGGAAAGCATTTGCAGTTCATTGACAAAAGACATAAACAAATCATTGTTTTCATCATTAATCATAATACTGCCATCATAGTAATATCCGCGGTATCTTATCGGATTATTCTGGCCGAGTGTGCTTGCATATGAGCCTGCTACAGAGAGAACATTGCCCCACGCATCGTATGCATATTCAACCACAACAGTACCGTAGACACTGCGTATTTGAACGACATCGCCGACTTCGATAAGTTCAATGGGAATATGGCTTATTACATTGTATTACAGCAATTTGATACCGCCGGCCGAACACACGGCTTTGGTTTCGTCATCCCACACCGAAGATTGTACTTCTCCGATATGAGCCTTTTGAAGTAAAAGCATGGAAAGGCGCGACTGCCCTATGCCGCCGCCGATAGTCTGCGGCAGTTTGCCGTCGAGCAACATCCGATGGAAGGTCATCTTTCTTCTGCTGTCCGCATTGGCCAGCGTCAGCTGTTTATCCATGGTCTCCGGGTTTACCCTTATGCCCATTGACGAGATCTCAAACGCGCATTGCAGAATGTCGTTCCAGATAAGTATGTCACCGTTAAGCGTCCAATCGTCATAGTCGGGTGCGCGTCCGTCGTGCGGCTTTCCGGATCTGAGCTTTCCGCCGATCTGCATTATGAATGTCGTCTTATGCTCGGCAACGTACGTGTTTTCACGTTCTTTCGGCGTTTTGTCAGGATACATATCTTCCAAATCCTGCGACGTGACAAACGATACGTCGCGTTCTACAGCGGGGGTAAGGGCGGGGTATACGCGGCACAACTCGTCATCGGTATCGCAAACGGCGTTAATGATTTTCACAACGGTGTCTTTCAGATATTTTTCGTTTCTATCAGATTCGGCGATCACCTTTTCCCAATCCCATTGATCCACATAGATCGAATGCAGATTGTCCATGTCTTCATCGCGACGTATTGCGTTCATGTCGGTATATAATCCCTTGCCGACGGGAAACTCATAATTCAGCAATGCCATTCGTTTCCATTTTGCCAGGGAATGTACCACGACCGCGTCTGTGCCGGTTGCCTTGATGTCAAACGAAACGGCACGTTCTATGCCGTTCAGATCGTCGTTCAAACCGGTTTGCGGCTCAACGAAAAGCGGTGCGGATACGCGTGACAAATCAAGCTCAGCGGAAAGCCTTGCTTCAAATATGTGGTGGATCATACTGATGGCAGTTTGCGTATCGTATAACCCGAGTGCGCTCCTGTATCCTGCCGGAATAACTGTTTTGCTCATAATCGACCTCAAAAATAAAAAATGGATAATGAAAATAATAATATAGTCTATCATAATATGATGCAATTTGTCAACCGCAGGATGCCCGAAATCACGATTTTCGATGAATCTTGTGAAATATCTGCTGAAAAATGGTTTACTTATTCGACTTTTTTCACGTTTGAATGACTTTTTACGGCTTTTTTGGGGAATTGTATTGAATTTGTCTCTTATATGTGGTATTATAGTTAAAACTATATTTGCGCTATCTTGCGCTCGGATATTGTGCCATCCGAATATAACGTGAGCAGGGTTTCATAGCATCATGCTTAACTTTCCCGCATCGGTAACTGCGATCAGTGAACAATTTTATGCCTCTCATGCGGTGCGTTCAGTCGATGACATAACATTATTTATTTTTAACAAATTCAGACGCGTGACAATATCTGCACCGCACGAAGCACCGATACATAATATTGACGGCCATGGCCGATAAAGCATTTCATAAGCGAACCCATAAATCACGAACATATGCAAATACAATTTGTGGTCAATTCAGGCAAACCTAGAAAGGGAACATTCAGATGCTCATAAAAAGTGACTTGACACCATTTGAAAAGAAGGTGTGGTTGGCAACACCCACTCCACATCCGGAGATGATGGAGTACATACAAAAAGCGTACGACGACAATTGGCTGACGACTGCCGGAGAAAACCTTGCGGCTGTCGAGGAAATAGCCGCGAGAAAGGCGGAGGTAAAATACGCTGTTGCTCTCTGCAACTGCACTTCGGCGCTTCACCTTTGCATGAAACTTGCCGGCGAGAAAATATACGGCAAGCCGATGATCGGCCACGGAGCATTGGAAGGTAAGCAGGTTTTCTGCTCGGATATGACTTTCGATGCTACGCTTAACCCCGTCGTTTACGAAGGCGGCATTCCTGTTTTCATTGATACTGACCCCGATACGTGGAATATGGATCCGGTCGCTCTTGAAAAGGCGTTTGAGATTTACCCTGACGTTAAACTTGTTGTCAGTGCGGAGCTCTACGGTTTCCCCGGAAGAATGGACGAGATCAAGAAAATCTGTGAAAAGCACGGCGCGCTTCTCGTAGAGGATGCCGCCGAAGCAATGGGCGCAACCATTGACGGCAGACAGTGCGGGTCGTTCGGCGACTATTCCGCCATCAGCTACAACGGCAACAAGATCATCACCGGTTCTTCCGGCGGATGCCTGTTGACGAACAGCATTGACGATGCCAACCAAGCCCGCAAGTGGAGTACGCAATCCCGTGAAGCAGCTCCGTGGTATCAACACGAGCAGGTGGGATACAACTACCGCATGAGCAATATCATTGCCGGCGCGATCAGAGGGCAGTATCCATACCTTGAAGAGCACATTGCACAGAAGAAAGCAATCTACGAAAGGTACAGAGACGGGTTGAAAGATCTACCGATTACCATGAACCCGATTACAGCCGGAACGGAGCCGAACTATTGGCTGTCTGCGTTAATTATCGATAAGGATTATATGTGCCGACAGGTGCGCGATGATAAAGATGCTTTATATGTTCCGGAGCACGGTAAGACCTGCCCGACAGAGATTCTGGAAGCGATTAGCAGTATTAACGCCGAAGGCCGCCCGATCTGGAAACCGATGCATATGCAGCCGATGTACAGAATGCATGAGTGTGTTGGAAGAGAAGGCAGTATCAGATGCCGTACAAACGCATATATCGCCGGCGGAGTTGCTGATGTTGGGGCAGATATATTCCAGCGTGGCTGTTGTTTGCCTAGTGATAACAAGATGACTGCGGAACAGCAGGATAGGGTTATTGAAGTGATAAAAGAATGTTTCAGATAAAAGGGAGAAATAGAAAACTGTGAGAATTACCACTGTTACTGTTGTTGGCGTGACAGGCACAATGGGAGCCAACGTTGCCGGTATCTTTGCATCTTTTGGAAATGCGAAAGTATATGCTGTCGGAAGAGATATCGAGAAAGTAAAAAGAACAATACCGAGAATAGTTAAATCTGTTAAAGCCGATAGTATTGCTATCAATCTGATTCCTGCTGATTTCTCTATGCTTGAACAGTGTGTAGCGGAATCAGATCTTGTGTTCGAGAGTTCATCTGAGAACATTAAGGTTAAAACAGAAATTGCATCACAGGTGGCAAAAGCTCTTAAACCAACCGCAGTGTCCTGTACCGGAACGTCAGGCCTTTCTATTACAACTTTGGCAGAGTGTTATCCAGAAGAATTGAGGGGGCATTTCTTCGGTGTCCATATGTTCAATCCTCCGTATAGCATGTCTTTATGTGAGTTGACACCCACGAAGTACTCTGATAAGAAGATGTTTCACGAACTGAAAGAGTATCTGGAAAAGGAACTTTTCAGAACAGTTGTTGAGGTAAAGGATTCTCCTGCATTCCTTGGGAACAGAATCGGATTTCAATTTATCAATGAGGCAATGCAATATGCGGAGAAATATAAAGACAACGGTGGCATTGATTATATTGATGCTATTATCGGTTCATTTACCGGTCGATCAA
>JAKSPY010000068.1 GCA_024404445.1 Clostridia bacterium
CTTGAGGGCCGTGGGTTCGAATCCCACCGTCTCCGCCAGAAAAAAGCACGCGAAAGCGTGCTTTTTTCAATGATGTTTGCCTTCGGCAAATGATGTTGGCTACGCCAATGATGTGTGCTTCGCACATGATGTGCCTGCGGGCGTGGGTGGCCTGGCAAACATCGCATCATTGCGGAATGAAATGAAGCAACATCATTTCGGTGTCAGCCGAAACATCATTAGCCGCAAAGCGGCGGCATCATTGATTTTTACTTTAAATTATGCTATAATAATCCCAACAAATCAGAAATTGAGGGGTTGTATGAAAAAGGAAGACGCTTTTTACTACGAGTGCTTATTAGTACTTGGTTTTTCCGCTGAATACGACGAATGGTTTACTTCCATTTTGGAATCGGAATCCCCATTGAGTGATATCGCTTTGAAACTTACTGATTGTGGGTCTAATGTTAACAAAACAATATCTGTTCTTCAATCATTTCGAATGGATCAATCTACTGACGAAGCAGCCGTTTGTAATAGGTTAAGATTGTTTTTAAAAGACACCTATTATTCAAAAAAAATGGGCAAAAGCGAAGTCGTTTCAGCAATGTATCTGTTGGCTTCACATATCGGTGACCCCGGAGATTTTGATATGAAACTCTGGGGAAGTATGTTTTACTTTGAATATTATTATTCTTTAGCAAAAGATGGTATACTTCCGTTTGAGAAAGTTGATTCGGCATTTTTTGCCTATCTTGATAATGGGACAGCGATTGATTCTCAAAAACTATGGGAATCCAATATAAGGTCGACACTTTGGGAACGAATAAAATGGCACTTCACAAAATGAGGTATTGACAAATCCCGGTTTGTCGAGCAGATGAAGCCGACACGAAAAACGACGTTTTGTCAGCCTGTAACAACGAAAAACCTCTTTTGCCGTCCGGCAAAAGAGGTTTTTTTGATATCCGGGTTCAATATACCGTCGCGTTTGCGCTGACGGTGTCAATCCTGACAGAGCAGAAGCCGTCGCCGATCACGTACTTACCGTCCTTGATCGTATAATTCACGCACGACAGCTTACCGCTGACCGAGTCAAACTCGACCGTGGCACCGAGATCCGTGGCAAGCGCGACGGTCACGTTTCCGCTGATGCTGTCGACATCGACCTTTCTGCAATTGACAAGAGAAATGTCGGCATTGCCGCTGACTGTTTCAAGCTCAAGCGAACGGACGTCGAGATACCGCAGATCAATATTTCCGGAAACATTTGAGATATCCACCGATTTCGCCGCACCCTCAAACGTAATATCGGCGCTGACGTTATCGATCTTTATTTCCATTCCTGCCGGAATCTCAAGCGTCAGTTGCTTGTTTTCGGGTTTCACCTTACCATGAAAAGCGGATGCACAGAATTTTATTTTCAGTTGATCGTCCTCAATCAGCCAATGCACTTTCATTTTATCGTCGATATCACCGGACGTTTCGGTGGCGGAAAGCGTCTGCTTATCGCTAACAACAATGTCGACGCTGCCGATTATCCAATCGATATCGACGGAAGTGATATCGGCGGCAGTGTATTCAAAATCACCGACCGAGTACCTGTCGTGATGAACGTATGAGTCAAAATCAAATTCGCTCAGCCCGGAACATGAGCAAAGCGAAATGAGCATAATAACCGCCAAAAACGATGCAAAAATTTTTTTCATTGATGCCTCCGTGATTTTTTTGACAATTATACATCAAAAATCCCGGTATGTCAAGTTTTTCGGGCACGCGCCGCATATATATTGCGTAAAGGCGGTGAATGTGATGAAAACAATGGTGATATCCGGGCTCCCGAATGATGAGAAATTGCGCCGGATGTTGATATCCTTCGGCGTCCGCGAGGGTGACCGGGTGAATCTGATAGCTGAAACAAAAAGCGGGATCGTGATCTCAGCAGGTTTGACAAAGCTCGCCCTGTGCGGCGATTTCGGCGGATTCATCCTGTCGGAGGCCGGGCATGAATAGACTGATACTTGCGGGCAATCCGAACTGCGGCAAAACGACGCTGTATAACAGGATCTGCGCCGAAAGCGAGCCCGTTGGCAACCGCGCCGGCGTGACCGTCGTCGTCAAGCAGGCAAAGCTACGTAAAAAATACGGAAAGGCGACTGTCGCCGATCTGCCGGGAATGTACTCGCTGGAAAGCACGGCGGCAGACGAATCGAACGCCGCACGATACATAGCGGAAAACAGCGGCGTCATCATAAATATTATCGACGCCGCCGATATAGCGCGCGGCCTTATGTTGTTCTGCGAGTTGCGTCACACGGGGCACAATGTGATCATCGCGCTGAATATGATCGACGAGGCAAACAAGCGCGGCACTGTAATAGATATCGCGAAGCTGGAAAAAATCACGCATACGCGGGTCTTCCCTGTTTCCGCGGCGAACGGGTACGGGATAAATGAGCTGTTGCACTACGCAGTCGGATGTAATCAGACCGCAAAGCCGGGCGACATACTGACACCCGACGAACGAATGAAATTCGGGAAAGACGCCGCGGATAATGCGGTCAAGCCGGGCAAGTCGCGTCTGATCGACGACAGGATCGACAGGATAATATGCCGGCCGTCGATCGGTATACCGCTGTACATAGCGACTATGACGGTCGTAATTTTACTGTCGTTCTCGACGGTCGGCGGTATACTGTCCGACGGTCTTACGGAATTATTCGACTATTTGTCAGACGCGCTGAAGGCGACGCTTTTGTCACACGGTTGCAATAATATCACCGTCGGTCTGTTATGCGACGGCGCATTGGGCGGGATCGGCGCGGTATGCTCATTTCTGCCGCAATCGGCGATAATGTACATTCTGTTGGAAATGCTGGACGACATAGGATATCTCAGCCGCGCGGCATTTGCGGTCGACGGCTTCATGCGGAATTTCGGACTTGACGGCAAATCATTCATCCCACTGATACTCGGAATGGGGTGTACCGTGCCGGCGGTCATCACGGCAGACGCACTTCCGCCGCGTGAAAGGAAAAAGGTCGTTGCCGCGTCAATGTTCATTCCGTGCGGTGCGCGTTTTCCCGTTATGCTGTTCGTCTTGAAAACCGTTTGCGGCCGATACACACCGATCGCGGTATCGGCGTTATATTTTCTCGGCTTTGCCACGGCGTTCCTGAGCTCGATATTTTCAAAAAGCGGGAGGGCCGGGCCGACAGTCACTGAGCTGACACGGTACAGGGCACCGACGGCGAGAAACCTTTTCCGCATCACGTCGGCAAAGATCGTCGATTTCGTCAGCCGCTCCGGCAGTGTCGTCGTTTTGTGTTCGATTGTGATATACATATTGTCACATTTGAATATTTGTATGCAATATTGTGAGATCGACGACAGCATTCTGTTCGCGGCAGTCGGCAAGATAGCGCCGGTGATGCGTCCTGTCGGACTCGGCGACGTCAGGGTTTGCTCCGCGCTCGTGTGCGGGATGCTGGCAAAGGAAACAATAATATCGGCACTGACCGTCACCGGCTTTGATATTTCCTCTCTCGGTCTCGCACGTGCCGTCAGTCTGTGTGTTTTTTCAATGTTGTACTGCCCTTGCGCGGCCACGTTTTCGACTGTTGCGTCGCGGCACGGATCAGGTTTTGCCGTAAAAATTCTGATAACGTGCATGACGGTCGCATACGCCGTTTCGCTCATTTTTTACACCGGTTTTTCCGTTTTTGGTTGACTTATCTGCATACAGAGGTATATAATATGCATTGAACAATAAAGTTGCAGGAGGATAAAATGAAAGCATTGTTTAACGTCGAAGGCATGAAGTGCGGCGGATGTGCCGCAAAGGTCGAGAAAAAAGCGTCGTCCGCAGATGGCGTTTACAAGGCGTCCGTCGACCTCGCGTCAAAGACACTCACGGTTGAATTTGACGAAAGCAAGACGACGGCGGCAAGGATCGCCGCGGAAGTGTCGAAAACGGGCTTTGAAACCTCGGTAAAGTAAGTTGATAACCACAAAATTCAAGGTCACCGAGATGATGTGCGCGGCGTGCTCCGCCGCGGTCGAGCGTTGCGTCGGCAAGCTCCACGGCACGGAAAGCGTGTCGGTCAACCTGCTTTCCGGCGAGATGAGCGTGTGTCACAACGAAAAAATACTGTCAGCGGAGGATATTGCCGCCGCAGTGACCGACGCAGGATATCCCACGACGGTGATCGTAAACACGGTCATATCGGAGTCGGATGATAACGACAGCCGGAAAATATTACTGCGGCTGACCGTCAGTGCCGTGCTGACCGCCGTTCTGATGTATATCTCCATGGGTATCGGAATGTGGCATTTCCCCGGACCGTCGATTTTGCGCGATCGGATCATTCGGGATATCGTGTGCGCCGTCGTGGCGTTTTCGGTGATGCTGATAAATCACAGATACTATATCAAGGGCATTTCCGCGATCTTTCGCGGCAGTCCGAATATGGAAACGCTGATAGCGCTCGGATCGGGCGTGTCGTTCGTATACAGCACCGTACTTCTGATCCTTTCGTTCGGGAGCGATCCCGCGCCGATGCTGTATTATGACTCGGCGGCAATGATACCGACGCTGATAAACATCGGTAAAACGCTGGAATCAAAAGCCAAGCACCGTGCCGCAGGTGCCGTTCGGTTGCTCGGCGACCTCGCGCCGAAGGAGGCCATACTGATACGCGACGGCGTACAGACCCGAATACGCGCTGACGAAATAAACGTCGGAGACGAGCTTCTGATATTGCCGGGAGCGGCGATCCCGGTCGACGGCATCGTCATCGGCGGCACCGGCGCAGTCGATGAATCTGCCATGACGGGCGAAAGCGTACCCGTGACAAAAAACATCGGCGACACGCTGATAGGCGCCACGATCAATACGACCGGCGCACTGCGTATGCGTGCGGAAAAGATTGGCGATGACACCACACTGTCGCAGATAATACGTCTGGTCGACAATGCGGGGTCAACAAAAGCGCCGATAGCGAGTCTGGCAGACAAAATCAGCGGTATTTTCGTTCCGACAGTGATTTCCCTGTCTGTCATAACGCTGGCGATATGGCTGATAGCCGGTGCCGGAATTTCGCACGCGGTCAATTGTGCAGTATCGGTATTGGTCATCTCGTGCCCGTGTGCGCTCGGACTTGCGACGCCTGTCGCCATAACCGTCGGAATGGGACGCGGCGCGTCTGCCGGAATACTGATAAAAAGCGGAAAGGCGCTGGAAATACTCGGAAAAGCCGATGTTCTCCTGCTTGACAAAACGGGAACATTGACCGAGGGCAAACCGTCGGTTTGCGGAATTTTCACGATAGGCATTGACGAAAACGAACTTCTGTCGGTTGCGTCCGGGTTGGAATCGCTGTCTGAGCATCCGCTTTCACGCGCCGTGATCGCAGAAGCGGAAAGCCGCGGTATCGTACCGATGTCATTCGATAAATCAGATGCAGTCATAGGCAAAGGCATAGTCGGTACGCATGAAGACATGACCGCGATATGCGGAAATGCCACGCTTATCGGCGAGTACGGCATCGACATGGACCCCGCCGGGGAAGCACTGCTGTCGCACAAGGCCGACGCATCCACACCGATCTTTGTCGCTGACGGCGGCAAGCTCATCGGCGTGATATTTGCGTCGGACAGGTTGAAAAGCGACGCCGCGTCCGCAATGGAACAGATCATATCCTGCGGCATTGAGCCTGTCATGCTGACGGGCGACAGAGCTGAGGTGGCGGAGGCAGTCGCCGCGTCAGTCGGAATTACAAATGTGCGCGCTTCCCTTTTGCCCTCGGCAAAGGAAGCGGCGGTACGCGAATTTTCCGAAAAAGCCGTTACAGTCATGGTCGGCGACGGCATAAACGACGCACCCGCACTTGCGTGCGCAGGCGTTTCGTGTGCTATCGGGGCAGGGGCCGACGTAGCGAAGGAGACGGCAGACATCGTTTTGGTCGGCTCATCGCTTTCCGGCATCGGAACGGCCGTTAAGCTGTCGCGCGCGGTCATAAAAAACATCAAGGAAAATCTGTTTTGGGCATTTTTCTACAACGCGCTCGGAATACCGATCGCGGCGGGCGCACTGTACCCGTCATTCGGTCTGCTTCTCAGTCCGATGATCGGCGCGGCGGCGATGTGTTGCAGTTCTTTATTCGTCGTTCTGAACGCGTTGCGATTGAGAAAGATAAAATTATGATCAAAATATCCGTCGTTTTCGGCGGATATTTTTGTTTTTTGCACAATTTTGACTATTTCTGTGAATAATTTACAAAATTCTCACAAACAAATTGCATATTTTTAACCAATTTAACATTTTTCTCTTGACAAATGTACATTTGATGATATAATACCATTGTGGTGGATTATGAATAATTATCAACAACGCCCTTTGGATGGTAACGATGGCTGAAATCGGCAACAAAAACGACAGATCGGATAGTTTTAACGATATATTTGCGGCGTACCGTCCCCTTGTCGTTTCCATGGCAAATGAGGCTCTGACGTCGCATTCACTGCCCGCATCCGATTGCGATGATCTCATTCAGGAGGCTTCCATCGCCCTTTATAACGCGGCATCGACTTATATTGAGGGCAAAAATGTTTCATTCGGTTTGTATGCTAAGATATGTATCAAACACAGGCTGACTTCATACATACATTGTCATTACGGCAGATATTCCGGCATTGATTCGATCAGCATCGACGCGCTCGATACCGAGGAGTCGGAATGCTCTGTTGAAGAGATAATCTCAGATAAAGAATCACTCGAAAGCCTCCGTAAAAGGATCAATTCCATGCTCACGGAAACAGAGCAGGCGGTCCTTTGGCTCTACCTCAGTGATATGTCGTACAACGACATATCAAAGGCATTATCCAAATCGACAAAATCTGTCGATAACGCTATTCGTCGGATTAAGACAAAGTTGCGGAAACTTTTATGATCTGCATTGCAGTTGACTATATTTTGAAATACCGGTTCCGCACAGCGGTACTGTGTTTATATGCCCGAATAGCTTAATCCAGAGCGTTGTATCTCAAAGGTGTCGGTTGGAGTCCGTCTTGGGGCAAAATCATTTTTATCCAAATTTTAAGCGAGGTAAACAAAATGTACGAGGACAAAACATTAGTGTGCAAGGACTGTGGTAAGGAATTCGTTTTCACAGCCGGTGAGCAGGAATTCTACGCAGAGAAAGGCTTCCAGAACGAGCCCCAGAGATGCAAGGAATGCCGCACAGCGAGAAAGAACGCCGCAAGACCTCAGAAAGAGCTCTTCACGACAGTATGTGCAAACTGTGGCAAGGAGGCTAAGATTCCCTTCCAGCCCAGCAATGACAGACCTGTATATTGCAGCGAGTGCTACGCCGCAATGAAGCAGCAATAATCCACACACGGTAACAGCCACGTGAAAGCGTGGCTGTTATTTTTGCGATTTGGTCAAAATAAACGGCACATTATGATTGACTGACGGCCCGTTTTGTGGTATATTATATTTTGAAGACAAAATATCAGCAAAGGATATATGGTATTATGCGTAATTCAATATTGAGAGTATCGGCGCTGATCATGATATTTGCGGCGATATTCACGTTTGTTGCGTGCGGCAACGATAACGACGACACACCGAATGGAATGCAAAAACTGACGAATGAATTCGTCGATTATACCCTGTACGTCCCTGTATCGTGGACGGCAGATACCTCCAACGGGTTCATCAGCGCATACACAAACGACAAAAGCAATGTTTCGGTACTCACGATGACGTCGACGCGCGTATACAATACGATCGACGAATACATCGATGAGTATCTGACAAACCTACAGGCGACGTTCGCCGATTTTGCATACAACGAAGAGGAATCGATACGCGGGCAGGAGCTGACGCTGGGCGGCAAGCCGGCGGCGCGCATAGCGTACACGCTGACGCTTGACGGCACACAGTATAAGTATCTGCAGACAATAGCCGCAAACGGTGTAAGCATATATACCGTAACGTACACGGCAATTGCGGAGAATTACGACGCACACATAGACGAGGTATATTCGATACTCGATAATTTCAAATTCTGAGAGGGTAAAAATGGCACTTCATTATCTTGACAACAGCGCAACAACGCCGCTTAACCATGCCGCAAAAAATGCAATGCTCACCGTGATGAACGAGAATTTCGGCAATCCGTCGTCACTTCATTCCATAGGGGTGTCCGCAGAGGAGGCGCGTGAAAACGCACGCAGCTCCGTGCTATACGCGATAAGCGGCAATCCGCGCGCGAAAGCTGAGCAATTGATCTTCACATCCGGCGGCACCGAGGCAAATAATATTGCCCTGATCGGGGCTGTCACGGCAAAGGCACGAAACAAGGGCAAAAAGATCATCGTCGGCGCATCCGAACACGCCTCGATCCTGAACACGGCCGTGTCGTTAAGTACGCCGCTGTAGCTGTCGGGCTGCGATACGATCGCAAATTCACAAAGAGCGAGTGTTGCCGCTTCGCTGTACTGAGTGTTGCCGTTTGCATCCGTTACCTTGCAGCGATACTGATATCCGTTGCGGTAATCGAGGAGCGTTACGCTGAAGCTGTTTTTCTTTGCTGCAGTACCCGAAGAATTGCTCCAGGTCTTGCCGCCGTCCTTGCTGTACTGCCACT
>JAKSPY010000069.1 GCA_024404445.1 Clostridia bacterium
CTTCGTCAAGCGCCTGCTTGCTCCACGGCGACGAAAAGCACTGCTTTTCCAGTACTGCGGCGCTTTCGGTATCCTCGGTGGTCATACGTGAGATCGTGATATCAGCCACGGAAACCTCCCGGGCACAGAATGGATTCTATACCCTCACACAGCTCATAAAAGCATCTGTCATACCCCACAGTGTCGCCGTCATACGGTATGTCAATATCGTTTGCGAAGCACGTGATCTTACCGGCGCAGTCGGGGTAAGCGGCATGCAAGGCAGAGGCATAGCGGCAGTTTACCGCTATGACGATATCTGCAGCCTTGACCATGTCGTACGTCAGTCGGCGGGAAACGTGATGGATTTTCGTCACGTCGTAGCCCGCGCGTTGCAAAGCCGCCAGCGCATCGTATTGCATCGGGCATTTGCCGAACACATTGATGCCTGCCGACGTCGCGTGATAATTCTTACCGTATACCTCGTTCGTTATGACCTCTGCCATAGCGCTCCTGACGGTATTCACGGAACAGACGAATAATACCTCTGTCAATTGTTTTTCCCGCCTACGGACGGCTGAGCCTCGATCGCATCCGCCACGCCGTTGATATAATCGTTTTCAAACAGCTCCATAAGTCCCTTATCGCAAAGGGCCGTGAGCTTCGGATCTATCGGTATGCGGGCAAGTACGGGTATACCGAACTGTGCGGCGACCTCGTCCGTCTTGCTGTCGCCGTATATTTTTATCTCTTTGCCGCAATCGGGGCATTTGACATAGCTCATATTCTCTACGATACCGATTATCGGCACGTTCATCAGTTTAGCCATATTGACTGCCTTTTTGACGATGAGAGAAACAAGGTCCTGCGGGCTGGTAACGATGATGATACCGTCCAGCTTTATGGATTGGAATATTGTCAAGGGGACGTCACCCGTGCCCGGAGGGCAGTCGATGACCATAGTATCGACGTCGCCCCAAACGACATCAGTCCAGAACTGCTTTACCGTTCCGGCGATGACGGGACCGCGCCATACCACAGGCGTTTCCACATCCTCAAGAAGAAGATTGACGCTCATCACCTCGATGCCGGTCTTCGTCTTCATCGGCATGATTCCGCCGAGGGGTGCCTGCTCACAAAGCCCCGAAAGGCCGAATGCCTTCGGCACTGACGGTCCCGTGATATCGGCATCCATAATAGCGACCTTCTGATTGCGGCGTGAAAGCTCCGTCGCAACGAGGCAGGAAACAAGCGACTTACCTACACCGCCCTTGCCGCTGACGACGGCTATCGCCTTGCCGACACGGCTGTACTGATTGAGCGGCTCCAGAAGAGAGGTCTTCTCCTTTGATGAGCAATTAAGCGAGCAGGTAGAACAATCGTGAGTGCATTCAGCCTCTGCGTTATTTGCATTTTCATTTTTTTCTTCAGACATTTTTATTCTCCTTTACAGCGAAAAGCCGAAATAATCCTTTGTATTATTGTAGCAGATGTCACAGGTCATCTGCGCGAGGGCATCGACGTCAAGCGGATACTCGCCGTTCGTCACATATTCGCCGAGCACGTCGCACAATACCCTGCGGAAATACTCGTGGCGGGTGTATGAGAGGAAGCTACGGGAATCTGTCAGCATACCGACGAAATTCGCAAGCGATGAGAGATTAGCAAGGTTTTTCAGCTGTGACTTCATACCGTCGCGATGATCGTTAAACCACCACGCACTGCCGTGCTGCATCTTCGGCATACAGCGCAGTCCCTCTGCTTCATCGGACGTGAATTGGAATGAGCCGATAAGCGTAGCGAGCGCCGCATTGTCGTTCGGGTTGATCGAATAAAGGATCGTACGCGGAAGCGAATCGCTGTTATTGAGATCGTCAAGCATCGCCTTGAGTGAAAGCACGTCGATCGTGCCAATCGTATCATAACCGGAATCGGGACCGAGCTTTGAGAACATTACGGAATTCGGGTTGCGTATGACACCCATGTGAATCTGCATTACCCATCCGCGACGCGTATACTCCGCGGCGAGTATGCGAATGAGTGCCGAACGGTACGCAAGGGCTATATCGTCCTGTATCACCTCGCCGGCCATAGCCTTTTTGAACGCGATCTCGGATATGGACATAGCGCGCGAAAGCGTGGTCGTGACGTCAAAGATCGTCTTCGGATCGAAGGCGTGATCCGCCGTACGGCAACCGAGCGCGTCAAAATACTCTATACGGGTGAGCAAAACCTTGCACAGCGTCGTGAAATCCTTTATCTCAACGCCGCACACATTGCCGAGCTTCACGATATAATCCTTGAAATCCGGCGCCTGTACCTTCATAGCCTTATCGGGCCGGAAAGCGGGCAGTACCTTTGTCCTGAACGTATCGTCGTTGTGCAGGGCTATGTGATATTCCAGAGAATCCGCGGGGTCGTCCGTCGTGCAGATCAGCGCGACGTTTGACTTTTCTATGATACCGCGGACGCTCATATCGTCGTCGGCAAGGCGGCGCGACGTCAGATCCCATATCTCGGCGCACGTCTGTGGTGATATTACTCCGTCATAACCAAAATATCTTTTCAGTTCAAGATGTGACCAATTATAAAGCGGGTTGCCGATCAGCGACGGCATACAAGCGCAGAATGCCTCAAATTTTTCATAATCGGACGCGTCACCCGTGATAACGCGCTCCGGCTGTCCGCACGAGCGCATCGCGCGCCACTTATAATGATCGCCACCGAGCCACAGCTCGGTGATATTCTCATACTTTTTGTTATCCGCGATCTCTTTTGCACTGACGTGGCAGTGATAGTCAATGATCGGCATTGTCGACGCATAATTGTGATAAAGCATCGAGCCGACCTCGTTGGTCAGCAAAAAGTCCTCATCCATAAACGGTTTTACGGGCGTCATCTTTTTTGCAAAATTCAACATCGTTTGCCTCCTGAATAATATTTCCGCCGTAAACGGCAAAGATTCACAGGTACATTATACAACAAAGGCTTTACAAATGCAAGGGCATATTGTATAATATCCGATGTAAAGTCTTATACACGGAGGCGGAAATGAGCGAGGTCATAAAAAAGATCGGTCTGGCAGGTATCATACCGGTCATCAAGTTTGAAAAAGCCGAGGATGCCGTGCCGTTGGCAAATACGTTGGCACGTGCAGGACTCGACGTTATTGAGGTCACATTCAGAACCCCATGCGCTGCGGACGCGATCGCCGAGATAAAAAAAAGCTGTCCCGACGTCACTGTCGGCGCGGGCACGATACTGACCGAAGAGCAGGCACAGCGCGCCATAGACGCGGGCGCCGAGTTCGCCGTCAGCCCGGCGCTCGACGAAAAAATTGTGAAATTCTGTCAAAATCATAATGTTGATATCATCCCCGGCGTGCAGACCTGTACCGAAATAAACAAGGCATCCCAGCTTGGGTTGAACACAGTGAAATTCTTCCCAGCCGAGGTTTGCGGCGGAACGGCCTTTCTGAAAAGCGTCGCCGCGGTATTTCCGAATATGAAATTCATGCCGACCGGTGGCATAACGGAAGACAACGCGAATGATTATCTCAGATTAAAAAACGTCGTTGCCTGCGGCGGAAGCTTTATGGCAAAAGACGTGAAAAACCTCGACAAAGTCTATAATGACGCGTGCAGAGCGGTCAGCAGGATGCTGGGATTTGAGATAAAGCACGTCGGCATCAACTGTGACGATGCGGCATCGGCGTCTCACACGGCAACGGGGCTGTGCGGCGTATTCGGTGAAGCGTATAACGATCTGCCCGGCGCCGTATTCGTCGGAGATATATTTGAGGTGCTCAAGTCACCCCTGCGCGGCAGAAACGGTCATATCGCAATTGCAACTTTCTGTCCTGACCGTGCGCGTCATCTGCTGGAAAAGAAGGGCTATGTTTTTGACGAGAGTTCTGCCCTCTGTACAGACGACGGCAAGCTGAAGGTAATGTATATGAAAGATGACGTCGGAGGCTTTGCGCTTCATCTTTTGTTGAAATAACGGCCGTTCCCACGGCAAAGATCCATCTTCCCGGACGAACGGGGAGATGGATTTTATATTTTTTTGAAATTCTGCCAACAAAATCGTCGAAAATCGGCAATAATTTTTCAAAAAGGTATAGCATTTTGCTTTGGTTTATTATATAATATATCTGTATTTTGGCGGCGGTACGCCGTCAGAGCAAATTTACACTCAATGGAGGAAGCATTCCCATGAAAAAGAAAACGACGACAGTCACATTCAAGGGTACGGATGAGCAGAAAGCCAAACTTTTAGCCGTTATCGATGAGTATAAGGGCAAAGACGGCAATCTTCTTCCCGTGCTTCAGAAGGCACAGGATATCTACGGATATCTGCCCCCCGAGGTACAGAAGATGATAGCTCTCGGTCTCGGCGTTTCCGAGGCGGAGATTTTCGGCGTAGCATCATTCTACTCACAGTTCAAGCTCAACCCCGACGGCAAGGTTGCCATCGCAGTATGCCTCGGAACGGCGTGCTATGTCAAGGGCTCCGGTAAGCTCGCGGACAAGGTAAAGGAGATCGTAGGTATCGGTCCCGGTGAAACGACACCCGACGGTCAGTACAGCTTTGAGGCAACACGTTGCGTAGGCGCGTGCGGTCTTGCGCCCGTGCTCACGATCAACGGCGACGTTTACGGCAGACTCACGCCCGCCGATGTCGAAGGAATCATCAATAAATATAACTGATTTGCAGTTTGAAAGGTCAATAACAAGAAAATGAAAATATCAAAGGTAGCCGAAATTCTGAACGCCGAAATCCGTTGCTGTGAGGATCGTAAGGACGACGAGGTCTGCTCGGCGTGCGGCAGCGACATGATGAGCGACGTATTGGCGTTTGTCAAGGATCAGGCAGTTTTACTGACAGGACTTGTCAACCCACAGGTGATACGCACGGCGGAAATGATGGATATGCGCTGTATAGTGTTCGTCCGTTCAAAACAGCCGACGCAGGAAATGCTGGACCTTGCCACTCAGTGCGGAATAGTCGTTATGACCTCAAAACGCAGGATGTACGAGGCGTGCGGTATGCTGTACGTTGCGGGTCTGAATAATCTGAGAGAAGCGTGACGGTATGAGTGAACCTCTTGTATTTACTTTCGACGTTGACGGCGAAAACTTCACATCTGCAGGCGAAGCGTCAGTCGCAATGAAAAAGAATCTGCGTATGCTGGGTATAAGCCCGGAGGCAATCAGGCGCGTCGCAATAGCAATGTATGAAGGGGAAATAAACATGGTGATACACGCGGGCGGCGGTAAAGCCACCGTTACGGTATCATCAGACGCCGTAAAAATAATTCTGGAGGACAAGGGTCCCGGCATAGCCAATGTGGAGTTGGCCATGAAGGAGGGCTTTTCGACAGCTCCCGAAAACATCCGCAACCTCGGTTTCGGTGCCGGTATGGGACTGCCGAATATGAAAAAGAACGCCGATGAGATGACGGTCGAGTCGACCCTCGGTGTCGGAACAACGATCACAATGACGGTCAACATTTGATATTTCTGAAAGGGGGATTAAAATGGCTCACTACCGGCACTCCGTTTCGCTGAACCTCGATAAATGCGTAGGCTGTACCCACTGTCTGAAGCAATGTCCGACCGAGGCGATCAGGATCCGTGACAGGCACGCCGTAATAGATCCCGACCGATGCATCGACTGCGGTGAGTGCATACGCGTATGCCCTCACAATGCGAAGCGTTCCGTCAGCGATAAGCTGTCGGATATCCCGGATAAAAAATGGAAGATCGCGCTTCCCACGCCGTCACTGTTCGGTCAGTTTGACAACCTTGACGATATTGACTATGTCTTGCAGGGTCTGCTGGATTACGGATTTGACGACGTATTTGAGGTGGCGCGCGCGGCTGAGATAGTTTCCGACTATACGCGTCGGGTCATCAAAACGGCGCCGAAGCCGATAATATCATCGGCGTGTCCCGTGATCGAAAGGCTGATCTCATTGCGTTATCCGCTGTTGAGCGACAGACTGCTCAGTATTCTGCCGCCCGTTGAGATAGCGGCAAAAATGGCGCGTGAAGAGGCCTTGAGGTCACATCCGGAGCTGACTGACGACGATATCTGCACAGTTCTCATTTCACCGTGCCCCGCCAAGGTCAGCTACGTCAAGAATCGCGATGGCGACCCCGGCTCATACATAGACTGCGTAGTGTCAATATCCGATATGTACTTTGAGCTCATCAATATTATGAAAAAAGAGGTCGTTCCTGTTCCCGTTTCCCGCACAGGCATGATAGGTCTGAGCTGGGCATCGACGGGCGGTGAGGCGACAGCGGTATTCAACGATAAGTATCTGGCGGCCGACGGCATCAAAAACGTCGTGCGTGTGCTGGAGGAGATCGACAATGGCACTTGCCCGGAGCTTGACTTTGTTGAGCTCAACGCCTGTCCCGGCGGTTGCGTCGGCGGCGTGATGACAGTCACTAATCCGTTCATCGCAAAGGCAAGGCTCGGATCGTTGCGCAGATATCTTCCGATTGCCGAAAATCACGCGGCAGACGGTGACGTCCCCGACGATCTGACCACGGAGCCGTGCTCCGAATGCACCAATGTTATGAATGCCGAACAAAGAGGCGAGGCCATGCGTATCATGATCGAGGCCGAAACGCTGAAGAAAAATTTGCCCGGCATGGATTGCGGCTTTTGCGGTGCGCCGACCTGTTCGGCATTTGCACGGGACGTTATATGCGGACAGTCCGATATATCGGAGTGCGTCGTGTTCATGCGCCGCGAGCTGGACAGCCTGCGCAAGGCGGAAAACGGAGATAATAAATGACAGTATCCGAATTGGTAAAATCGCTCGACCTTGAAATTCTGTCGATGACAGACGGTACGCGCGAAATAAAAGGAGCATATGCCGGAGATCTGCTCAGCTGGGTAATGGGAAGAGCGAGCGCCGGAAATGTTTGGGCAACGATAATGACCAATGTCAATGTTGTTGCGGTCGCCTCGCTGGTCGATATGTCGGCGACGGTCATCTGCGAAAACAGCGAGATCGGCGACGACGTGATCGAAACGGCAAAGCAAAAGGGCATCAATCTGTTGCGCACAAGGCTGCCGATATATGAATTTACGGCGGCACTGTCGCGTCTGATATGAACAAATACTTTTACGATCTGCACATTCACTCCTGTCTGTCACCGTGTGCCGACAACGATATGACACCCGAAAACATCGCCGGAATGGCGGCGCTCGCCGGTCTGAATATCGTTGCGCTGACGGATCACAATTCCGCAAAGAATTGCCGTGCGTTTTTCACGGCGGCAAAGAAAAACGGACTTATCCCGATAGCCGGCATGGAAATGACGACGGCAGAGGACGTGCACATCGTGTGTCTGTTTCCGACATTGGAAAGCGCCGAGGATTTTGATCGGGACTATCAAAAATATCGCGTTTACTATAAAAACAGAACGGATATTTTCGGCGATCAGCTGATCATCGGTGAAAACGATGAGGTGATCGGAACGGAAGACGGCCTTTTGATAAATGCATCTACCCTGTCGATCTCAGATGCCGTGAAATTGCTGGACACATACGGTGCGGCGGTATTTCCCGCCCATATCGACCGTGATGAAAACGGAATAATTTCCGCGCTCGGCGCCCTGCCGGATGAACCGCGTTTCAATTGCGTGGAGTTCAATGACAGTGCCAATATCGCGACCTATTCCGAAAAATACGGGCTTGCCGGCAAAACAGTATTGACGGACTCTGACGCGCATTATTTGTGGCAAATAAATGATGCGGATAATTATGTACTTTTGGAGGACGAGCCGTACAGCTCTGCACTCGTAAGGCAGAATCTGATACGTCTCATTCGCGGGAAATGAAGGAACTGTCGCTGAATATTCTCGACATCGCACAGAATTCGATAAAGGCGCGTGCGACGCTTGTTTCGATCATCATCGACGAAACGGACGAAACATTGAAGTTTTCGATCATTGACGACGGTTGCGGAATGAAAAAGGATTTTCTGACGCACGTCACCGATCCGTTCACAACATCGCGCACCACACGCAGTGTCGGGCTGGGTCTTCCGTTTCTGAAAATGGAGGCGGAGATGACGGGCGGCACGTTCGCGATCGAATCGCGGCATGAAAGCGAATACGCCGACCACGGTACCACGGTGACGGCGTCGTTCGACAAGCGCAGTATCGACTATATCCCGCTGGGTGACATCATCGGTACCGTATGCACCCTTATACAGGGCACGGATGACGGCATCGATTACAGATTCGTGCATAATATGCCGGATAAAACGGTAGAGCTTGATACACGTCAGATGCGCGGGATATTGGGCGACGAGGTGTCGCTGAACGATCCCGAGGTAATGGCGTGGATCAGAGATTATCTGCAGGAAGGCTACAATGCGTGAAAACGCTTGTATATAAATCGGTAAAAAACAAAAAAATAATATAACGAAAGGAACAAACCTATGAAATCACTTGAAGAACTTGCTGCGATCAGAGATCGTATGAAGGGCAAGGTCGCGCTTCGTGAGGGAACGAACGAAACGAGAATCGTTGTCGGTATGGCAACGTGCGGTATCGCGGCAGGCGCACGCCCCGTGCTCAACGCATTTGTCGAGGATGTCGATAAGG
>JAKSPY010000007.1 GCA_024404445.1 Clostridia bacterium
GCGGGATAAAGAGAACGCGGGTTGCGTTTGCGGCCTGCGTCTGCGTAATGCTATTCTCATTTGAAAAGAAAGATAAAGGTTGAAATAAGCCCCGCGGGTTTTCCGCGAGGCTTATTTTTATACAAATGTATTAAGATTGCCCTACAAGTGTTTTTATTTTAGCACAATCATTTCACAATTGCAATACCTTTTGCGAATTTTGTTCGCAAAAGCGCAAAGATTGTGTATTATGTATAAACAGTACGTCAAAATCTTGTTAATGATTGTAAAGGTCAAGCCGAAAAAACAAGTTGACTGTCGGTCATCGGTATGGTATTATAATATTTGGTAGTTATTTGTCGAAATCAATCACCAAAACGGAGGCAACTATGTTTGACCTGCAAAAAGCAAGTATTCTCAAACGCATATCCGCGTTGATACTTGACGTTATACTGCTATGCATAGTTTTTGCAGGTGCGGCCACCTTGATCTCAAGGATAACCGGATTTGACGAGGTGAGCGAAAAGTACACTGCCTATTATTCCGAGCTGTGCGAGGAATACGGGATAGACCCGGAACTGACAACAGACGAGCTTGATGCAATGCCTGCTGACGAATACGAAGCATACAAAAAAGCCTGTGATGACGCAAGCCGCGCCTTCGCCGCAAACGATGAGCAGATGCGAAATTACAGCCTGATGACCATACTGAGTGTGGCGATAGTTACATTCGGTCTGCTGATCTCATATCTGATACTTGAGTTTGCGATACCGATGGTATTCAAAAACGGTCAGACAGTCGGAAAGAAGGTCTTCGGCATAGGAGTTATGCATTCGAACAGCGTCAGAATAAACGGCATTGCTCTTTTTATTCGTACGATACTCGGTAAATACACGATAGAAACGATGATCCCGGCACTGATAATCGTGATGGCCCTGTTCAGTTCCACCGATATTTTCCGCCTTTTGCTCATTGCGCTGATCTTTGTGTCAAACATCGTACTCTTCTTTGCCACGAAGGCTCATACGCCGATCCACGACGTTTTGTCAAAGACGGTCACAGTCGATCTGTCCAGCCAGATGATATTCCCGTCGTACGATGAAATGGTAAAGGCCAAAAATGCCGCGCACGCCGATGAAGTGCGCCGTGACACCGATTATTAAAATTACAGATAAAGGAAAGAGAAAAAATGAAAGTTGAACTTCAGCACTTGACTAAGATTTTCCCTAACCGCAACAAAAAGATCCACTCTGACGTAGTGGCGGTAAGCGACTTTACCTACACTATTCCGGACGGTCAGCTGGTCGGACTGCTCGGTCCGTCGGGTTGCGGCAAAAGCACCTCGCTGTATATGATCTGCGGACTGCAAAAACCAACAAGCGGAAAGATCTTTTTCGGCGATGACGACGTGACGGAGCTGCCGCCGGAGAACAGGGGTGTCGGACTTGTCTTCCAGAACTACGCACTTTATCCGCACATGACTGTCAAGCAAAACATACTCTTCCCTCTGCAAAATCTGAAGGGCTCGGACAAGCTTACGAAAGAGGATATGCTGAAGCGCACGTACGACGTAGCGAAGCTGGTACAGATCGACGACCTTATGGATCGTAAACCGAGTGAGCTCAGCGGCGGTCAGCAACAGCGTGTGGCAATAGCCCGTGCGCTGGTCAAGATGCCCCGCGTGCTCCTTCTGGATGAGCCGCTTTCCAACCTTGACGCACGTCTGAGATTGCAGACGCGTGAGGAGATACGCCGTATCCAGCGCGAAACGAAGATCACGACCGTATTCGTCACGCACGATCAGGAGGAGGCCATGAGCATATCCGATACGATCGTCGTCATGAAAAAGGGCGTAGTACAGCAGATCGGCGCACCGCAGGACGTATACGACAATCCCGCTAATCTGTTCGTCGCAAAATTCCTCGGTACTCCTCCGATCAATGTTTTCAACGGCAAGGTCGAGGGCGGTAAGCTGTATATAGGCGACGACGCCGTACTCAATACAAATATCGAAAACGACTGTGAGGTAATGGTCGGTATAAGGCCGGAGGGCTTTGTGCTCGACCCGAACGGACCGATGCAGTGTAAGCTGAACGGCATCGAGGTCATGGGACGCGACGTCAGCGTAGTATCCGTTAATGACGCGTGCGTCGCACCGACTATCCGTTCGATAATCGATGCCGATAACAAGCCGTCAGCCGGTGATGAAACGGTGCGCTTCTCACTGAAGATGCACAAAGTATTCGTCTTTGATAAAGCGACGGAAGAAAGAATACACTACGAGGTGAAATGATATGGTTGACAGTAAACAGCAATGGAAAGCGTGGCTGTATCTGTCGCCTGCGATCATTCTGCTGCTTGTCTTCACGGGGTGGCCGATAATAAATACCATCAGAATGGCATTTTTGGAGGGCTATCGCAGTCTGGAGGCGGCGGGCGGCGCCACGTACCAAATCGGATTCGGCAATTTCACTAAGGTAATTTCATACGGCAAATTCATCAACTGTATGAAAAACACTGTGCTTATCTGCATATTGACAGTACCGATATCGTCCATGCTCGCGCTGATCATCGCGGTATGTCTGAACTCAATAAAGCCGCTGCAAAAGCTGTTGCAGACGATATTCTTCCTGCCCTACGTCACTAACTCCATCGCAATAGGAATGGTCTTCGCCGCTATGTTCAATATAGTCGGCAACGTGGTCACAGGCAGTATACAGTCATATGGCATCAAAAACGATAGCAACAGATTTTTCGGCGGGCATTGGATAGATTGGAACAATGTCTCATCGACATATTCGTCAAATATCACTGTCATGGTCGTCTATATCGTATGGAATGCGCTCCCGTTCAAGATACTTATCCTGTTAGGCGGATTACAGAGCGTGAATAAGCAATACTATGACGCGGCAAGGGTCGACGGCACGTCGCGCGTACGCACGTTTACGAAGATCACAGTCCCGCTTCTCTCACCGATGATCGCATACGGCGTCATCACAGGCTTTATCGGCGGATTCAAGGGATACACGAGCAGCGGCGGTATTTTCGGTGAAACGATGGGACCTGCACAGGACGCAGGCAGACTGAATACCATGGTCGGATTCATTTACGACTCACTCAGCAACTCATATCAGGGACGCGCAAGTGCCGCGGCACTCATACTGTTTGTCATTATCCTTATTGTCACCCTGCTGAACCTTTACGTCAGCAAGAAGAAAGTACATTATTAAGGAGGTTTTACGATGGCTCAGACAATGCATGAAAAAGATATGCGCCTGGAAACCTCCCGTCAGAAGATCGTACACATCATCGTTATGATATTACTGTACGCGTTTCTGATCACGATGGCAATCATCGTGCTGTTCCCTTTCTATTGGATGATCAATTCATCGCTGAAAACGCTTGATGAATACCGCGCCAACGTGCCGACGTTCTGGCCGCACGATATCCAATTCGGAAACTACGCCGAGGCGTTCACAGCCGCCAATCTCGGCAGACTGTTCATAAACACGGTCATAGTCGGTCTCGTTTCCACGGTCCTTTCGCTGGTGATCACGGTTTTGTCGGCATTCGCGTTTGCCCGGCTTGAGTTCAAGGGCAAAAACGTGCTGTTTGCCGCATTGCTCGCGACGATGATGATCCCCGGTGAGCTTTTCACAATCACCAACTATATCACCGTCATGTCATTACATTGGATAAACACGTATCGCGTGCTTATCATACCGTTCCTTGTCAGCGTTTTCTACATTTATTTATTAAGGCAGAACTTTTTGCAAATACCGAATGAGCTGTACCTCGCCGCCAAGGTCGACGGTACATCGGATATCAAGTATCTGTGGAAAATAATGATTCCGCTGGCACTGCCGACGCTCATCTCGATCACGATACTGAAAATGATGGGCGCGTGGAACTCATATATCTGGCCGCGCCTCGTCGCAAACGACGCAGCACACAGACTGATCACAAACGGTCTGAGAAACGCATTCACAGAGTCGACCGGCGACGTCAACTACCCCGTGCAGATGGCGGCCGTGGCACTCGTATCGGCTCCCCTCTTCCTTGTATTCATCTTCCTCAGAAAATACATTATGAAGGGCGTAAGCCGCAGTGGTATCAAGGGTTAAAAAGTGAAAACTTTTAATATAAAACCAAATTTTTCGGAGGAAATCAAACCATGAAGAAACTCTTGGCAGTTCTCTTGCTCTTGGCTGTCGCATTCAGCGTATTTGCGTGCGGCACAACGAAGGCAGTCGCGAATTTCGAGGTACCGGAGGGCGGTTATGACGGTAGCGATGTCACCATCACGTTCTATCACACGATGGGCTCCAACCTGTCAACAGTCCTTGCGGCTTACATTGAGGAATTCAACAAGCTTTACCCCAACATCCATATCGAGCACACACAGGTCGGCAGTTATGACGACGTAAGAAATCAGATCAGCACTGAGATCACGGCTGATGCACAGCCCAACATCGCATACTGCTATCCGGATCATGTTGCGCTTTACAACCTTTCCGGCAAAGTCGTCACGCTTGACAACCTCATCGACAGCAATCTGACAGTAACACGTGCCGATGGCACAACCGAAATTCTCGGTCTGACGGATGCGCAGAAGGACGACTTTATCGAGGGTTACTACAACGAGGGCAGACAGTTCGGCGACGGTCTTATGTACACGATGCCGTTCTCAAAGTCCACAGAGGTTCTCTATTATAACAAGACATTCTTTGATGCAAACGGCCTTTCTGTTCCTAAGACATGGGAAGAAATGGAAGCTCTTTGCGCTAAGATCCTGACAATCAATCCCAATTGCATTCCTCTCGGATACGACTCAGAGGCTAACTGGTTCATCACAATGTGTGAGCAGTATAAGTCCGATTATACAAGTGCATCCGGCGAGCATTATCTGTTTGATAACGCAACAAACAAGGATTTCATCAAGATGTTCAGAGAATGGTACCAGAAGGGTTACATCACGACACAGCAGCTGTACGGCGGTTATACGTCAGGTCTGTTCGTAGCTGACACAGGTATCAACAGCTATATGTCCATCGGTTCATCGGCAGGCGCTACACACCAGCGTCCGACAGCCAATGCAGACGGCAGCTATCCGTTTGAGGTCGGCATCGCCACGATCCCGCAGGTTGACGAATCAAACAAGAAGGTCATTTCTCAGGGTCCGAGCGTTTGTATCTTCAACAGCGATAATCCTCAGGAGGTCGTTGCTTCCTGGCTGTTCGTCAAGTATCTCACAACATCAGTAGAATTCCAGGCTGAATTCTCCATGGCTTCCGGTTATGTTCCGGTAATCAAGTCCGTTTCCGAGAACGAAACATACGCTAACTTCATCGCTTCTGCCGACGGCGGCAATTACATCTCTGCCCTTTCCGCTAAGATCTGCCTTGAGCAGGAAGAAGCATACTACACGTCACCCGCGTTCAACGGCTCATCCACAGCCCGCGATCAGGTCGGCTCACTTCTTGTTAAGTGTCTGTCCGCTGAGGCTACCGACGTTAACGCTATGATCGATAAGGCATTCAAGGATGCTATTGATGAGTGCGAATATTGATATCTGAAAAAATGAAGTCATTTTCAAAATCACTATTTGCCGCGTTGCTCGCCCTGTTTATCGTAATATGTGCTGTCGGCTGTGCCGGTGACACAGGCGATACCGGCGATACCGGCGACACGGCGAATACAGATTTTGCTTCGCAGGTCAAACTCGATATGACGAGCGAAACAAAAAAGCAGGAGGTCACTGTCAAAGCCTTCATCGACGGCGATACGACGCACTTCAATGTGCCGACAGATGTCGTTGCCGGCGGAGTATTAAAGGCAAGATACCTCGGCATCAATACTCCGGAGTCTACAGGTAAAATCGAAGAATACGGCAAGGCCGCTTCCCTGTATACACGTTCAAAGCTGGAGAATACCTCATCTATTATTATAGAATCGGATAATGACAAATGGAATCTCGATTCCACCGGCGGTCGTTATCTGGTTTGGGTATGGTATAAGGCAGATGACGGTGAGTATCGCAATCTGAATATCGAAATACTGCAAAACGGTCTGGCCATTGCCTCTTCCTCTGCCAACAATCGCTATGGGCAAACGTGCGTCGCGGCGATCGCATACGCAAAGGAGCAGAAGCTGAACGTATATTCCGGTCAGAATGATCCCGATTTCTATTACGGCGAGGCGGTCGAGCTTACGCTCAAGGAGCTTCGTTGCAATCTGAACGATTATCTGAATATTAAGGTCGCGTTTGACGGCGTGATCACGGTGAACAGCGCAAACAGTGTATACGTCGAAAGCTATGACGAGGAAACTGATATGTATTACGGCATATCGGTCTACTACGGCTACGGGTTGGACGGCAACGGGCTGGACATTCTGTCGGTCGGCAACAAGGCAAGGATAGTCGGCAGCGTACAATACTATGAAACGGGCGATTCTTATCAGATTTCCGGCGTATCATACAGGGCGATGAGGCCAAACGATCCCAATAATCTGAAAAAGCTCGGCGACGGGTATTTACCGGCATACGTCCCGACGACAGCAGACACATTTGCAAATTCCACTGTCACGATCGAACAGTATCACGACGACACGATGACTGCATCCGAATATGATTATGCCTATCTCGCGCTCGGCTCTTCGATAGAGATGCGCGATCTGAAGGTGCTGTCGGGTTATACGACAAATGATGAGGCCAGCAGTTCTTACGGCGCTGTCACACTGATATGCTCCGCCGTCGACGGTACGACGGTGCAGATACGCACTTCCCCGCTGAAGGACGAAAACGGTGAATTGATCTCGGAAAATGCATATATCGGCAAGTACATCGACGTGCGCGGTGTCGTTGACAGGTACAATGGCAAATATCAGATCAAGGTCTTCACAGGGTCAAATATCACAGTTTATTAATAAATATTAGAGGAGTAAAACATGAAAAGAGTATTAGCTTGTCTTCTCGCTATGGCGTTCTGCCTCGTTTGCCTCATCGGTTGCGGCACAAAGACAGAAACAAGCCTTGATAAAGCGAAAGCATATATTTTCCAGCTTTATAAGAGCTCGTCAAAGAATACACCCTCATATGATACAGCAAGCTTTGACGTGGTTACGACTATTCCCGTAGGAAACGAGACATTCTCGGTTTCGTGGGAAGTACAAAAGGTAAATCCCGATTCACTTGATGTTGCAACCGTATCTACAGTAGACGGCAAGACGACAATTGAGATCGTATATAACGAGGTTTACAACACTGCACCGTCAGATTACAAGCTTATTGCCACGATCACAGACGGCAAGAACACGACAACACAGGAATTTGACAGACAGGTCCCCGAGTACAAGTACACAAGCTATGATCAGTGGTTGGCTAACTGCTCTGCCAACAACGGCGCGATCATGAACGTCAAGGCTTACGTCATCGCGGTAGTTTCATTGGCATCCAGCTCCGGCGGCTCACTTTATCTGCAGGACGCCGACGGTCACGGCTACTATGCATACGCACCCGTACTTGACGACAGCGTCAAGGCCAGCGACGAGGCTCTCAATGCTGAGTTCCCGCTCGGCACAGAGGTAGTCGTTTCCGGCTCCGGTACGATATACAGCGGTCAGTATGAGTTCAACAAGGGTTGCACGGTAAAGAAGACCGGCAACAAGGTCGATGCACTCAAATACAACGAGGGTACGGCAGATTTCACAAAAGCTGAAAGCGGAAAAGACACAGCGCTTATTCCCTATCAGAACGCGCTCGTAATACTTGATGGCTGCAAGCTCTCCAACATCAGCGGCGACTACTATTACTTCACAGTCGGTGACGGTGAGGCCCGCTTCAACATTTACGATAACTACTACTTCCTTTCAACAGAGGCAAGAGATACATGGAAGTCAAACTTCAAGGGCGGCTACTCTGCGACTATCGCAGGTATCGTTTCCTGCTACAGCAGTGCATATCAGATATATCCGATAAGCGCTGACGTTATCACAAACCTTTCACTTCCCGAGCTTGACGACGCAGGCTCTGTCGCAGCCGAGAAGGATCTCCTTAACATCAGCACAGCCGACATCGTTGAACCCTGCGAGATCGCAGTCATCAACGCAGGTCAGTCATATGACAAGGTCGCTATCAGCTGGGCATCCGACAGTGATTGCGTCAAAGTTGAGGACGGCAAGTTAGTCGTTTCTCTTCCTGACACAGACACAGTTGTCACAATCACGGCAACACTCACATGCGGCGATGTTACAGACACAAAAGAATTTGTTGTCAATGTGATCGCTCCTGCAGACGATATGCCTCAGGCAGTCGTTCTTGAAAAAGCATTCGCACTCGAAGATGGCAAGGCTCTCAACGGTACGCAGGTACTGCTGGGCGTTGTCAAATCCATCGACACGGCATATTCCGAAAGCTACAACAACATCACAGTAACGATCACAGTCGGTGATAAGGACATCCAGTGCTTCCGTATGGCCGGCGGTGCTGACATTGAGGTCGGCGATGCCATCGCTGTCGCAGGTACGATCAAGAATTATAAGGGCACGATTGAATTTGATACCGGCGCCATTTATTCCAAGATGTTCACAGTTGATGAGATGAAGCAGAACGTCGTCGTTGACAAGGCATTCGCGCTTGAAGACGGTCAGGCGCTCGTCGGCAATCAGATCCTGTGCGGTGAGATCGTTTCGATCGACACAGCATACGCAGGCAATTACAACAATATCACTGTAACAATCAACGTAAACGGTAAGAATATCCAGTGCTTCCGCATGACGGGCGGCGCTGACCTTGCAGTCGGTCAGGTGATCACAGTTATCGGTACGATCAAAAATTACAAGGGCACGATCGAATTTGATAAGGGTGCTGTATATTATAACCTTCCTCTGTCGGCGGCTAAGGAGGCCATCCTCGTTGACAAGGCTTATGCCCTTGAGGACGGTAAGTCACTGAACGGTAAACAGCAGTTGACAGGCGAGATCACGTCCATCGACACTGAATACTCCGAGAATTACGGCAATATCACAGTCACGATTACAGTCGCAGGTAAGAAATTCCAGTGCTTCCGTATGGCCGGCGGTTCCGATCTTGCGGTCGGTGACAAGATCACAGTCCTCGGTATAATCAAGAATTATAAGGGCACGATCGAATTTGACACAGGCGCAACATACACGAAATAATCCATAGCCGGATAACAGAATACGGTGTAATCCCATTTGGGATTACACCGTATTTTTTATTTATTCAAAAGCTCATTCAGCTTATTGTAAACGTCATAGCGCGTTCGGTCCACGGTCAGAGGTGAGATGGATATATACCCATTAAGCGCGGCGTCCGTGTCGACAGTATAGTCGCCGTGATCCTCATGAACGGAATAACCATGCTGGCAGAACATTCCGTTACCGAGATCGACAAACTTGTCGTTATAGTACCGTCCGCCCTGATGCGTAATATGTATGCCGCGATCCTGCGACGGAATATTAACGTTATACGTGCCCCAATAGTCAAAAAGCTTATTCTTAACGAAATAATCATAAACCTCATCAAGACGCGTCGATGCAAAGTCAAGCGAACGCGACTCGGTTGACACTGCGCAAACATGCGGATAAGTAATAGACGCCTCGTATATCGCGCCCACCGTCGCCGAATACAGTATATCCAAACCAATATTCAGTCCGCGATTGATGCCCGACAGCACAAGGTCGTAATCGCGATTGAGCGATATAGCCGCAAATCTGACGCAGTCTGCGGGTGTTGAGTCGACCGAATATGCCTCGATTCCGTTAGCAAACTGTACCGGCACAATCTCAAACGGCGTGTGGATATTGATTGATTGACTTTTGGCACTCTGCTCTGATTTCGGTGCTATGACAGTCACCTCACCATACTTTTTGGCCCAATTTGCTAGCACGTACAGACCGGGAGCCTGTATACCGTCATCATTTGTTATCAGTATTTTCATTTGACATCCTCGTGTGTTTTTTTGAATTCTGCGAGCAACCGGTCGGCGTCGTCGATGAGAGCTTTCATTTCCTTTGCCGAATATACCGTTGCCCCGCTGGCGCAGGCGTGACCTCCGCCGTGATACTTGTTCGCCAGCTCATCCACCGTCACAAATCTGGAACGCAGACGAACGCGGATCGTGCCGTCGGCATTGTCGATAAATGCGAGCCAAATAGGACTGCCCTTGATCGAATTCATAAATGAAACAGAATTGCTGGCCTGCTCTGCCGTCAGATTGAAACGCTTTTGCATCGCTTTATCCACGTGCAGATACACAACACCGTTCGGCGTGATGCGCATTTGACCGAAAACGAAAGATTGGAATTTATAGTAATCAAAACTCTCAAGGTAAAGATCGGCAAACAGTTTTTCCGTGTCGATGCCGCAGTCCAACAACAGTGCCGAATATCGCATCGTATCGCCGGTCGCGGAGCCGAATCTGAATCTGCCGGAATCAGTGACTATGCCGGCATAAATGCAGGTGGCGGCATAGGAGTTGATCTTCAATTCATCGCGGAACGTGTAGTAAAAGTATGCAATCATTTCGCACGCGGACGAACGCCAATCCTCCACCCAGCTGATATCGCCGAACGGCAGAACATCGATATGATGGTCGATCTTTATCAGCCGTTTACCGAGCGAATAATTACGGTTGGCCAGCCTGTCCGTCGTCGCAGTGTCAATAGCGATGATCAGTGCGTCAGCGTATGCCTCCTCAGGTAAGTCCTCGTCGTCATCTCCGAGGAATGCCATATATTCCGAACTGTCCTGCCCTATTGAGTATATCTCTTTTTCCGGATACGTCAGTCGCAAAATCTCACGCAGACCGAGCGTAGAACCCATGGCATCGCCGTCCGGGCGCTGATGGCGTACTATGATTATTCTTTGATAAGATTTGATCTCATCCATAATCTGACGCATTATTTGTGTATTATCATTATTCATTTCCGTCCTCCAACGCATCAAGGTCGTCAAGCATATTCATTGCCTCTTCGCGACTGCGTAATGTGGCACCGCTTGCCTTTGCATGGCCTCCGCCGCCGTGTTTTACTGCTATCGGGTTGATATTATACTTTTTGGACCTTATCTCACATAAAATGCCATCATCAGTTTCAGTAAAATTAACCCAGCTGTTGATACCGCGGATATCGGACATCGTATTAACCATCCCACGCGATATCGTAAAAGTATCGGCGTCAAGCAATTTTACTTCATCTGCTGTTGTGTATATGTAACCCACACCCTTTGACGTCGTCTGTATCCTCATGATAAAGGAGGCCCGCATTTTGACCATTTTCAATTCATCAGCGTACAGCTCAGAATATATTGACGCGGTACTGAAATTACGCTTCAGTAAAAATGACGCTATCTCAAACGTGCGTGAATTAGTGGAATCGTATCTGAACCGACCGGAATCGGTGACCATACCGGTATACAGCGCTTTGGCGGCAAAATCATCGACCGTCAACCCCTCGGTCATTGCAATATATGCAACAAATCCGGCACAGCTTTCAAACGTGGTATCGACAAACTCAATATCGGCAAACTTCTCGCAGAATATGTGGTGATCTATTCGTAATCTTTCTGCCGCAAGGCTATAGCGAGTATCACTGACAAGGGACGAGGCCGCCGTATCGAGAATTATCGCCAATGCGCCGTCGTACTCACAGTCGTTTATCTCATCCATATCCGAGCCATCCATAAACGCATATCTGCGCGACATGTCACCGACCATTCTGACAGTTTTATCGGGATAAGTCGCCCGAATGATTGAGCATAACCCTATCTGCGCACCGAGCGCGTCTCCGTCGGGGTTTGAATGTCTGTGAATAATTATTTTATCGTGGCTTTCGATTGCCGAGATTATTCTTTCGTACATCATTTTCTCCGTTTTCTTCCTTATATTATATATAATAGCACAAATCCGACAATAAGTCAACCGTCTCGCAAACATGGAAAAAGGACTGTTGCCAAAGCAACAGTCCTTAATGATTCAATTGATCAATCGATTACCATTTCTGTTTCTTGGATACTGCGATGCATGTACCGAGAAGTGCGACAACAGATACAACCGCTGCACCGATGCCGATAGTGGAGTTACATCCCTTACTATCATCAGATGTCGTAGCCTCTGTAGTAACAGCCTCTACTGTGTACTTGACATTGACCTTGATAGACGGCTCTTTGTTAAGCTCATAAGCTTCCCATGAACCGACGTAACCTTCCTTAGCGGGGATCGCAGGCTCTGTGATGGACTTAGCACCGAATGCATACTGAACATCCTTTGTCGTGCCGTCCTCGAAGCAGAACGTAACTGTGTATGTCTTAGGTGTGTAAACAGCCTTAACTGTTACAAATTGAGTATCATTAAGCTTGTAGGATTCCCAAGCACCGGTGTATCCGACCTTCTCATTGACCGTCGGCTCATCGATCTTCTCTGCACCGAACGTATACTCAACAACCTTAGATGTACCGTCTTCCTGAACGAATGTTACACTGTATGTCTTAGGTGTATAAACAGCCTTAACTGTGATAGCCGCGGATGTGTTAAGCTCGAAATCTTCCCAAGCACCGACGTATCCGGCCTTCTCATTGACTGCAGGTACATTGATGGACTCAGCACCGAATGCGTACTCAACGACCTTAGCTGTGCCGTCTTCCTGCTCGAATGTTACACTGAATGTACGAGGTGAATAGATAGGTGTGACGATCGTTGTGGGTGTTACATTGAGCTGATATGCTGACCACTCACCGTAGTAACCGAACACTTCCGGTACCGGAGGCTCAACGATCGATGTTGCACCCTGCTCATAGTATACAGTTACCGTCTCATTCGGTCTGAGCTCGAAGATAACCGCATATACGCTGGATATCGGGATGTACCTTGCCTTGATGTACTCATACTGATTAACATTCAGCTTATAAGGTGACCAAACGCCGAGATAACCATCTCTCATCTTGACCTGAGGAACCTTACCGCTGAGCAGGTTCGTGCCGTATGTATATGACAGAACTGTTTCTGAACCGTCAGCCTGCGTAAATACAAGGTAATATGTCATAGGCGTATATTTTGCCTCGACTGTGTAATCGCCCTGTCTGATGAATGCATCCCAAATAGTTGTATCTGTACCCTCAATATACCACTCGGCATCATAACCGGGCTTTTCTGTGATTTCAGGAACCTCAACAAACTCGTCGATGTAGTAGTTAACATATCTTACGCCACCGAGATCCTTGAATGTTACAGTGTACTCAACGTCAAAGTTATAATACTTAGAATCCTTAGCAACCGTTGTCGTTGCGGGCTGATTGTGTGAGTCAACCCATGACTCTGCTGCAAGCTCCGGAATAAGCTTTGTAACAACGGAGACATCAGTGCCGGAAGGAAGAAATGTTGTGAAGATGACGCCTGTCTCTGTGACAAACTCAACCTTATAAAGATCATCGAATACTACAATAGCGAGGCAAGTGGACGAAATCTCTTCACTACCGTCAAAGATGTTAGCCGCGGGAGCAAGAGAAGCAAACGCATTTGTTACTCTCGTGATGATCGAATCAACTGTAGTATTGCCTGTGAACGCTATGAAGAACATACCGTACATGAAATAGAAATCAGCGACTGAAGCCTGGCGATATTCCTCAGGGATAGCATTCAGTGCGGCAATTGCATAATTAAGGAATGATTCTGCTTTTTCCTTATGTTTGAGAGTAACATTGACAACCTTCTCTGTGATAGGCGTATCATAGTTAGCTATGATCGCTGCGATCTCCTCGACCGTGAATGCAGACAGTCTGTCGATGGCATCCTGCAACGTGCCGTTGATCAGTTTAAGAAGAGCGGCCTTTACTCTGTCGGAAATTCTGTTTGTCGTAAGAGCCTTAGTTACATATGCGGTAACCTTTTCGGGAATATTCAGGAAAGCCGCAAGATCAACCGTCTCACCGGATACATCATCATAGTAACCTGTTTCCCAAGCCAAAACATACTGGGAAAGGTTTTCTGCATGAAGTGCAAGCTCAGCTATCTCATCAGGTGTACCGTAAACGCCCAGCTTAACACCAAGCTCAATGTCGCCTGTGTAAGCCATATCGTCCATATCTACATCAAGAATAAGCGAGAAGAATATATTATCGGGAGCATCTGCAATGTCAATGAATGTCTGAACATTCGGAAGGGACTGAAGGACAGCATTCTTAATGGCATTGATCGAAATGTCGTAGTTAGCCGTGAAGAGTGACGTGCCGTTGAGCTGAATGTCAGGCTGTGCAAGCATCGTGGCAAGTACGGAGGAAGCGACCTGCTTAACGCCGGACTTGTTGACCTTCTTGAATACCTGCTTGAGTTCCGTTGCGTTAACGTATGTAAGAAGCTTTGACACGCCGATCGCCTTGATGATCGACTTGAAGCCGACAGCGGCAACAAGGTTAGATGCTGTTGTATAGTTGAGCAAATCTCTCTTAATGAACTCTGCAAGTGCATCTACATCGAGGACCTTGGAAACGCCGATCGCCTTGATAACGCCGATGATATCCGTAGCGGTCATGAGGCCGGCGCGAGCCGTGATGGCTGAAATAAGAGCCGTCATATCAGCATCAGCGATAAGCTGCGCAGACGATTTGCCGCCGATGCTGTAAGAAGCACCGAAAACGGATTCGATCTCAGCGGGCGTAAACGTAGCCGCAAGTGCGGCGACATTAAAATTAGCAAGCTCGTCAGCCGTAAGTGTGGAGCTCAGAGAAATGACACTTGCGAGCTCTGGCGAAGTCAATCCGCTGATAACTGCCGAAACACCGAGGCTGTCAATCTGAGTAGCCGTGAGGTTATCCAAATCGATGATAGCCTTGAGCTGATCGGCTGTGAGAGAATTGATGATCGTCTGTACGGGAGCAATGAGGAGAAGATCGTCAAGAGAGATCATAGCCTCAAGATTCTCAACCGTTACAACCTCGTCGACAAGCTCCTCCGGAAGAGAGTGCAACAGATCCATAGGAGAAAGGACATCCTGAACAGCGTCGCACGTGAGCATATCCACGATACCGCCTGTCGTATATGCGGTATAGAGACCCTCAGGAAGCATCGAAAGGAGGTCATCCTTTGTTATGGCCTTCTTGGAAGCCATCTGATTAAGCTTGGCAGCGGGGAACTTAACTGTAAATATACCGCCATCCTGCGAAATCTTTACGGTACCGTCATTACCGGAGCCTGCAAACGCAGTCAGCGGGATGCAAGATACAAGCAAGATTGCACAGATAACCAAAGCAATTGCTTTTGTCATAATTGTCTTCATAATGAATTTCTCGCTTTCTTTTTATAATCTTATGCGCGTGGGAAAACCTTCCCATAGTTTTATGTATCATAGTGTATCACACAAGTCGCTCTTTGTCAACAGTTTTCGCAAAAAAATTCGTGATATTTCGTATATTTATTTATTATATATAGCTAAGTATTACGGTGCTAAGTATTACGGCAAAAACACCCTGCCGCAGAATCTACCTGCGGCAGGGTGACGTGACCGTTAAATATCGAATCTTATCCTTCTTTTTTTCTTGCGTTCTTTCTTTTCCGGCTTTTCTCCGCCGTCCGACGGACGTGTCTTTTTCTTTACGGCATCGACCGTCGAGCAAAACGCCGATTTTACGTGGACAGCAACGAATTTTGCGGCAGACTTCACGCAAATCGCCACGATTTTTGCGGCGATTTTCACGTATTCAGCTACCGTTTTGGCAACGGATTTTATACGTTCGGGTGCGGATTTTGCCGCGGATTTTATGAATTCAACGACCTTTTTTCTGTATTTTACGGCAAATATAATACCTGCAATAACGGCGCATACGCCGATTATTTCGACCATCAGCACAAGGAATCCCTCAAAGCCGTGGCTGTCATCTCCGTAATTATCGCCCGTCAGCGGAGAGGACTCAAATACCGCGTAGTATTCGGCGTCGCCGGATGCCGTTTCGATGACGGCCGGAGACCAACCGGAGAACGTGAACGCCTCGGTTTCGGTATTCGGTTTCACCGGCGTCACGGGCACGACGACAGCCTGTCCGAACGTGTATTCGCCGGATGAATAAAGCTGACCGTCAATATAGAACGATATTATGTAGATAATATCAGAAAAAGATACCTTAATATCAACCGCATCCGCGGGCATTATGAAGGAGACTGTGACCTCTCTCGCGGTCTTATCGTCGACATTTACATCAATATGTTGTGTCTGCCCTTTCGTCAGATATACAATATCTACGCCGTCGGCTTTTTGGCCTGCCTCAAGTGCTATTCTGACGTTGACAAGCTGACCGACGCGTGCACTTTCGCTGCCGATCGATACTATACCGCCATCCGTCTGATCCACCGTGATCGCATATGAGTAAACGACGGCATAGGAGGTGGACGAGCCGTCCGTATACATAATTATATTATTGGCTTGCCGGTAGATCCTCGTTTCGACAAGCGATGCACCCTCCGCCGCCGAATAACCGTTGATGATCGCATTGTCGGCATCGGTGCAATCGAACGTGATTGTAACGCCGGCAGGGCAAGCCTTGCCGCCTATCATTATTTTAATGGATTTTTCCGCGTCGGACGTATCGTACCCCATCGTGATAACGGTGTTTCCGTCGGTAGGTGCTCCGAATACGGAGCTGTTGTACGACGCGTCAGACATAAGTTGCGCAAGTACGGACAGAGGTACTTCGACAGATACTCCGTTTGAACATTCGATAAGCATCGGCTTACCGTATGAAATGATACTCCGGACGATGCTTCCGATGTCGAACGAACGCACGGTCGCAGGCACTCTCAATACGTAATTATCCGCAGTTTCCGCTATTTCGACGCCGTCGTTATTGTCGCCGTCGATGACACTGATCGTCCACTGCTTTTTTATAACGGCGGTATATACAGTGTCACACGTTACGGTCGAAATATTCTTATCCCATCCGGCAAAAGTCATCACGCCGGAAGCCGTGACGCCCAACAGACTGTCGGGGTCGATCGGGCACGACGGGACCTCACCGTATTTATATTTTGACTCAACCGTCGTGGTATCGATCACCCATTTGATCGTATACTGACGGTATGACTGTTCATAGACTGCCTCATACGTCGCATCGCCGTCAACGGCCTTTAACGCCGGAGACCATCCGACGAATTTATAGTCGTACATTTCATCCGATGCCTTTGCGGTCAACGACGGACACTGTGGCATCTTACCGTACGCGGTCTCGACCGTGGAAGTTCCCTCGGCCGTGATGAACGTGATCACATATTTCTGCCCAACCGCCTTGAATGTCGGATATACGGTGATGTTCTCTTTCAGCGTGGAAAAATCCACGGGTTGTCCCATCGAATTTACCCATCTGTCGAAGAAATAGGCATTCTTTTCGTCTGACGGTATATTGGCAGTCACATTTCTTTCGAGTTTTCCGTCCTTGACCATGACGGTATCGATGAGCGAGCCGTCGCTGTTAAGGAATGTGACTATCGGGTATTCATGTATGTCGCCCGTCGAGAGAATTTTCGTGATGCCGGAGGTCTCACTGATCGTAATGCCCGACGTCACATTGCGTGATGTCAGCTTGCCGCTGTCAAGCTCATCGACAAGTGCCAGAATGAGATCTGAATACTCCGGCTCCTTCGGCTCTTCGCCGGGATCGGCTATCTCGCCGGGGGCCGTCGGCTTTTCGACCTCGGCAATGGGAGTGGGTTCAGTAACGGCCTTCGGGGCCGCCGGTTCGTATACCGGCGTCGGCTTTTTAGGCTCTTTTTTATCAAATCTCGGCTGCACGGGCTTTTCAACCGACTCAGGCAAAACTATCTCCGCGACAGACGAATCGTTGTCATCAGTGATAACGTACGCCGACTCGAGCACTTCGGAAAGCTTATACGTCACGGCGGTTCTGGTACCGTCAAGATATGTATTGATGGTGGCATTGGGATCGGCGACCACGTTATCGTCAAGGTAGGTGTTCAGATAATACAGCTGTGACAAAAGCTGACAGAATCTGTACGCTCTCTCCTGTTTTGCGCTTTGTGAGCGAACGGTGGGATTGCCGTAAACGCTGTTCAGACCCGAATAAAGCTTTGAAATGGCGGAACGGAGCGCGCCGTAGTTATTCTTGTACCAATTGAATCTCGCCGCGTCATCCTTGAGTGCGCTGTAATCGACGAGCAACGACGTAAGCTCATGCGTCGCATTGGCACAATTATTCAGATCGGTAGCGCTGACGCCGACGAGCACGAGCTCGTCCTTTCTGTCTATGACCGACGAAACGGTGCCACCCTGCAACGTGGCGAGCAGATTGTGTCCCTCATCCGACGTAACGTAGCACAGCTCCAGATACTTCAGATGCTCCATCGCCTGTTTCAGCTCGGCGGAATACTGCAGATATGCGGTGCTTCTTTCTACGTACTCGGCTTTATCCTTCTCGTACTGTTCCTTGGCGGCGTCATAGGCAGCCTTTTCGGTATCGTACGTTTCAATATCCTTCAGATATTGCTGATACTTTGCGAGATTGTCGTTGTATTCGTCCAACGCCGTCAGATAATCCTGATACTTTTTCAGCGCGGCATTGTATACCTCTAACTCTTCGAGGTACTTATTGTACTTGGCAAGTGCCGTATTGTACTCGGTGTTTGCGTTGACAAAATCATTGTACTTTTCAAGATTTGTCTTATAGGTCGCTAGCGCAGACGCGTATTTCTGTATGTTGGCGCGTGCAGAGTACGCGTCGTTATACGCCCTGTTGGCTATTTCCTTTGTGACGGAAGCGCTGAGTGCGAATGAGCACGAATACTCTACCCTGACGGTCTGCGACGCATTCGGGTCAATACCGTCTATGGTGGCAACGTACGCGTTACCGGACTTTGTCAGTCCGTACGTCCTTCCGTCATGTACTGCGACGGAAGGCATCCACGAAACAGTCGTCCCGTTATCCGCGACGTACGAATATACGGAAGCGGACACAGTCATTTTCGTGCCGTATGCCGACAGTGAAACATAACCGTCGGGAATTCGCGGACTGAACGTCATCGCGTATTCATCAATTGTGTCGAGATATGCGCCCTCGGACGTGGAATACGAGCCTGCGATAAGACCCAGAATATCAGACGGCTGATAGGTTTCGCAATAGAGCGAAGAGCGGCCGTATCTGAGATCGGCGCCGGCGGCAAAAGTGCCGAAAGGCACGGCGGATACCGCAATCACCAGCGCAAAAAGCACTGAAGCCGTCCGAGCGGCAAATCCAAATTTATTCTTCATTTCCAAATCCATTTCCCCCATTATTTGCCGTTGTTTATCTGGACACTCGCATAGTAATCAAGTGCCTCGATCAGAAGCTCTTTGCTGAAATCCGGCCACAGTACGTCGGTAAAAAACATTTCGGAGTACACAGTGAGCCACGGAAAGAAATTGCTGAGGCGGTGCTGGCCTCCGGTACGGATAACGAGATCCATATCGGGCAATCCCGCGCTGTCGAGATGAGCTCCGAACGACTTTTCGGTGATATCGTCAACGGACATTTTTCCGTCGATGACGTCGCGGACGCACGATTGCACCCCGCGCACGATCTCATCTCGTCCGCCGTAGCTGAGAGCGATATTAAGTGTGAGCCTCTTGCAATGCGCCGTCATGCTCTTCACCTTTTCAACGGTCTGCAATGATCTTTCGCTGAGCATCGACAGGTTGCCGGTGATCAGGACCTTGACGTCTTTTTCCACGCATCGGTCGATCTGCTCCACAAAAAGCTTCTCCATAAGTCGGAAAAGTCCCTCGACCTCCTCTTGTGAACGCGTCCAATTTTCAGTGGAAAACGCGTAAACCGTCAGATAATCTATCCCCAAATCCTCACACCATTCGCAGGTGTCTATCATTCTATATCCACCGGTACGATGCCCGTCAAACGCAGATGCCAATGCGTGCACCTTAGCCCAACGTCTGTTACCGTCCATAATAATGCCGAGATGGCGAACTCTGTTTTCCATATACTCTCCTCTGATCAAAACTGACAGATATAATAACATACGCGCGGGAGTTTGTCAATACAAAAACGTCGATATCAGAAAGTTCTTGCCAAATTCATGTACATTCCGGAGATACCCTGCAACACGTCGATATGCTCAAAGTCCTTGTTGTAGACCATATTCGTTTCGCGCAGCATACTGAGATTTTCGATGGGAAGAACGATCAGCTTTCCTTTTTTTACCTCATCCATGCAGGCACTTTTGGCAAGGATTGAAACGCCGAGATCCTTTCTGACCAGATCCTTGATCGTCGCGATATTGTCGACCTCCATAGTCACATTGAAGTCACCGATCGATTCATTCATGCTTTCCAACGTCGACTCAAACAGCGTGCGCGTCGCAGACGACGGCAATCGCAGGATCATACGTTCCTTTTTCAACTCATTCAGCGTCACAATATGGTTTTTTGACAGTGGATTATCCGTCGACAAAACGCAAACGAGATAGTCGGTGTCAAGCATTATCGACGAGAATCCGGCGTGGGACGGTCTGCCGTCCACGATAGCGAGATCGATCTCGTAATTTTCAAGTTTATCATAAAGATTTTTTATCGTGTCAGTTATCAGCGTTATGCTGACACCGCTGTTCTGATTACTGTATTTGGCCAGCACCTCCGTCATCAGATTGCTTTCCGACGTGTGTGTGATGCCTATCCTGATATTTGTCACCTTCTTATCGAAATCGGCAAGCTCGGTGCGAAGCTTTGCCTCCATCGCCTGCATCCGCTTAGCGTATTTAATAACGATTTCTCCTTGCGGTGTGGACTTTATTTCAGATTTTCCACGCACGAACAGCTTTACGCCGAGCTCATCCTCCAGCGTAGCGATATGATGGCTAACCGCCGGTTGCGTCAGCGACATCACCTGCGCCGCCTTTGTAAAGTTTTTCTTATCCGCCACGGTCAAGAGTGTTTCCAATCTGATATCCATTTGTGCCTCCATAATTTTTTTGCATATCGTCTCAAAATAATATTATTTGCATTTATGGCACGGACAGTGTATCATATATCGAAACTTTTTGCAAGAGGTATATTGAAATTGCGATCGCTTTATGATAAATTATCAGTAGATTCGCCGGTGGCGGTGATAATCATTTCCGTTTCGCTGATGCTGTTTTTGGGATTCGCGATGACGCGGGTAACAAAAAAGCTGAAGTTGCCGAATGTTACCGCGTACATAATCACCGGAATACTCATCGGCCCGTTCTGCCTCGATCTGATAGATACCCGTGTTATCTCCGGCATGGAATTTCTGTCAGACATCGCCATAGCGTTCATCGCATTCGGCACCGGACAGTTTTTCAGATTTGACGCCTTGAAGAAAAACGGTGCCAAGGTGATCGTCATCACGCTGTTTGAGACATTGACGGCATCGATCGTCATATTCTGCACGATGTATTTCGTGCTGGGGCTCAGCTTTGCCTTTTCCATCGTTCTGGCGGCGATCGCCTCCACGACCACGCCGGCGTCAACGATGATGACGATACGTCAGACGGGATCAAAGGGCGATTTCGTCGATACGCTTCTGCAGGTCATAGCAATAGATGAAATGCTGGGACTTATCGCGTACAGCGTGACGATCTCGATCGCGTCGGCGACGATAAACGGCGGCGAATCCGTCAGTTTCATCGGCATCGTCAAACCGTTTCTGATAAACATTGCGGTCCTGTTGCTCGGCGGTCTGTTCGGCATTTTATTAAAGCTTCTGATGCCGAAAACCCGTACGAATGACAACAGACTGATAATCAGCATCGCCACGCTGATGATCTTTTGCGGTATATGCTCGATGATAGGCGTATCTCCCCTGCTCGGCTGTATGTCGATGGGCGCGATATATATCAACATCACAGACGACGACAAACTATTCATGCAACTGAATTATTTCAATCCGCCGATACTGTTGCTCTTCTTTGTCAGAAGCGGATTGTCGTTCGACTTCGGGGTTCTGTTCGGAGGCGCGTCGTCGGTCGGATCGGTGTCACTCGTGGTCGTCGGTCTGACGTACGTATTCGTGCGTATCGGCGGAAAATACCTCGGTGCTTTCTGCGGTTGCGCGACGGTGAAAAAGCCGAATAAGATCAGGAATCATCTGGGACTTGCTTTGATACCGCAAACGAGCATTGCGATCGGGCTTGCAGCTGTGGTGGCACGAACGCTGGGCGGCGAAACGGGCATCGCATTGAACACCGTCATACTCGCGTCAAGCGTGCTGTATGAGTTAATCGGACCGGCCTGTGCAAAGCTGGGTCTGTACCTTTCCGGATCGTATTCCGGTAAGATGGAGGATATAGTGACGGTCGGCAATATCGACACGGAGACCGGCAAGGAAAAAACCGAGGTCGAAAAGCTGATAGAGCGAATACGATCGATCGAAAAAACGTTGCCTCCGGCAGATGTACATACGCCGGACGAAAACGAACAGGCATTCAACGAGGCGGCCGAGGAGCAATATGCGCTGGCGCAGAGCTTCTCACATTACCGCACAAAATTCAGAAGGTAGGATCACAATATGAACATACTCAATGATATTTCGATTTTCGCGTCAGACGATTTTTCCGTTCTGAATATCGCGATGAGGATAATAATCACGGTCGTTATCGGCGCCGTCATCGGCTGTGAACGCTCAGCCAAGCGCCATTCGGCGGGACTGCGTACATTCATTTTCGTATCGTTGGCGACGACCTGCGCCATGCTCATGGACGAATATATCGGCAGGTGCGGTGGCAACACGATGTATCTGATATCGGCGGCTGCCGTAATATCCACAGCGATCATCAGTGTCAATTCCACCCTTTTCAGCTCGCGTTCCCAGATCAAGGGGCTGACGACGTCATTCGGTCTGTGGGCGTGCGGAATCATCGGACTGTCCGTCGGTGCGGCAATGTACACGCTGACGATAATCGCCTTTGCGGCGTATATGTTCTGCCTTTCATTCCTGACCGGATTTGAAAAGTATCTGAAAAACAGATCAAACCATTTTGAGATACATCTTGAACTGAAAAGCTCATCGAATCTGCAGAATTTCGTCGCCACGATCAGAGAACTCGGATTGAAGATCGACGATATCGAATCAAATCCGGCATATCTCAATTCCGGTCTGAGCGTATATTCCGTTTCGCTGTCGATCAGCAGTAACGAGCTGAAAAAGTATAAGACGCACAAGGAAATAATAGAGGCTTTGGGCTCTATCGACTATATCTACCACATTGAGGAAATGTAAAGGAGAAAAATATGCAAAGCTTTGATACGTTGGGTCTGATGATCGACTGCTCACGAAACGCCGTATACACGACGGACGCAGTCAAACGGCTTATAGACGAAATGCAGTTCATGGGCTATAATATGCTCATGCTGTATACCGAGGACACGTACGAAATTGAGGGCGAGCCGTATTTCGGTCATTTTCGCGGAAGATACTCAATAAAAGAATTGCAGGAGCTTGACTCCTACGCAAAGGAGCACGGCATTGAGCTTATGCCGTGCATACAGACGTTGGCGCATCTCGCCCGCATAGCACAGCACGACGTTTACAGCGGTCTGTTCGATATCAACGATATCCTACTTGTCGGTGACGAACGCGTCTACGATCTGATTGACAAAATGTTCACGTCATGTGAAAAAGCGTTCACCAGCCGACGCATAAACATCGGCATGGACGAGGCGATAATGCTCGGCATGGGGAAATACATGAAGGAGCACGGCTTACGCGACAGATACGAAATAATCAAGGAGCATCTGGCTCGCGTCGCCGAAATAGCAAAGAAGCACGGATTTCAGCCGATCATGTGGAGCGATATGTTCTTCCGTCACGTCGGCGACGGCGATTACAGGACGGAAAAGATCGTGATGACGGAAAAACAGCGCGAGCTGGTGCCGGATAACGTCGGTATAGTTTATTGGGACTATTATTCACTCAACAAAAACGTATACGATATGTCGCTGAAAAATCACAAGATCATCAGCGACAACGTATGGTATGCCGGCGGTATATGGTGTTGGAACTGCTTCGTTCCGCACAACGCATCCGCGCTGATGACAGATATACCCGCGATCGAAAGCTGTATCGAAAACGGAGTCCGCGACGTATTCTTCACATTGTGGGGCGACGGAGGTGCCGAATGCGATATATTTGCCTGCCTGCCCGCAATGTTCTATATGGCAAAATACGCGCAAGGAGAACGCGACGACGCCAAAATAAAGGCAGACTTTGAGTCGAGATACGGCATACCGTACGACACATTCATGAATGTCGAGATGCCGGACAGGATAAAGCCGAAATACATAAACCCCGACAGGATATACAGTTACGTCAAAAATCCGTCGAAGTATATGTTATATAACGATCCCTTCCTCGGCAGATACGATTCGGTCGTTCAGTTCAACGAGGCAGAAGAGTACAAGAAGTACGTCAAGGAGTTGGAGCCGCTGACAAAGCACGAAAAGTACGGATATCTTTTCAGAATGTCGCAGGCGCTGTGCAAGGCATTACAGTACAAATACGATCTGGGCGCAAGGGCAAGAAAAGCGTATCAGAACGGCGACCGCACGGCGATGAAAGAGGTACTGTGTCAGATAGGCGAGGCGAAAAAGGCGATCGACGAATTTCATGACGTTTACCGTGACACGTGGATGCACGACAAGAAGCCGCAGGGTTTTGAGGTGATTGACGTCCGTCTCGGCGGATTGGTATCAAGGCTGACGACCTGCGGACAAAGGTTAATGATGTATCTCGACGGCAAGCTGACGCATTTGGAGGAGTTGGACGAAAAGATGCTCTGTTGCGACGGCAAAGGCGAGGATTTTGTCGGCAACATCGGATTTTTCGGTTCTTACGCTCAGGCGGAAACTCACTGCGATACATGGTGATAAATAATGAAATAATCCCACGGTGCAAGCCGTGGGATTTATTTATGTATTTGAATTTTTCTATTTATATTGAGGCACGCCGTCCCATGCCTCGCCGTCCCATTCAAAGAACATTTCGGAGTATTTTCCGTCAAAAAACATCGGCAGGTATTTTTCAAAATTCATAGACAGCCTATTCGTCGTTCTCAGTTCATCCGGTGACATCCATATTATACTGCCCTCGCGAGTCGACGGTACCGTTTCACCGTCGAATTCGCACGTTTTGTACAGATACTCAATATATCTTTTGCCCGTGCTTTTATCCGCCCAATCCACCACGCCGCACGGCGTCAGCGAATGCACATCGAGGCCTGTTTCCTCTTTTGCCTCACGTATCGCAGAGTCATAAAAGCTCTCTCCGTTCTCGACGTGCCCGCCCGGAAACGTCAGTCCGGGCCATGAGCCGCGCCTGTCAAGCACCAGACACTTACCCGATGCCTTATCGTATATCATTACCATATTCACTATTTCCGCAGATATTGTTCTCATACGCACCTCCGTACATAGAGTATAATATCATCCTGCGATCGCATTGTCAAGATTGACAAATCGTCCGAGTTGTATTAAAATGTTCACAGAAAAGAGGTGCGATATGATAAAAATCACCAATGGCACGATAAGTGCGCAAATAAACGAACACGGGGCCGAGCTGACCGCGCTGACAGCCGGAGCCTCGGAGATCATCTGGAACGGCGATGCCGCGTATTGGACCGGTCACTCGCCCGTGCTGTTCCCCATCTGCGGCAGGCTCGCGGATGACAGGTACAGCGAAAACGGAAAGCATTATACACTGCAAAAGCACGGTTTTGCAAGGCACAGCGACTTCTCGGTCAAAGATCACTCGGAAAATTCCGTCACGCTTTCGCTCACATCAGACGAGAAGCTGCGCGAATGTTATCCGTTTGACTTTGAGCTTGACATATCTTTTGAGCTGACAGCCGATTCGCTTGTTCAAACGTACACCGTCCGCAACCGCGGCAACGATACGATGTATTTTTCGCTCGGCGCGCATCCGGCGTTCAATGTTCCGATGGGCGGAAAAGTGCTTTTCGGCGCCTGTGAAAAGCCCGAAACGCTGACAGTCGACGGCGACGGGCTGATAAACGGAACAGCCCCCGTACAGATAGACGGGAACGCCTTGACGCTGACGCCGCACCTGTTTGACAACGACGCGATCATTATGGAATCACCGAAAAGCACCGACGTGACCGTGGTCTCACCCAACGGCACTCCGCTGGTCAAGATGGTTTTCGACGCGGTGCCGTACCTTTTGATTTGGGCAAAGCCGGACGCGCCGTACGTATGCATTGAGCCGTGGCACGGCGTTCCGGATCATTCCGGATGTGGCGGCGACATATCAAAAAAGCCCGCCGTTGTTTCACTTCCGGCAGGAAATACATTCACATTCAGAACGGAAATCATTCCGCTGTCATAACGATCAAAGGGGCACCTGCTTAATCACAGGTGCCCCTTTTGGCGCTGAACGTACCGTAAATGATATCGCGACATGATATCGTTCCTCGTTTTTTGCGTTTTCATTATTCTAGAATTACTGTATCCGAAAGTATCGACGTTATGCCAACCGGAATGGGCGCGCCCTGCCCGAATGTGCCGACCGCCGTTTTTTATTTCAGTTCTCTGTTCGCTATGCTCTTTTTCATCGCGGATACGTCACGCAGCATTTTTATCGAATCGCCCGCAAGATGTATTTTTGACTCTCTGTGGTTGATGACCTTTACGGGCATCTCGCCGATTTTGAATCCCGCCTTTTGCGCGATCATGATCGTTTCCAGATCAAACGCCCATCGCTCGACCTCACAATTCGTGAAAATCTTTTCGGCCGCCGCCGCGCGATAACCCTTGAAGCCGCACTGTGAATCCGACAACTTGAATCCCGCCGCCATCGAAATTGCCTTGATGTACGTTTTCGATGCCAGCTTACGGACGAACGTATATCCCTCATATCCGTCGGCGCTGATATTGCGTGAGCCGACTATCATATCACAGTCGCCTGATGCGAATCTATCGTATATATCCCCGATGACGTCCGTTCCGTAGGCGTTATCACAATCTGTGAATACTCTGATATCGCCCGTGGCGGCAAGCATGCCGGTGCGAACCGCATATCCCTTACCCCTGTTCGGCGTATAGGATTCCAGCTTTATCCTCGGCTCATTCTTTGAGGCGAGTAAAACCGGATTTTCACAGCCGTCGGTCGATCCGTCCGAAACGAATATCAACTCCCAATCCTCAAATTTCGATTTGAGATAAGCGGAGAAGACCTTGATTGCGTCGTCGATTATGTCCAGCTCATTGTACATTGGTATGATAAGTGAAATTTTCATTTTTCCCTCCGTCAAAACAGCGTATTGATAGCGATCCTGCGATATACCTTTTCGTCGATCGGTACGACCATCATATTCTGCTCATATACGCCGTCGATCAGCGTCTGATACTTCGTGTAATAGCTGGTATACGACGGTGCGCCGACGTACGGGTACATATACATCACACCTGCCTCGGTCGACGAGCCGCAAACGTATTCGGCAGTGATCTTTTCACGTTGCATGATCGCGTAGAAGCCGCGGCCCGATTCCGATTCGCCGCTCATGATCTCACTGAACTCACCGTATCCGAGCGCGGTGCACATCTCAAGCACGGTGGAATCAACGGAATGCTTGGTTTCCGAACCGACTACCGCACCGTACGCATCTATATAGTATTCGCTATCATACGAGGAATTTCCGTACTCCGCGATCAGATCGTCTATATCATCACCGGCGGAAAGTCTGTCGTACGCCTCCCCGATCTTTGCCAATGCCTCGGCCTCCTCTGACGAATCACCCTTAGTATATTCGACCATGACCTGCTTATAGTGCATATAGCTTTCGTTCGTTATCTCCTCGACGTCGGTACCGATATGATCCTTTACGCGGCGGACACGCAAGGACTTATAATAATTGAATTCAAAATAGTCCATGCTCATGCCGAGATTTTTCTGCACCGACTGCTCATACAGATATTTCGCGTACTCCGCTTTTGTACCGTCGAAATCGTAATCGTCAGATATCTGACCGGCATAACGCTCGACCTGCATATCGTATTCCTCGGCATACTTTGCCCTGTCGTCATCCGTGAGGCCGATACCGAGATCGTCGGCAAGCGCCACGATGCAATAATACGATTTGAGCGTATCCTCGGTCTGCTCCTTGACGGCGGTATTACGCGTGGCATCGCTGACCTTGGTATAAACGCCCTCCTCCTTTTCGATGAATTCGGGGACGTTGGTCGCAAAGTGCAGAAAAACAGTGCGATACTCATCAAATGACACGGTATAGGAACGCACTTTATCGCTTACCGCGACGGTAAGCGACAGTATGTCGTCCGCGTCCATTCTGAACCCCAGACTGTTGTATATACCTGCCGATTTCGGCCTTGAAATCCATATCGCGGACCCCGTCACGAGGATCGCGACGGCGATCAATGCGGCTATCACGACCTTTGTTTTATTGCTCATTGTTTTTTTTGACTTTCTTTTCATCATACGCTCCGTTCAGATGTCCCACACGGGCAAATTTACACAAATATATTTATACCACAAATTTTACCGTGTTGCAACCGTATTTTGAATTCTTTTGAATTTTCCGTGATACAGTCGCTCGAAAGCGGTGATCATCTCACCCGAAAATGCTCAGGATCAGATCATTCGCGATTTTTTCCACGGCGCCGAAATCGACGCACGGAGCGTACAGGGTCTCCAGCTCGTTGTGTTTTGCCAGCGCCCTCATCATTTCACCGACGGCGCAGTCGCATATTTTTTCCGTCATTCTGATGCCGGAGCGTACGGCAAGGCGTTTTTCGGCATCTCTGTCGCGGATAAACCGGCGTGGATTTATGAATTTTTCGTTTTCCGTTTTGTCGTGCAATCTTATCAGATGACGCGCCGACGGGATATACACCGATTCACAGGTCGTCGGCGCCAGCACCGACGGACACACGGTATGAGATACGCCGCCGGTACGCAGTGCGGAAACGACGTCGCGCATGAACAATCTGCCGGCGCACAGCTCGTCGCCGACGTCGGTCACGCTTTCGGCCGCGACAAAAAACGTATCCAGATCACATCTGCCGCCGGCCGACAGGACAGATGTGTACGCACGGCGGAAGCACGGCGACTTTTCGCGTGAAAATTGTGCCGCGATACGTTCAGCCACACGAAGCGATTTGGCTCTGTCAAATATAGCCTCCGCCGATATCAGGCAAGCGGAATAAGCGTTTCCCGCCGAACGCATCCACCTGTCCGCACGCCGTCTGACGGCGGAATATTCATTTGACGCGGTGATTATCCTGTCGCGCACTTCCGACAGCCTCTTTCTGTCAAAGCACGCGCCGAGGTCGACGATTATCTCCACTGCGCCGGGGTACGCCGCATCGACGGTGTGCGGCGCGGTGCCGTCCACGACCGCAGTCGCGAGCTGAGGCAGTATCACTCCGTCAAGCGATGAGGTATCGGCACTGCAATAATACACGATATGATCTGTATTTCTGCGCTGTGCCTCGGAAGCTATACGTTTCATCAGCGTGGATTTCCCGCAGCCCGGACCACCCTTGAGTACGTACAGAGTATCGAATTTTTCGGGTGCGAATATCTCACCGAAATTGCTGTCAAAGCCGTCAGACGTAGGTGCCGCGGCAAAATATGATGTGCGATTGGTTTTCATGCTGTTCCCTCCGTTTTTTTATCAATCTATGCCGTTTGTACTCAGATTGACATGAAAAAAGCGGCGATTGGCACAAATCAAGCAAAAAAATGAAAAAATAGCCTTGACATTCGTTGGGGTGACGTGTATAATATAGGAACGAGATATTTGTATCTCTTTGCACTTTTCTTAAGGCGGAGGGAGGGGAAAATAAATGGCTGAGATAAGAGTAAAAGAAAACGAATCACTTGACAGTGCGCTCCGCAGATTCAAAAGACAGGTCGCACGCGACGGCAAGATCGCCGAGGTCAAGAAGAGAGAGCATTACGAGAAGCCCAGTGTAAAACGCAAAAAGAAATCAGAAGCAGCAAGAAAGCGTAAATTCAAGAGCTGATTGCAGCGTCTATGCCTCATGGAGCCACGCTACCGTGAGGCATTTTTATTGTCGGAGGAAACATGAAAGAATACCTCGAAATAGGAAAGATCGTCAACACGCACGGAATAGCCGGCGAAATCAAGTTGGAGCCGTGGTGCGATTCTCCCGACGATCTCAAAAAGATATCAACGGTATACGTCGGCACGAATGAGTACCGGATCACGTCCGTGCGCATACTGCCGAACGGATACGCTTTGGTCAAAATTGACGACATAAACGATATCGACGCGGCGATGACGCTGAAAAACAAGGTGCTGACGGCGCATAGTGACACAATACCGAAAAAAGACGGGGCGATATTCATAGCCGATCTGATCGGACTCGACGTCATTGACGCCGAAAGCGGAGAGGTGTACGGCACGCTGTCCGACGTCATAAAGCCGGCGGCGCAGGAATTATACGTCATCACAACGCCTCGCGGCGACGTCATGATACCGAATGTCGATGCTTTTATCAAAAAGCGCGACACCGAAAAAGGCATATTCATAAGCGCGATCCCCGGACTTTTCGATATCGGAGATAATGATGAGATTTGACATAATGACGCTTTTCCCCGAGATGGTTATGGGCGTGCTCGGCGAAAGCATAATAGGAAGAGCGGTAAAGGCGGGATTCATCGAGGTAAACGCCCATAATTTCCGCGATTATTCGGAAGATAAACACAAGCGCGTAGACGACACGCCATACGGCGGCGGGAAAGGTATGCTGTTGAAGCCGGAGCCGATATACAATTGCTATCGGGCCATAACAGACCCCGCGACGAACAAATGCGAGCGCCGACACGTGATATTCATGTCGCCTCAAGGCAAGATATTCAATCAGCAAAAGGCGAAGGAGCTACGCGATAATTATGACAACCTGATCATACTGTGCGGCCATTACGAGGGTGTTGATCAACGGGTGATCGACGAAATAGTGGACGAAGAAATATCTATCGGAGATTTCGTGCTGACGGGCGGAGAAATACCTGCCTGCATAGTCACGGATGCCGTGGCAAGGCTGTGCGACGGTGTGTTGGCCGATGCCGAATGTTATGAAAAAGAGAGCCTCACCGGCGGCCTTCTCGAATATCCTCAATACACGCGCCCGTATGAGTTTCACGGCATGAAGGTGCCAGACGTGCTCATAAGCGGTCATCACGCCAATATCGAAAAATGGCGCGACGAGGAATCGGTGAAAAAGACGATGGCATCGCGTCCGGACCTAATGAAAAACAGAAAAATCTGAATCTTTCAGTTTACAATTGTATTTGCGGTATATTTGTGGTATAATAGTAGAAAATTTCCGTGAAAGGAGTTCCGTATGGCACAAAACAGTATATTCGATAAAGAAAAACGCCCGTCAGTGCTGAAAAAGAGTGTGATCATCAAGGCACTTATGCGGTTCTCCGAGTTTATTTACGACGCAATTGCCAAAAGTGTTTTCGGCGGCATCATGTTGGGCGGAGATACGGTGGCAAAGGACGACGGTCAATCTTTTTTCAGTAGATTTATCAACGGCGGACGTGCGAAGCACCATCAGACGCTGAAGGACGTGCGTATATCCATAGCTGAAAAGATCGAAACGAGTACGATCACGACAGCACTTGAAAAAGCGCGCAGACTGCTGCTCAGTCTGACGCTGACATCATACGGCGTTCTGTTGCTGTCATACGGATTTTACGTATGTGCCGTTTATTCCGTGCGCCGATTCGCGATAGTGACCGACGCGATAGAGCCGCTGTCGTACATCGTCCCCGGCGCGCTGGCGATACCGATCTCGATATTCATGTTCGCGTCGCGTAAGTCATTGGCATCCGTAATGATCGAAAGCCGCATACTGTCGTTTTTCCTGTTCGACTTTTTGGGACTGCGCAAAAACAGATTTGCCGAGATAGCCGCGAAGGAGGCGCGACCGCGTGTGGGCGTTCCGTTCATTGTCGGAATGGTACTCGGTATTCTGACGGCAGTCGTTCCGCCGCTTTATATTGCCATAGCCGCGCTGATAATCCTCGTCGTCTTACTGATCATGGAATCGCCGATGTCCGGTATGCTGGCGGTGCTGGCCGTATTGCCGATAGCGCCGACGTGCGCGGCTGCGTCCGCACCGCGTT
>JAKSPY010000070.1 GCA_024404445.1 Clostridia bacterium
AAATTGAGCCGATCCTGATGCCTGCCGCGGAAATCGCAAATGTCGTCACACCGATGACTGCGATATCTGTCCATATGGAAAAAGCAAATGAATTATCAAGCGCGAACGCTATACCAACCGCAAGCGCGTCTATACTCGTCGCAACCGCGAGTATCAGCATCTGGACAAATCCCAACGATGCATCCTGCCTGTTCTCATCCTTTGAAAAGGATTCTCTAATCATGTTTCCGCCGATAAGCAGAAGCAACGCAAACGCTATCCAATGATCGAATGACTCAATGTACCCCGCGAATGATGATCCGACGAAATAGCCGATCAGCGGCATCAATGCCTGAAATCCGCCGAACCACAGTCCGACGATCGCCATTTGCCTTGCATTCGCCTTTTGCATCGCCAATCCCTTACACACCGAAACAGCAAAAGCATCCATCGACAGACCGACGGCATAGCCGAGCAGAACAATGAACTCCATCATAGGTCATCAGGGCCGAATGACATCGGCAAAAGCGCGTTCAGTGTTGTTGTCACGATCTTTTTGCAATCGGGAGAAACGAGATACACTGGCATATCGAGAGGACAGAATTCACGCATTACCTGACGACATACGCCGCACGGCGGTGTCGTTTCGTTATCACCGCATATGGCGATCGCCGAAAATCTGCGACTTCCCTCGCTGACCGCCTTAAATATCGCGGTTCTTTCGGCGCATACAGACGGCGAGTATGCGGCATTCTCGATATTGCAACCCGTGAATACCTTTCCTTCCTCGGTCAGGATCGCCGCGCCGACGTGAAAGCCGGAATACGGAGCGTATGAATTGTTTTTTGCGGCAATTGCCGCCTTGCAAAGCTCTGTCTTATCCATTATTCCACCTCAGATTATTGAATTACCTTTGTCTATGCTGACACCGAGAAGCTTCGCACACGTCGCACCGATGTCGGCAAACGTATCCCTTGTGCCGAAATCACCTGTCCCCGCGCCCCAAATGAGCAGAGGTATATATTCCCGTGTGTGATCCGTGCCCGGAAAATTCGGATCGCAACCGTGATCGGCCGTGATCATCAGCACATCGTCATCGCCGAGCAACGGCATGAAATCATTCAGCCACGTGTCGAAGACAGTCAGTTCATTGCCATATCCGTCGGCGTCGCGCCTGTGACCGTAAACCATATCAAAATCGACAAGATTGATAAAGCAAAGACCGTGAAAATCGGTTTTGGCACATTCAAGCGCCGCCGCCATACATTCGGGATCGCCGTGCGACGGTATTGCGTTCGTCACGCCTTTACCCGCAAAAATATCGTTGATCTTTCCGACTGAAATGACATCCAGACCCGCGGCGCTGACCGCGTCAAGCACCGTGATCTCCGGCGGGACAAGCGAAAAATCGCGCCGTGCGCCCGTTCGTGTGAAATTCTTGGCGCTGTCCCCGGACGTGCTATTACCCTGCCGACGCCGTGTTCACCCTGCAACAGTTCACGTGCCGTGCGGCAATAATCGTACAGTTTTTCGACGGGCACGATGCTTTCGTTTGCAGCTATCTGAAAAACGCTGTCTGCCGATGTGTAAATAATCAGCTTACCTGTCCTCAGGTGCTCCTCGCCGTAGTCGCGTATGACGTCCGTGCCGGAATACGGCAGATTGCACAGGGTGCCTACACCCGCACGGCGTTCGAATTCCTCAACGACATCACGCGGAAATCCGTTCGGATACGTCGGCATCGGACGCTCTGAAATTATCCCCGCGATCTCCCAATGGCCGGTGGTCGTATCCTTGCCGCGCGACCTTTCGGCCAAACGTCCGTACCTTGCGGTGGGATCGTCCTCTCGGCCGAGAAAGCCGAGATTTTCTATATTACCAAGCCCCATTTTCAGCATATTGGGCGTATGCATCTTGCCGGATTCATATGCGCTTTTCAGCGTAAACGCCCCGACATCGCCGAAATCGGCGGCATCCGGCAGATATCCTGCGCCGCAACTGTCGAGGACTATCAGAAACACTCTTTTTTTCATAAATATCGCATATCCGTTCAGTCATTATTTTTTGACCATTATATCATACCGTCGCGCAAAAAGCAATAGCGGCGGCAATACGTTTTTTCGCGTTATCATTGACTATTCGCCCGAATAATGGTAAAATCACACCAAAGGATGTGATTTTATGACAGAAAGAGAAATAAAAGAAATAAAGCGACGTTACAGACCGGAGCACAGCAATATCTCACGCGTGCGCGGGTGCTACGTAAATGATAAAAAGGAATCAGTCGCGGAGTTCCGCCATTCACTCGGTATGATGACACCGGAGGAAAGCGAGGAGCTTTTGGGAATACTGAAAAAAACATTTTCCGGAGGTGTCGGCAGGAATATCGTCGATATCGATTTCACCCCGGAGCAGGTCCTGCACGGCAAATGTCAGGCTCATCTGGCGACGCTTCGCCGCACGCATCTCGATGACGACGACGCGATACGCTGGCTTTACGATACGATAAAGGCCTCATTCCGTTGTGACGGCAGTTATCTCATCATCGTCGCATACGACGCATACGACGTGCCGGCATATTCAAAAAGCGGCGATGACAACGGCTCGTCGAGTATGTTCGACTATATTCTCTGCTCTATCTGCCCGTTAAAGCTGACAAGGGCGGCTCTCAGCTATAAGGTATGCGACAATGTTTTCAAAAATGTCATTCCCGATTGGGTCATTTCCGCACCGGAGGTCGGCTTCATGTACCCGGAGTTTGAGAATCGCGGCGCAAACATCTACCGCGCGATGTACTATATGCACGATCTCGGCGACAATCACAGTGAACTGACCGACGCGGTTTTCAATGCGCCGATACCGATGGCTGTAAAGGCGCAACGTCAGACGCTGACCAACATCATTGAGCACGCGATAGGCGATGAATGCAGTATCGACGTCGTAAAAAAGCTTCATGAGGAAATACGCGAAAAAGTCGACGCAAAAAAGGCCGACCCCAATGCATACGGCGATGATCCGGTGACGGTAACAAAGGAGGAGATCGGCATCATCCTCGAAACGTGCGGTGTTGCCGACGACAGGGTCGACAGATTCCGCGAGGAATTTGATGAGCAGTTCGGCGCCGACACTGAGTTACGCCCCGACAGCGCGGTCGATACACGCAAATTTGAGGTGCGCACACCGGAGGTCGTGATCAAGGTCAAGCCGGAATGCAGTGAGCTTATACGCACGCGCGTCATCGACGGCATAAAATACATCACCATCCGTGCGGACGCGGATATAGAGGTGAACGGCACACGTATCACGGTACAGCAGAAAAAAGCCGCGGAAAGCAACGGGTAAAACACGGTCAATAATCAAAAATCGCAGGGCGTCCGCCCTGCGATTTCGTTTTATCCCTCAAATACGCCGTACTTTTCAAGTATCAGCTTGCCGATCTTATAAAGGTATGTATCCGCCGCCAGACGAGCCTCACGCGCCGATGCGATAAGCTCCGGACGCCCGGATATGAATTCCCCCACCGTTGCGGGTGAATCGACCTCAAAATTGAATGTTCCCTTATATCCCGCGTCGATCAGTCCGCGCATGATCGCGTCGTAATCCACGGAATAGCACAGCGGCGCGGTATGCATATCACCGCTGATCTTTTTGCCGTACTGTCTGACGGTGGTAAAGCCCGAATTGTCGTGCAGATGTACTCCTCCGAGCTTTGAACCCAACCGGGTTATCTCCGAATACTGATCAAGGCCGTTGCAATTGGCGTGCCCGACGTCCCAATTGGCCCTGACGAGCGGACTGCCCACACCGTCGATGATCGTCAGCAGATCATCAGCCGTCGTAACGAAGTACGATTCCTCCGGATATGCGTATCCGATGTTCTCGACCAAAAGCTCAATGCCGTATTTTTCCGCGTACGGAACGAGCTTTTTGAATACTCCGATCTGTCTTTCAACAAATTGCTCACGCGGCAGAACCTGTGAAGGATTGCCGACGTGGAGCGTTATTGAGGGGCATCCGATCTTTGCCGCCATTTCGATTGAGCGAGGCGTCTTTCTGAAATAGAAATCGCCGCCGTCATCTCCCATGCTGTTGCCTGCCGGCTCGTGTGCCTGTACGGGCGTCACACCGAATTTTTCAAAAGCCGCCTTATATTCGTCAATTATTTTGAGATACTCGTCTGTGAAATAGATACTGCCCGGCTTGAACCGAGTGAAAAACGATACGTCCATATGCGTAAAGCCGCATTTTGCCAGATGTTCAACAGTCTCTGTCACCGTATCGTAATATGTGAAAAGCATTCCGTTAGTCTGTGATAAATACATGATTAATCCTCCGGTTATTTCTCAATATTTGACAGCAATCTGGGTGCCGTCAGTATACCCTGATCGCGAAGCAGATACTCATACGAGAAGAATCTGCCGTTTGTACGCCATCTGTCCGGTCCCTGCCACGACGGTTTCGGGTCCGTATCGTGGAATGAACCGAATGTATTCGTTCTGTTGCCGTAGAACGTAATATCGATCGTATGTGTTCCCTCAGAAAGCTCGCCGAGGCTGATCCTCTGCGGCGGGAATGCTATCATGCCGTCAAGCCGTTTGCCGTCGACCGCGACGCTGAGTGCCGTGCCGCTGAATCTCGCTACGTCAATCGTCTTTTTGCCTGAGCCCGTGTAAGTCATGTGATACGTCAGATTGCCGCCGTAGAACGGGAGCGTCTGCGACGTGATAGAGCCGAATCCGAGCTTATCTGCGAGTTTGACGAGCTTGAACATACTGCCGTGTACCTCTACGCCGAAATCGCCGAGGATATACATACGCTCCAGCTGTGTGATATCGCCGAATCTGTACTCGACCGTCAGCGTATTTCTGCCGCGCGCTATATGCGGCAGATCGATCTTACGGATAGCGTCCTCATCGACATACCAGCCGACATCGGTCATATCCGCCTTTACGCCGTTCAAGGTGACTGTCGCGTATTCCGACGACTCAAGCGCAAGCTGTGCACCGTCGTATTCGATATCGGAGTCGATATCGTATTTCAATGTGACCGTATGCTGAGGATTCTTATCAAAAGGCGTCAGCCACGGCTGTACCATTCCCGCCGTGCGGCGGCGCGTGCCTGTCTGAATGCGTATCTTATCGTCGACGCGCAATATTTCGTCTGCCGGCTGCATTTCGCCTCCGTCAACGGAGAACGAGGGGTGATCAAGCACGAGCACGTTCGGCTCTTCAAGTGTGAACGTCGCGCTGTCGGTGAAATATTCCTCGGTATTGAAGCTTTCGGTTTCCAGAACTGCTCCCTGCTCGCGTCTGCCGGGCTCCATATGGATGAGCAACGAACCGAGACAGCCCGTTTCCCACGTGAACAGCGTATTTCCGTTTTCATATCCGGCGGCCATTTCGGTCATTTCGCCTGTGAGCGTATTCATGTACGTCAGCTTCCACTCGCCGGTCAGCGTAATATTGTACCCCTTGATCGGGAACGACTCATATCTGTAATACATCGGCTCTACAACGTGGCTGACGAATACGTATCTGTCGTCGCCGTCGTCGCGCATCTGATATATGAGGTTTTTCGTAAGCGAACCGTCAAGCTCTCGTATGCTTATGTCGCGGTCGCGGTCGCACTGCTCATACAGCTCCTTCGTCGACCAGCTGATCTTAGTGCATTTTTCGGCAAATTTGGTTGCCCTGTCTGACTTTTCGGCATCGACATACGTCGGTATCTCACCCATAAACACGATGTGTCCACCTGCCTTTTGATACTGCTCAAGGGCGTCAAGCGACGTCGAACGGATCGTTTTCAGTCCTGCGACGATAACGGTATCGTATTTCATCTGCCCGACGCAGAAGCCTCCGTCAGTACCGGCAAACTGTGACGGCAGTAATGACTCACAGATGATATCAAAGTCAAGCGTGGCAAAAAGCAACCAATTGAGCGTTTCATAGTAATGGCGCTGTCTTTCCGAACGCTCATAGTCCGAAAGGCTGGAAGGACCGTAGCACAGCCAATATGACTCCACGGGATGGAACAGACCTATCTTCACGTGCGGCTTACCGCGCGTCATGGCCGTATTCACACGCGCGAAGTGGTTTTCTATGTACCCGTATTCCTTATACCACGGTGACTGATGACCGATAGACGCGGGATAGTCGCGTTTCGCCTCGCCCTTCATTGACGCCCAATAAAGGTGAGGTACGCGGACCGTGACGCCGAGCGCGGCCTGCCAATCGCCCTGCAGCTTATGCCCCTTGAAATCGTAATGCCAATTGGTGACGCCGTACAGCTCGCTGGTCATTCCCTCTCTGCCGTACTGATGCACCGCACTTTCACACTGCTTGGCCGTAGAAAGCTCATGATGATCGGACAGCATATCTATGCCGGGAAGCGCAAAGCCGCGATATGATCGCATACAGTCGCCTATTGCTGCCGTCTGCGACAGCAATGACGGCTCCTGCATCATGTGGCCGGTGAGCTTGATGCCGTTGTCATCGCACCATTTACCGACGGTGTCGGCAAATGCACTTGCAAACCTCTCGGAGATATGATCGTGATAATAATACCTGACGCGTGACACCTCGCCGTCCGGTTTATCAAAGAAAATCTCCGGCAGATGATCGATCAGATCGATCCCGTACGCCGCCTTATACGTATCGTTGAGGTCGGTCGTATACGGCATTATGCCCGGACGCTCGTCGGTGGGATAATTGAACGCGCGTTTGCGCTTGAACTGCGGCTCATCGGTGAAGATTGCCGGAACAGTCTTTCCGAATTCATCCCCGATGACTGCCTTATATCTCTCATGAGTCAGCTTGACGAAATTTTCAATGACGGGCTTTGACAGCGTATCGGCGTATGCCTGACCGTTATACCACGTGCTGGGTTGAGTGTACTCAACGTACGCAAAATATTTGGTATGCTCTGCCTTTTCGTCCACGCCTATCGTCTTATATGACGTCATATATCCCTCGGAGTTCAGCTCAACGTCATAGCAACGTACGAAATAATACTTTGATTTCGGCAGGTCATCTCTGGCTATCGCCTTATCCTCATCGAGCACGAGCGTATCGTCGTTATACGGAATCTTGCCGAAAACGAGGCATTTCTCCCTGCTTTCGATATCCTTAGTGTTCAGACCTCCCGCAAAGCCCGACGGCCATTTATCTTCATCGTACAGCCACGCCAGCATTTTCTCCTGCTTCGCCTTATTGACGCACATTTTCACCATATCCATAAACTCATCTGACAGATACGGTGTGGCAAGGCCTACACGCGGGTGCATATGGAAGCCGCCGAAGCCCATTTGCTTCATATATTCGATCTCTTTCATAAGGATTTCGGGCTTCAACTCGCAGTTCCATGACCAGAACGGTGCGGCACGATACTCACTTGTCGGCATTTTGAAAAGCTCACGATCCAGCTTTTCGGATTGATTTTTCGGATACAGCATGGTAGTCTCCTTTGAGGTTATTTATAAGTCTATATTACATCACGCACCGGATTAAGTCAACAAAAAATGAGATAATCGCTGTGCTGAAGCATACAAAAAACTCGCGCGTTTTTTGTGAATATTAACGGCAATATTGACTTTCGCCCGCACACGTGATAATATCTATATCAATCTGTATGCTTTCGGAGAAACAATGAGTAACCAATTGAAGGGCCATTCACTGGCATTATTCACCGTAATCGTTTGGGGCACGACGCTTTTCGCCTCCGATTACCTTCTGAATACGGCGAATCTGTCGACGAGCGCCGTAGTCATGGCGAGATTCGTCATCGCATATGTAATACTGAATATCATGTATCCGCCGCGTCTTAAGCTGCAAGCTGTCAAAACGGAAATAACATTTGCATTGGCGGGGCTGACCGGCGTCACGCTGTATTTTATCGGCGAAAACACGGCGCTGCTCAGCACGCGTCCGGCGAATGTCAGCATAATAATCGCGACCGCGCCGATGTTCACCTCGCTGTTTTACAGGCTGACCGACAAGACGATGAAGCTGAACAAGCTGTTTTACCTCGGATTTGTCGTCGCCATGGGCGGTATCGTCATAACCACATTATCCGAGGGCGAGCTCGGATTATCGCCGAAAGGCGACATCATCGCTCTTGTCGCCGCGATAGCGTGGGCCATTTACTCCGTCATGATCGGCAGGCTGAATTCCCTCGGCATAAATCAGATACAGATGATGCGGCGCGTGTTTTTCTGGGGTGTCGTCTATCTGATACCTTACATGATCATATCCGGGTTTTCGATCTCGGAATACGCGGCGTTTTCGGACATTCACGCGGTGTTGGACGTACTGTACCTCGGTATCGTCGCCTCGGCGCTCTGCTACGTCACGTGGAATTACGCCATGAAGTGTCTGACGCCCGTTATCGGATCGTCATACATTTACGCGCAACCCGTCGTGGCGATCATCGTGGCGGCACTGAAAAACATGACGCTGACATGGCATATTTTCGTCGGAGCCGCACTCACCATCATGGGTCTTGTGATCTCCGTGCAAAAACCTAAAACAAATGAATAGACTTGAAAGTCCCGTGTCATATGAAAATCGACAACTTTATGAATGACGAACTTGCAGTAAGCA
>JAKSPY010000071.1 GCA_024404445.1 Clostridia bacterium
CATCGGATTCTGCCGTACAAAATCCACATCGTGAAATACTTCCTTATCGGGCTGTTACGAATCCGCTGATTTTTTTATTTTACGTCAACACCCAAACGGCGAAGAACGTCGAAAAAGCCCGGAAAGCTTTTATTAACGTCGTCGGCGCCGATCAGCACGCCGCCCGTCAGCATGAGTAAGACCGAGCACGCCATCACAATACGGTGGTCACCGTGGGAAACGATGTTTTCCGTGGGTCTGATTATTTCTGCCGGCATAACAATCACCGAATCATCGAGGCACGTGACGCCGACGCCGAATTTTCGCAGTTCGGTCGCCATTTCCCTGCCCCGGTCGCTTTCTTTTTCCGCCAGACGCGCCGTGCCGGTGAGTGTGACTCCGTGACGGCAGGCACCGTAAGCCATAAGTATCGGAGCAAGATCGGGACAATCCGTCACATCGACCGTTGCACAACCTTCATCCAATTCATCAAACAACACGGAAAAAGCTCCGTCGCCCTGAACCGTATCGGAATCGAGCCCGATGATCTTTATCTCCGATCCGAGCCTGTTCATAGCATCAAAGTACGCGGCATTTGAGCAATCGCCCTCAACATGATATTCACATCCGGAATATGCGCCGCCGCGCACAGTAATCATATCGCCGCGATATTCGGTATCAACACCGAAATCACGCATCACGCGGCGCGTCATCTCAATATACGGCCGGCTGACCGCATTGCCGGAAATAACGACATTGCTTTCGCCGTCAAGATACCCGAGCGCCAGCAAAAGGCCGCTGACGAATTGACTTGACACATCGGCTGAGATACGGTATCCGCCGCATTTCAGATGACCGTCGACGGTGATACCGCGTTCATCATGACGAAAAGAATACCCGTTTGCGGCGCAAAGCTCCTCATACGCCGACATGGTACGCTCCATCAGCCTCGGTGACCCCGTCAAGGTTATCTGACGGTCGCACAGCAGTGCAATCGCCGTCATAAAACGCAACGTTGTTCCGCTTTGCCGGCAATCGAGCGTGACCCCGGATGAATCCGCGTCAAAATCGCATCCGATGATATGCGCGGTGTCACCGCTGACGGTCACACGTGCACCCATATTCCGCAAACAGTCTATCGTCGCGCAAATATCGTCTGACGGCTGTACACCGTAAACCGTGCTTTCGCCATGTGACAGCGCGGAGCATATCAGCGCACGGTGGCAAAAGCTTTTTGACGGCGGTGCGGAAAAATCCCCGACGGCAAACGACCTTTCAAATCTCACATCCATACGGTCACCCGTCTATCCTTGCCAGTCTTACGGCAAGCTCCGACACGTCGGCGGGTCTGATCTCATTTGATCCTATCTCATTGACAAAAACGCAATTTATCTTGCCGCCACGCGCTTTTTTATCATGTCTTACCTTATCGAGAACTTTAGACATATCTAAATATGTAGATGTTTTCAGGCCGACGGCGGTCAACAGCTTTTTCATGCGATCCGCTATGCCGTCACCGCACATACATATCATACCGAGGGCGACGCATTCACCGTGCTCCAGCGTGGTGACAGACTCTATGGCATGACCGAGCGTGTGACCGAAATTCAGCACCATTCTGACGCCGGACTCACGTTCGTCTATCCTGACTATATCAGCCTTGATCTGCAGGGCTCGTCTGATAATCGCCGTCATGTCAAGATTTCCGTGCTCTGTCTCAATAGTATCAAACAGTCCGGCATCGCTCGTCGCCGCCATTTTGATTATTTCGGCCATTCCGCAGGCATACTGACGTGCGGTGAGGGTTTTCAGCACCGACGGATCGATAATGACGCATTTCGGCTGCCAGAACGAGCCGATCATATTCTTGATGCCGTCAAGGTCAACGGCCGTTTTGCCGCCTATCGACGAATCGACCTGCGCCAAAAGCGTAGTAGGTATATTATAGAATGATATCCCGCGCATATACGTTGATGCGGCAAATCCGGCTATGTCGCCGACGACTCCGCCACCGACGGCGATCACGATATCGTCGCGCGAAAAACCGCGCGCGGAAAGCTCACGGCATATCGCGAGATACGTAGCGTACGTTTTGCTTTTTTCACCGTGCGGCACCGTAAAGACCGTGGCATTGCTCTGCTTTTTCAATACAGCGTCGACGTATTCGCACGGAACGCCGTCGTCTGTCACGATCAGAGCCTTTTTGTCGGTCGGTATGTATTCGTCGGTACGGTCGATGATACCGTCGGCGATATGTACATAGTAGCTACGCGGGCCCAATTCTACGTACATGGCGCTGTCATCGCCATCCGCGATCCTGTTCAGACTGCGCTGATACGCACAGCTGACGTCGACTACGCCGCGCAAAAATGTGCCGTAGTACCCACGCAAATCCTCGGATACAAGCAACGAATTGTCGGCGAACATCTGTGCCTCGCGCGCGGCATCCGTTATCTGCAGTCCGTTTGCGTGCTTATACCCGGCGATATCGGCGACGGCGGCCATTCTTTTTTCAAACAGTGCCGCCATCTGTGCATCTATTCCGGTTATTGTTTCTCTTGCTTCGATCAGCTTATCCTTCATCATCCACCCTGTCGGCTGTCAGCCGCAAACAGTTTCGTTCAGTTTACGTTTTGCGTATTCAGGTACGGTTTCGCCGTTAGATACTCTGACGTATTCGCCCACGGTATCGGAATCAATCAGTGCCTTATAAACGCTGTCCTTGATCATTACGTCGCCTTCAAAAGATTGGAAAAGCGTGCACACAGTCTTTTTCAGATAAGTGAGCCTGTCATACGGAACGTATTCCGCAGCGATTTCCATCACCGTCCCGGAAGATACGCCGTCGATAACGACAGTCGGTCTGTCGGCGTATTCTTCACATCCGTCGCGGCTCTGTCCGTTGACCGTCACGCACAGCTTTCCGTCAAAAATATCGGCAAATTCCACGCTTATCGACCTGCCGCAAGGAATCACGGAGTCGTCGCCGCTGACGGTGATCCTTACGCGCTGTACGTTCCCATCGGATATATTATCGATATGAGTGTACGCCACCATGCCGTCGGCATCCTCGAATAACGTGTATTCTCCGTCACCGCGGAACACACGGATATTGAGTCTTTGCGGCAAATCACTGCCGTTGTGTCTGTCGTCGTCATCAAGTACGAGCACACTGCCCGCTTTTGCCAGCACCGGGATAGAATCCAACGTGCGGTAAAGCGTTTTTTCGCAATTGCCGTAATATTTCTCGCCCGTGAAAATATCCGTCCATTCTCCGTCCGGTATCCATGCGCTGACCGCAGAATATCCGTATTCGTCGGTGGGAGATGTGACCGGACACACCAGCATACCCATAAACAGGTATTCATTCTTGTATTTATACGCCGCATCCTCATCGTACTGATAATACATCGGCTCAACGATCGCCCTGCCCTGCGTGTGTGTCAGCACGGACGCGGTATAAAGCATCGGCATCATCGCACGTCTGAAACGAAGCGCGCGCACGGCAAGATCGCAGATGCCGTTTTTGTACGCCCACGGCTCTTTCGTGAACGACGGCTCATTGCATGAGTGCAGACGGTTAATCGGACTGAAAACGCCGAATTGAATAGAACGCAAATACAGCTCCCGTTCCTGTCTGCCCCTCATATGTCCGCCTATATCGTGGCTCCACCACGTATATCCGATATTGGATGCCGTGGCTGTAAAATACGGCTCATAGCTCAGCGTGTTCCACGTTATGAACGTATCGCCCGAAAATCCGATCGGATAGCGCTGGGCACCGTGCCCGCAGAAGCGCGACAGAATTATCGGGTGGTCGTGATTTTTCGCGTTATCAAGATAATGATAATGGTTGAGCGCCCACAGAGGATCAAAGCCCTTTATGGCACCGGATATTGCCTGCTGATAATCTATCCACCAGAAATCGACGCCGTCGCGCTCGTACGGCTTCATGATCACGTCGAAATACGCATTCACGAACTTATCGTTGAGCATATTGAATACCACGCGCTCCTCCGTGGCGGGATCAATTCCGACGGCGCGGGCAAAATCGGCGTACATATCCTCAAACCAACGAACGCCGTTATGCGGATGCAGATTCAATCCGGTTTTGAGCTTTTTTGATTTCAGCTCAGTCAAAAAGCCTTTGTGATCCGGGAAAAGCTCCTTATTCCACGAAAAGCCCGTCCACCCGCTTTTGAAGCCGTAATAGTAATTGTCCCTGCCGCGCTCGGTGATACGGAAACGTGTATCGGTGTCTGTCGAATAGTGCCAATCCATGTCTATTATACCGACAGTCAGCGGTATACCGTATTTTTCAAATTTGCCGATGAGCTGTAAATATTCCCTGTCGGAATATGCGTGATAGCGGCTCCACCAATTGCCGAGAGCATACCGAGGTATTATCGGAGGCGCTCCGCTGATCATATAGTACGCGCAAACGGCGGCACGGTAATCGTGACCGAACGCAAAAATGTACAGATCGACGGTCTCTTTGCGCTCATACAGCGTCACACCGTCAAATATCAGCGATTTGCTGTCGTCGAGCACCGCGACGCCGCTTTTTGAGCATACGCCGTTGCCGAGATCAAGCTTGTTCCCGACGTGACTTTCGACGTATTCTTGACGGCACTCATCGCCGTCATAACCGTCAAGAGTACGCGCTGTTGCGTGCAGATTTCCGCTGTTGTCGGCCTTGACGCGGACTCCGTTCACCATTGCATATATGTCATCGGACGTTTTTCCGACGGAAAGTGTCACCTTTTCAGTCGATATGACGATGTCGTCGCCGTCTGTCGCGCACGAATATGCGACCGGCGGCATATCGCGATACCATACTGTCTGCGTCGCGCTGTCCGTAAAACATCCGTCGTCATCAAATTCGACGCGGAACAATCTGTCTGAAAGCACGGTGACCCTGCGTCCGCTCGAAACGACGGTATTGCCGCCGTCGGCGATCGGCTTTACCTCCACTGTCAGATGCTTATCTATCATATCAACCTCCGAAGTCTTTTTTCACAGTATATCATCGCAGGCACGAAATATCAATACTTATATTGAAAGCTATTGATTTTCAGCGGCGAACTGATATAATGATAAAGACGGAGGTGCGGCATATGATAGCAAAATGGATATGCGCGGGGCAAGACATAGGCAGTGTCAGTCCCGATTTTACAAAAGAGATCAAATTGGCAGGCAAGGTTAAAAGTGCGACGCTGTGTGTATCGGCACGGGGATTATATTGTGCATATATCGACGGAAAGCGCGTGGGCAAGCAGGTCCTGACACCCGGCTGGACGTCGTACGACGTACGCATACAGTATCAGACGTATGACGTCACCGGAATGTTGACCGAAAACAGCTCGGTGATATCGATCCTTGCCGGCAAGGGCTGGGCGTGCGGCAATTTGGCGTGGAGAAAAAACAGTCACCTGTACGGTGACTTTCCGGCTGTGATCGCATGGCTGGACATAACATATGTCAACGGCGAAAAAGAGCATATCAAGACTGACGAAACGTGGTCGGTTTCGACAAGTGAGATACTTGACTCCGAGATTTATCACGGCGAAATCGTCGACAAAACGGTATCGGCAAAAAATGTAGGTCACGCCTCACTGATCGACATCAACGCCAAGCTGATCGGGCAGGTCGGCGTCGATATAATCGAGCACGAGCGCGTCGCGGCCGTCCGTGCATTTACGGCGCCGAACGGCGAAAGGATAGTCGATTTCGGTCAGAACATGACCGGATACGTCGAGATACGCGTAAAGGGCGAAAGAGGCACCCGGATAGTCATAGATCACGCCGAGGTCGTCGATAAGGCCGGCAACTTCTGTTGCGGCAATATGAGAAGCGCGAGGAACGAAAACACGTACGTGCTTTCCGGCGGTGACGACGTTTTTAAGCCGAGATTCACATTCCAGGGCTTCAGATATATCAGACTCAAGGAATTCCCGTTCGACACGGTGGATAAGGATATGTTCACGGCAGTCGCGGTATATTCTGATATCAGACGCACGGGATATTTCGCGTGCGGTAATGAAAAGATCAATCAGCTTTATCATAACGTCCTGTGGGGGCAAAGAAGCAACTACCTCGACATTCCCACCGATTGCCCGCAAAGGGACGAGCGTTTGGGATGGACAGGTGACGCGCAGGTATTCTGTGCGACGGCGGCAAGAAATTTTGACGTCAGGCAGTTCTTCGGAAAATGGTTGGGTGATATGGCGATCGAGCAGGCAAAGCGCGGCGACGGCGGAGTGCCGAACGTGATACCCGACGTGTTGCGCAACGGCGCTGTTTCCTCGGCGTGGGGCGACGCGGCCTGCGTTATCCCGTGGGAGATATACCTCGCGTACGGCGACCGCAAAATGCTGACCGAGGAATATCCCATGATGAAAAAATGGATCGATTACATACGTCACCGCGGCAGAGAGGAATACCTGTGGATAGACGATTGGCATTACGGCGATTGGTTGGCAATGGATGTCGAGGGCGACGGGAACTGCTCCGGTGCGACACAGCGCGATTTGATCGCGTCGGTATACTACGCACGCGGCGTTGCCAACGTCATAAAGGCCGGCAAGGCTCTCAATGAGGACGTCACGGAGTACGAAACGCTGTATGCTGAAATAAAGAAAAAATTCCACGAGAATTTCATGGAAAACGGACTGCCGTGCATGAGCAAGATCGTTTCGCTCAGAAGCGCAAAAAATCTGGAAGAGCAAAAAAAGATCGACGCGATCTCACAGACAGGCATCGCACTGATCCTGACATTCGGTCTGTACGACGGCGAAGCCGAGAAGAAAAAATTAGTCGATAAGCTGTGCAGTATGATACACGACAACGGCGACAGAATGACGGTAGGCTTCGTCGGTGCTCCGATCATACTTTCGGCGCTGTCCGAGGGCGGACGCCCCGACGTCGCATATACCCTGCTTTTCCAGGAAAAAATGCCGTCGTGGCTGTACGCGGTAAATCACGGAGCAACGACGATGTGGGAGCGTTGGAATTGCATCAAGGAGGACGGCTCATTCAGTTCATTTGAAATGACGTCGTTCAACCATTACGCTTACGGTGCTGTCGCCGATTGGCTGTACGGAACGGCCGCAGGTATACGTCTGCTGGACGACGGCGCGGCATATACGCACATATCGCTGGCACCCATACCGGACAGACGGCTGGGATTTGTAAACTGTAAGATCGAAACGGCTCGCGGTGCCGTCGTGTCAAAGTGGTATTACAGCGGCGACGGGATACACTATGAATTCACCGTTCCCGACGGCACAACAGCGGAAATGAAGTTGCCGGACGGCACCGAAAAAACGCTTACGGCAGGCGAGTATCTGTATGTGACCGCGGTATAAAGAGAACACGGGTTGCTTTTGCGGCCTGCGTCTGCGCCATGCTATTCTCATTTTAAAAGAAAGATAAAGATTAAAATAAGCCCCGCGTGTTTTGAAGTGAACCCCAAAGTTTAGACAAAAAACGATATTAAACTTGTTGCGAGTGAGCTCGGTATTGAACCGGGCTCATTCCTTTTAGTTTAAGAGAAATCCTGACGTTATTGTAGTAATTGATGTATTCTTCTAACTTTTCAATGAATCCCCGAGGGGATTCAAATTTTTCGCCGTAAAACATCTCAACTTTTAGCCGACCGAAAAAGTTTTCCATCAAACCGTTATCCATACAATTTCCTTTTCTGGACATACTCTGCACAATGCCGTGTTCGGCAAGCAATCGTTGGTATTCGGTATGTTGGTATTGCCAACCCTGATCGGAATGAAGCATAGGATGCGCACCGGCAGGAAGCTTTTCAAACAATCCGGTTAACATATCTCGGATCTGTTGAAGATTCGGGCTTTTGGAAATGGAATAGGATACGACCTCACTGTTGAACATATCCAAAACCGGAGACAGATAAATCTTTTCATCACAAACCTTGAATTCCGTTACATCCGTCGCTAATTTCTCAAACGCGTTGGTTGCCCGAAAATCTCTTTGCAAAAGATTATCTGCAATTTTACCGACTTCGCCTTTGTAAGAATGGTATTTTCCGTTTTTGCCTTGCTTTCCGCGTAATTGAAGCGCTTTCATCAATTTAAGAACTGTCTTATGGTTAATTACAAACCCTTTGGATTGCAAGACCGAGCAGATTCTTCTGTATCCATATCTGCTTTTGTTGTCTGCAAAAATGACGGATATTTCTTCTTTTTCACTTTTGTATTTATCTTCTATCGGATGTTTTAAGTAATAGTAGAACGTACTTCTTGCCATCCCGGAAAGCTTCAGCAAATCTTTAAGCGGATACTTTCGCCTTAGTTCAGAGATTATTTCTGCTTTTTGCCGTTCTTTTGCTCTTCCGCAAGAACTAAGGCACTCAGTTTTTTTAAGTACTCAATTTCCATCCTGAGCCTTTGATTCTCTGCTATGAGATCTTCTTCTACTTTTTTATCAAGCTTCGGTGGTCTGCCTTTCCGTGTTCCAC
>JAKSPY010000072.1 GCA_024404445.1 Clostridia bacterium
TTGTGCGTGATGTTCGGCCTTGCCGGGTGATGTGTCTGCGGACGTGAGTGGGATACATCATTGAATGGTCACAAGCCCGCTCCCCGTTGTCATTCTGAGGTATCTGCCCCTGTCATTATGAGGCGGTTGCGCCGCACAGCGGCGAACGATGTGTTCCGCTTGCGCGGAACGTGATGTGCACCTTGTGCGTGATGTTCGGCCTTGCCGGGTGATGTGTCTGCGGACGTGAGTGGGATATATCATTGAATGGTCACAAGCCCTCTCCCCGTTGTCATTCTGAGGTATTTATGCCGAAGAATCTGATAGAAAATCCGATCGCAGACGGGTCATGCGGGAGGCGAACGGTGGTAAAAAAAGGAGGCGTCAGCCCCCTTTCGTCCTATTATTTCGTTATTCTTCTCGCACCGCCGAAATCGGTGAGCGCAAAATCTCCGACCGACCGACAATCCTTGCCGTGCGCACGGCAGAAATCCGATATCGCACCGTGATCGCGGTGCTTTTTTATATCCCCGAAGAATATCAGGGCATCGTCCGTCTCACAGCACGCACCGCCGATAAATCCGTATTCGTACGGCGGCAGGTCTATGCCGCCGGGGCTGATCAGAAGCGCGTCTATCCCGTTTTTGCACGCCGCCGCGTATATGCCTGCGTCGGACGTGATGATGCCGCCGCCGACCGTCGCGGTCGAGCACGCCGTATATCCCTGCGCTACGGGCACGATGATACGTCCCGCCTCCCTTGCACAGCCGACTGTTTCGGGACAAACGCTCTTTTCCCGGCAGAAAAGATGAGTACCGAGATCGAGGATGTTCAGTATCGCGTCGTATGGGTATGAAATTCCCGTTTTCGCCGCGCACATCCGACAGTCTATGCCCATGCGCGACAGCGCTTGCGCGGTTTTTTCATTGTCCGCACCGACGAATACCGTACTGCCGACTGTCGCCGCCAGCATATCCGGGTGATAACGCACCGGCATCGGCAAAACCGCGGAGCCGTTGAGGCGCACACATTCGCCGTATTCACTCAGAGCCGCCGCACACACGTCGGGCAGAAGCTCACTGATAAGAAAAATCAAAAAATACCCCTCCAAACGCAAAATCCCTCTCGCGAGGAGAGGGATAAATTGCGGTTATGAAACTAAATCAGCTTCTCTCAACCTTGCCTTCACGAAGGCAACGGGAGCAGATCGTGACGGTCTTATGTGTGCCGTTCTCTACGATGCTGACCTTTCTGATGTTGGGCTTCCAAGTCCTGCCGGTCTTGCGGTTGGAATGGGAAACGTTGTGACCGAACGAAACGCCCTTGCCGCAGTACATACACTTTGCCATCTTTACACCTCCTAATGAACTCATATCGTATGCGATGATAATCGCCGACAATCAAAATGTGCGTGGTATAGTATATCATACGGGGCGGGAAAAATCAATAGTTTTTTCAAAAAATCGCGATTTTCCGCCAAATCGTCCGGGGATATCCGTTATATTGTGCCGTCTGATTTTTTGACCCCGATATATTGTGCACAGACGCGGTTGATCTTAAAACCCTTTTCGCTGAAATTTCGCTCGTACTCCGTCTGAATATTGCCGTCGGCGTATTCCGAGGCATGCAGATCGCGCGTCAGACACGACAGCGCATAGCCAGCCGACTCAAATTCCGGCAGGGAAAATTCAAACAGATCGCTGTTGTCGGTCTTGAATTCTATCATGCCCCCGTCGGTCAGAAGCGGGGCAAACGACGATAAGAACACGTGATACGTCAGCCGACGCTTCGCGTGGCGCGCCTTAGGCCACGGGTCGCAGAAATTTATATATATCCGGTCGAACGATGCGGGCGCAAACAGCTTATCCAGCAGTACGGCGTCGGCGCACAGAAAGCGCACGTTCGTCAGTCCCGCCGCCCTGACCTTTTCCATCGCGAATATCAGCACGTCGCGCACCATCTCGACTGCGATGAAATCCGTATCGGGGTCGCGGCGCGCCAGCTCGGTGATGAAGGTGCCCTTTCCGCAACCTATCTCGATACGGTGCTTCGCGCGGCGTGAAAAAAGCGCGTCGATATCGATCAGCGCGGGAGTCTCCTTATTGTATTGTATCAGAACGTCGGCACAGGCGGCAAAACGCGCCTCGCCGTTTTTCTTTTTGCGTACTCTCATATGATCCTCCGGAATTTCAGACTGTATTTTACCATATTTATCCGACGTTTGCAATATTATCCGATGTATAAAAATCACATTCGCAGTCAAAAATATTACCGTCGGATAAAAATACGGAGGTAGTAACAATGATCGACAAAATTTCGCTTATTCTGACTATAATCGGCGCATTGAATTGGGGAAGCATCGGCCTTTTTCAGTTTGACATCGTTGCGTGGATATTCGGCGGGCAGGATTCCGTGTGGGCGCGCATAGTATATACGGTAGTCGCGCTGGCGGGCATCTGGTGCATTTCGCTTCTGTTCCGTGAGGACGAGAATACCCATAAGATCGGCGACACATCGACAACAGGCGTATAAAAGCAAAAATCCCCGCATATAGTGTAGCGGAGATGATGATGTGAAGGCGTTTTTCCTTGACTTAAAGCGGCGTATAAGATGTGAACTGATATGCATCAATCCCGTTTTGACGGCCGTTTTTTCATCGACAGCGGCGTTTTTGGGTGTGATATTCGCACTCGGAGGCGTCGATGCCGATACATACGATAGCTTTATACAGCCGCGCGGAGCCTTGTCACCGTTTTTCTGCGTCGCGATATGGATAATAATGTATGCCCTCTACGGCGCGGCTGCATCGGAGGTCGCATCGGCCAAATGCCGGATCGGCCCGGAAAAACGCACGCAGGCGCTCGCCCTCGCGGCGTGTACGCTGGTGCTGTCATACGTGTGGACGCCCATGGTCTACCGTGCGGCGAATTTCTTTCTGGCGTCGATGCTCACCGTCGTGACGATAATCGCGCTGGCGGCACTGTACGCACTGTATTCGTCGGTCGGCAGGATATGCTCCGCCGTTATACTGATATATACGCTGTGGCACGTTTACATACTGTACTATACTTTTGCGCTGTTTTTGCTGATGTGAATCATTATATCATATCCGCCAGCCGGTTGAGGTCTGCCTCTGCTACTGCGGCGTTGCGGTGTGAAACGGATATCAGCGTTTCTACGGTCAGTGACGGATTTTGTAAGGCGCGGTCGACCTTTTTTACGATCTCATCGGTCGGGCATATACAGTCGCCCATCGATACCGAGCGCATAAACGCCACTGTTTTTTCGCTGTTGCCTATGCACAGGCACGGCACGCCGACGGTACAGGCGGCGATCAGAGCGTGAAGTCTGTCGCCGATCACGATGCGCCCCGTTGCGAATATGCGGCGCACCCCGTCAAATGTCTGAGCGGATTCGACCGTGCCGCCGCATACGGAGGCTATACGGCGCGCGGTACGCACGTCCTCACCCAGATGCATCGGAACGACGGATATCGACAGACCGTGCTTTTCGGCGACCGTGCGGCAGTCGCGGGCAATTTTCACGGCGCGTCTGTCGGGGCAACGCCTGACGGCTATTATGAGCTTGTTTTCTTTTTCGGACGCGATCGGCTCACGGTACGCAAATGTGCAGTCGGCGGAAATATGTGCCGAGGTCAGACCGCAAACGCGCGCGGACTGCTGATCACGCAATGAAATATAGTCGGCATCCGCCAACGCCCGGGCGACTTTTTTCTGCGCGCGGCCGTCGATCGGCCCTATGCCGTTTGAAAAGACGGCTACCCGTGCGCCGCACCGTTTTGCCAGATGAAGAATGAACAGATAATACATGAGCGAGCGGCGGCTGGTTTCGGTCTGCAACAAATTTCCGCCGCCGAATATCAGCAGACGGCTTTTTTTCAGCATCCGAGCAACTGTGAAAAAATCGTATCTGCCGATGCCGAAAACTCCGCGTCGGCACGACGTTTTGTCTGCGTGACGCGACATGACGTACAGGCGCGCCTCCGGCTTTTCACGGCGAATCCCGCCGATGATCGACGCCAGCATCGCCTCGTCGCCGATATTGCCGTAGCCGTAATAGCCGCAGATCACCGCGGCCGGGCGCACCGATAAAACGGATTTGTATGCCTTTTCACATCCGTCGCACATTGCGGCGACAGAGTAATTTTCTTTGACGAATCCGATTTGATAAGATATCAGTTTTTCCCTGTCGGCATCGGACATTTTGCGTATTTCGCCGATTTCCGCCGACAGCTTTTTGTCGTCCGCGACGTCGCCGCCGCGACAGCAGAGATTGGTCGCGAGCGCTGTTTTTTCGGTCGCGGATGATAGTATGCCGATGTGCCCCTGTGAGCCGCTGATGACGGTGGGCACTCCGCACGCCATTGCCTCCAGCGCGGCGCGTGACGGACCTATGAAAACGTCGGCCGCGCGATAGTACGGCACAACATCGCATACCGCGCCGACGACAGTCACGGCTTCACGCGACAACCGTTCGTTTACCTTTTCCGCCGCCGAGCGCAATTCGTCGATGCGTGTGCCGCCGCCGACGATCACCAACCGTTCGTCGGACTGGATATCCGACGATAAAAGCGCAAACGCCGTCAGACTGCTGGCATCGTCAATGCGCGAAACGTGCAGTATCACGTATTCGTCGCCTATGCCGAGCGCCGACCTTGCCCGTGCGCGTCCGGTTTCGTCATGTGAAAATTTATCCGTGTCGATCCCGTTCGGGATAACGGTTATCCTGCCGCCGTCAACGGCGTAAAAATCACGCAGGTACGCGGCTATGTCCTCACTGACGGCCAGCGAATGCTCGCCCCAATCTGTCAGCCGGCGCAAAACGGGCGTCACGGTAAAATTATAGTGTGCCGTAGTGACGAACGGCACGCCGTATTTCCTGCATATTTTTCCGCATACGAAGGCGGGTATTCTGGCGTGGGCGTGTACGATATCGTATTTCTCATCGCGGATCAGCCGCGCGACCGTACGGCGTGCGGCGCAGATCAGACGCGCCTCACGCTTATCCAGCGGAGCCGTGACGTGCTTACAGCCGGCGGCTGTCAGCTCACCTACGCGCACGCCGCCGGATGAAACGACCGTGACGTCATGACCGCGACGGCACAGCTCCGAGCACAGTTCGAGTATATGTGTTTCCGCGCCGCCGATGCCCATCGACATCGCCGCCATTAGAATTTTCATACCGTTCTCCCGTCAGTTATTTTCCGATATCTCCACCCGTACCGTGAAGATGCCTCATATACGCAAGACCGCCGCTGTAACGGCGGCGGTGAAGGATCATTTTTTCAAAGAAATAGCCTTTTTACAGCTTGCGGCTATATTTTCGGGGCTCAGACCGAAAACGCCGAGCAGATCGGCGCCCTTGCCGCTTTTTCCGAATACGTCGTTTACGCCGACGCGCACTACGGGCGTCGGACAAGCGCCGCTGAGCGTTTCGCATACCGCGCCGCCCAGACCGCCGATAATGTTGTGCTCCTCTGCCGTTACGACGGCACCCGTCTTTTTCGCGGACGCGATCACCAGCGCCTCGTCAAGCGGCTTTATCGTGTGGATGTTGATGACCTCTGCGGAAATACCCTCGTTTGCGAGTAGTTTTCCCGCTTCCACAGCCATATATACGGGCAGTCCCGTGGCGATTATCGTGACGTCGCTTCCGTCAGTCAGTTTTACGCCCTTGCCGATCTCAAATTTGTAATCCGAGTCGAAAAGATACGGTACGGCCAGCCTTCCGAAGCGCATATATACGGGACCGACGTAGTTTATCGCCGCCTCTACCGCCGCGCGTGCCTCGGTGCCGTCCGCGGGGTTGATGATCGTCATGCCGGGCAGTGTGCGCATAAGCGCGATATCCTCACAGCATTGGTGCGTCGCGCCGTCCTCGCCGACCGAAACGCCGGCGTGTGTCGCCCCTATTTTCACGTTGAGGTGGGGATAGCAGATCGAGTTTCTGATCTGTTCGAACGCGCGTCCCGCCGCGAACATGGCGAATGACGACGCAAAGACGGTCTTGCCCGTCGAGGCGATGCCGGCCGCCGTTGTCATCATATTGCCCTCGGCTATGCCGCAATCGAAAAATCTGTCGGGAAATTTCTTTTTGAACGTACCGGTTTTCGTGGCCGCCGCGAGATCGGCGTCAAGCACCACGAAATCGTATTTATCGCCGAGCTCGGCCAGCGCCGCGCCGTACGCTTCTCTTGTTGCTATCTTATCTGCCATATCAGTCAGCCTCCTTGACGCCCAGATCTTTCAGAGCGATGTGATACTGTTCCTCATTCGGTGCCGTGCCGTGCCAGCCCACGGAATTCTCCATATACGAAACGCCCTTGCCCTTTACGGTCCTTGCGATTATCGCTGTCGGCTTGCCCTTGCACTGCTTTGCCGCCGTGCACGCCGCATCGATCTGATCGAGGTCGTTGCCGTCTATGGATATCACGTTCCAGCCGAACGCGCGGTATTTCTCTTCAAACGGGGCGGGACCTATGACGTCCGCGACGGGACCGTCGATCTGCAATCCGTTGAAATCGACGAAAAGGCAGAGATTGTCCAGCTTATAGTGCGCGGCAAACATGGCCGCCTCCCATACCTGTCCCTCCTCGCTTTCTCCGTCGCCCACTATCGTGTAAACACGGTAATCCTTACCGGATACCTTACCGGCGAGAGCCATGCCGCCCGCGGCGGAAACGCCCTGACCGAGTGAGCCCGTCGACATATCCACGCCGGGGATATGCTTCATGTCCGGATGTCCCTGTAAGATACTGCCGTATTTACGGAATGTTTTCAGCAGTGATTTGTCAAAATAGCCTCTTTCCGCCAGCGTCGCGTACAGCGCGGGCGACGCGTGTCCCTTTGACAGCACGAAGCGGTCGCGATCCGCCTTTTCGGGATCCGAGGGATCGACGTTCATCTCCTTGAAATAGAGATACGCAAGTATATCCGCGATCGAAAGCGAGCCGCCCGGATGACCCGATGACGCGCTGTACACCGCCTCGACTGTGCCGACGCGGATATTATTCGCTTTTTCGCGCAGAAAATCCGATTCTGTTTTATTCATTATATGCCTCCGACATAAGTATTCATCGTATGATTATACAACCTCGGCCGCGATTTGTCAATCGTAATAACTCCGTCTTTTGCCCGTTTTGTGTAGTGTTACAATTGATGTGAGACTGAAAAGGGAAAAAGAATAGAAAAAGTGATTGAGTTCTGATAGAATAGTTTTGCTACAAACAAATTCAGCAGAAAGGACTCAATCACTTCATGAGTAATTATAACACAACAAAGAGATATTGTCCACATGAAATCTCAACAAAAATACATTCCGTAGAAATATATCGTCAAACAAAAGACATTTCGTTTGTTTGCAGACGATATCACATCTCCAAAGCGTCTCTGATGAGGTGGAACAAGCAGTACGATGGGACAAAGGAATCCTTGTTACCGAAGTCACACAGGCCACATTCTCCCCATCCAAACGCACACACCGAGCAGGAACTGAAATGGATCCGGGATTATCATAGACGAAGCCCGGACATATCCATCTGTGAGTTATACGGAAAATTGCGGGAAGAAAAGGCGTATTCAAGGCATCCCGGATCGCTTTATCGTGTCTTCGTTCGTCTTGGCTTCCGTCAGAAAGCCGAATCGACTAAGAAGAAATCTAAGCATACCGGCAAATACGACACACCAACTGCACTTGGAGAAAAGTGGCAAATGGATGTGAAATACGTTCCAACTGCTTGTTATTCGGGCAGAGACGGGCAGAAATTCTATCAATACACGATCATAGAAGAAGCGTCCAGAAAGCGGTTTATCTACGCCTATGAAGAACAAAGCAGTTATTCCACCGTAGACTTTTTCAAACGTGCGATCATCTTCTTCGGCTATGCTCCCAAGGTAATACAGACAGACAACGGCGCAGAATTTACGCACTTATCCAAAACAAACCGAGTACATCCTCTGGATATGTTCTGCCGCACATACAGCATTGAACACAAGCTGATCCGCCCCAGAACACCGTGGCATAACGGCAAGGTGGAACGTAGCCACAGAAACGATCAGGAACGTTTTTACAACTATTTGAAGTTCTATTCTTTTCGTGACCTGCAAGAGCAAATGAAGCGGTATCTTTATCGTTCAAACAATATTCCTATGCCTGTTCTCGACTGGAAATCTCCAAATCAAAAACATCACGATTTGTCTGCTCATTGATTGCCTGTCGGATTATATCCGTCTCGTCATCGCCTGTCAACAGTCAAGATGAACGGCCGGCCGCTGTTGACAGCCGCTACCGCCCCGGATATTTTTCGTAAGTAAGCAATCAATGAATCCAACTATTCTTTCAGAATCTTTTTTTATCCTTTTTGGTCTCACATCATTTACAAATACACAA
>JAKSPY010000073.1 GCA_024404445.1 Clostridia bacterium
TGTGCGCCGCACGTAAAAAGCACCGGGGAGAGCGGCCTCATCAAGATCATCGACTGTGTGAAATGGAAGGGCGGCGTGCGCATGACGCTCGTATGCGGCGCACAGGCACTTGCGGATTACGAAACGATGTGCGAAAACGCCTCTGCGATTTCCGCAGAGCTGTGCGTACCGCGTAATCATGCATCAGACGCGGTCAGAAAACTGAACGAAGGCAACGTATCAAAGGATCACGAGATCACTCAATTGAAATTGAAGATCGTTGCGGGCATCGTCGAACGTCAACCGTCATCAGACGGCGACACCGTGATGTTTTTTGACGGCGGGTACGCGGAATGTCTGCGCACCGCTGTCGTCGGTTGTCTGGATAAATGCGCAGGCATATGCGCCGCATTCAGCGGCGACGGCACCGAATACACGTTTGCCGTCGGAAGTTCTGACGAAGATGTAAAGCCGTTTGTCGCTGATATGACAAAAACGCTCGGAGGTCGCGGCGGCGGAAGCAATTTCTTTGCATACGGAAAGCTGACGTGCGGTCGGTCGGAGATCGAAGCGTATTTCGAAAAGAGGAAATAGCATGAACATCCTTGTTTCTGCGTGCCTTTTGGGCAATAACTGTCGCTATGACGGCAAAAGCGTGCCGTGCCGCCAGGTCATGGACTTGGCGCAAAAGCACAGGCTGTTCCCTGTCTGCCCCGAGCAGATGGGCGGACTGCCGACACCGAGGCTCCCGTCGGAAATAGTGAACGGAAAGGTGTTGCGTTCCGATGGGGTAAGCGTAGACGGCGAATATCGCCGCGGAGCGGAGGCGGCGCTGAAAACGGCGCTGGACAACGGTATCACGCTGGCAATAATGAAATCCGCCAGCCCGTCGTGCGGAAACGGCAGGATCCATAACGGCCGATTTGACGGCGGCATGACCGACGGCGACGGAATAACCACGGCACTGTTGCGTGAGTACGGCATAACAGTCATCAACGAAACGGAGTTGAATACGATTGACGAGCTTACCGTTTGAGTACGGAGTCGTATATACAAGCAGAAGGACGCTGTGTGTGACCGTCGGCAGAAATGCCGAAATCACGGTACGTGCGCCGAAAAGGACGCCGGATAAAGTCATACTCTCATTTTTGCATGCCAATGCCGACAAAATCACTGCGGCCGCAGAAAAAGCACGGACGCGTCTGAACGCGGTCGATGAATTCACGAACGGAAAATCCGAATCACAGCTTAAGGCGGAGGCGGCGGCAATCCTGTCGGAAAAGGTAAGGCATTATTCGTCGCTGATGGGGTTGTACCCTGCCGTGGCCAGGATAAACGGCGCGCGTTCCCGATTAGGCAGTTGCAGTTCCAAAGGGGTGATCCACTTTTCGTTTTTTCTGATGCGATATCCCGACAGCGCGATAGACTATGTTGTCGTGCACGAGCTGGCGCATCTGAAATACATGGACCACGGAAAAGAGTTTTACGCACTGATCGACAAATATCTGCCGGACAGAAAAGAACGGCAAAAATTACTGAAGAATTGATACAAAAAGATGCCCGTGAGTTATGTGTAAACCCACGGGCTTTTTATTGAAATCATTGACGGTCTTACGAGCGTGTGACCTTTATCCTCATCTGCTGTGCAGGCTCATCCAGCACCTCGACAGTCAGCCTCCAATTCCTGTCCACGCCCTCCGGGAATGAATTGAGTGAATATGACAGTGATGCCGCACCGCAGTATTTATCGGACTCAAAGACCGCGGTCGCGGGGTCATCCGATTTATAAAAATACGGATCGGCGGGTGTACCGTCGTCGGCGTACATCGGACCGAATCTGAGAAAATCACCGTTTTCGTCAAGTATCCTTTCCATGCCCTGCCTCGGTCTCAGCTGATTGCCGAGGTCGTGGCGCTGTCCGTTGGGTCTGTTTGACGAAACGCATTGTGCCTTCAAAAACCATTCCTCGTTTATATCCTCGTCAATGTGCCATATCACGACGCCGCCCTGCGTCGGGGCGCCGTCCAGATGCTTTTCAAATCCCTCTTTCACACGAAGCTCGCACAGGAAATACTCTTTTGGATCGGGCGTGTCGATGCGTAGAACATTATATTTGCGCGACACTGTGGAATACAGCGTATATACACCGTCATCCGCGGCGATCGTTTCGTCGGTCCATCCGAAATATACCCTCTGATACGGATCGAGATACGACGGCATATTGCCATCATCTATGTGATTTCCGTTGCACATCAACGAAAAGCGCCGCGGCGTCGGCCAACGTCTTTCGGCGTCTGCCGGTCCCGTATAGCGCGAATACATATCCTGCGCACCGAGGTTATGCGCCAGCTCGTGCGCGGGTGTGCCGATCGTGGTCAGTCCCGTTTTCACACTGCGGTACTCACCGATATTGGAAACGCGCACTATTCTGACGCCGCCTGACATTTCGGCATCGGTAGGCTGTGACGTTCCGTGTACCTGAAAACGGTGCGTGGGCGTGGGCCCGTTTTCATAATCGACAAATCCGCAGTCCTTATCCTTTTCACAGCTGGAATGATCGTATCCTGCATTGAGGATGACGATGGCAAGGTCGTTCGGGGTGATTATGCCGTCGCCGTCGGCATCGAATTTTTTGAAATCTATGTATTTGTCGCAGGCACATACGATCTCGCGGATACATTTTGCGGCAGCAGAGCCGTTATCGTACCCATCCCTGTTGCGAAGCGCGGCAGGATGCGGAAGCGACACCGTCACGGCAACGACTCCGGACGTCGGCTGTCCCTCATCGGGATGGTCGATCACGACAGGATAAAACCAGAATTTATCGCCCGACATTTCATGATAAAAATCAAGCATAGAGAAGCAACCCTCACCGAAAAAACGGTCAAAGCACTCACACGGCTTGGCTATCGCCCATTGTTCTCCGTAATACTTGCTTTCCTTATCAGTCAAAAGCTCCGGATGTGCCGGATCATAGTGGTCAATCCCCTCGCCGCTGGGATCAAAGCTGGCGAGTACAACGAGTAACGGTGCGGGGGTAAGCGGCTTTTTTTCGAGAATCATAACAACCTCCGAAAAATATGATATATAGATTTATTTGAATATATGAATGCAGAATGTAATGCTGCAGTCACGAGATGGCAGATGCTTTTCTGCCGTCTGTTACGGCGCGTCTGAGCACGGCGTGCTCCGGCAGTTCAAGCGCGGGATCACGATCGACGGTCATGTGCGCGGCATCGGTCGCGCTGTAAAGCAATGTACCGTCGCCGACGAGTGCCGCCAGCTTAAAGTCCACGGCTCCGCTTTGGCGTATTTTGCCGTCCAGCTCTGCCATAAAATCGCCCGGACCGCGCATTTCAAGGTCGCGCTGTGCGATCTCATAGCCGTCATTCGTCTTTTTCATTATGTCAAGTCTGCCGTTTGTTTCGGCACTGTTTCCGCCGCAGACGAGGACGCAGTATGACTTCCGCTCGCCTCTGCCGACACGTCCGCGAAGCTGGTGTAACGTGGACAGACCGAACATCTCGGCGTTTTCTATCATCATCAGTGAGGCATTCGGCACGTTTACGCCGACCTCAATAACTGTCGTAGACACCAATACGCTCAGTTTTCCGCTGACAAAATCATTCATGACTCTGTCCTTTTCGGCGGATTTCATCTTTCCGTGGATGAGTCCGACGGTTATGCCGCCGAGTCGCGAGGCAAGCTCCGCGGCGTATGGCTCCGCTGCCTTCAATTGAGGCTTCTGTGGCTTCGGCATGAAAAGTTCAAGGTCGTCAAGGCTGAACGTATCGCCGCTTTCGCTCTCGATCGTTTCGCTCGGCTCGATCGATGGGCAAACTATATATACCTGCCCGCCGTCGTTGACGTTTTTGATGATGAATTTGTCAAGTCTGTCGCGATAGCTCTCATCAACGACGTACGTATCGACCTTTTTTCTGCCGGGCGGCATGGTATCCAGCACAGACACGTCCATATTGCCGTACAAGGCAAGCGCGAGTGTGCGGGGTATGGGGGTCGCACTCATCGAAAGTATGTGGCACTGCTCACTTTTTGAGGCAAGCTTTTCCCTTTGTGCCGCGCCGAAACGATGCTGTTCGTCTATGACTGCGACGGCAAAACGCGTGGATTCCACACTGTCTTCTATCAGTGCGTGAGTACCGATCACGACTGCCGGCTCACCGGAGGATATTTTTTCTCTGATCTTCATCTTTTTTGCCGCGGTCAGCGATCCGACGAGCAAAAGACACTCGACGCCGAGCGGCCCGAACAATTCGCAAAAATCGTGATAATGCTGTGTGGCGAGGATCTCGGTCGGTGCCATCACGGCCGCCTGATATCCCGATCTGACTGCCGAATACACGGCGCAGGCGGCACAGACGGTCTTACCGCTGCCGACGTCGCCGTTAAGCAGACGTGTCATCTTATATCCCGAGGACATATCGGCGCATATCTCACCGATAGAGCGACGCTGTGCCACGGTCAGCTCATATGGCAGTTTGTCAATGAGTTCATTCGCAAAAGATGCGTCGATGCGCACACCGACGGATCTTTTCTTTGACGCTCCGGAATAAAGCGATGAACACACGAAAAGATAAAACTCATCAAAGGCCAACCGGCGCCTTGCTTTTTCGACCATCGCCGAGTCGGCCGGAAAATGTATCCCCTGCAGTGCGTAGCTGATATCGCACAGCGAATATTTCTTTTTTATCTCCAACGGAAGTATGTCGCATGAGTCGGCAGACGATAAAACGACGTCAAGCGCGCCTTTGACCAGCGTCGCCATCACCTTTTGCGATATACCGTCCGTCAGCGGATACACCGGTACGAAATCGCGCATGGGCATATCCTCGCGCCACAGCTCAAATACGGGATTCGTCAGCTGACATTTTCGCCCGCTTTTCGATACCTTACCGTAAAATCTGTATGTTTCGCCCTGTATCAGCGCATCACGGACAAAAGGCATATTGTAATACGTTATGGCGCAGTCACGGTCGCCGTCAAATGCCGATACCTTTGTGATCGTCATCCCGCGACGCACGTACGCGTTTTTAGGCGGCGCGGAAACAGTCAGCACGAGCGAACAGACCTCGCCGTCGCTGACGGTCAGCAGGCTTTTGACATTTCCGCGATTTTCGTATGCCCTCGGAAAGTGATACGCAAGATCCGACAGCGTCCTGATACCGAGTTTTTCAAGTGCGGCAGCGCGCGACGGCCCGACGCCGTGAAGCAAAGTCACGGGCGACGACGGCGACTTATCAAACAAATTCTGACGCATACGCACCTCCGATAATGTATTGATAATTATACCACACAGGCACCGACAAGTCAATCGGGATAAAATTATTATATATGTAAATAAGTATTGAAAAGCACCGTGCCGTGTGATATAATATATCAATAATTTTGCCGCATGGCGCATATTGTATTGGAGTTTTTATGGCTGACAAAATCGAACCGAGAATTTTGCAGGGGCTGGTTGAGCTTTTGCCTAAGGATCAGATAATATTCAATAGAATGCACGACACTATACGCCGTGTGTATGAAAGCTTTGGCTTCTTACCGCTTGATACCCCCGTTATGGAGCTGTCCGAGGTGCTGTTGGCAAAGGCAGGCGGAGAAACGGAAAAGCAGATCTACCGTTTCAAAAAAGGCGACAACGATATATCGCTCCGCTTTGACCTGACCGTGCCGTTGGCGAGATACGTGGCACAGCATCAGAACGACCTTGCATTCCCTTTCAAAAGGTATCAGATCGCCAAATCGTATCGTGGTGAGCGTCCTCAGCACGGCAGATTCCGTGAGTTCTATCAGTGTGACATCGACGTGATCGGCGCGGATTCGCTCGATCTCATATACGATGCCGAGATGCCTGCAATCATATATAATGTATTCAAGGAATTGGATATCTGCAAATTCACGGTGAAAATCAATTCACGTAAGATACTCGGCGGATTTTTTGATTTTCTCAGTCTTTACGAAAAGACTACGGACATCATACGCACGATAGACAAGCTGGATAAGATCGGCATGGACGCCGTACTTTGTGAGCTGGAGAAGATCGGCACGAACGGCAAGACCGACGATATCATCAGATTCCTCACGATAGACGGCACGCACGACGAGGTGATCGCAAAGCTACGTGAGTTGGGCTGTGAAAACGATATGTTCCGTGAGGGCGTGAACGAGCTGGAGCAGGTCATCGGATATATGCGCGACTTCGGCATTCCCGACGATTATTTCAAGCCGGATCTCACGATCGCGCGCGGACTTGATTATTACACCGGCACGGTTTATGAAACGACGCTTGACGATTATCCGTCGTTGGGCAGTGTGTGTAGCGGCGGCAGATACGACAATCTGACGGGATATTACACCGATCAAAAATTGCCCGGCATCGGCGTATCCATCGGCCTCACACGGCTTTTTTCACAGCTGAAAGAGGCGGGGCTCATAGGCGATGACGGACGCGGTTCCATCATCGACGTTCTGGTTATACCGATGGACAGATCAGTCATGGCGAACGCGCTTGACACGGCAAAGGCATTCCGCGCGGCCGGCATACCGACGGACGTATATTATCAGGAAAAAGGCATGAAGCCGAAAATGAAATACGCGAACCGCATCGGCGTTCCTTATGTCGCGATAATCGGCGACGAGGAGGCAAAGGCGGGCAAGGTCATGTTGCGCCCGATGATCTCGGACGGCGAGCAGTGTGCCGTAACGGTCGAAGAAGCCGTAAAAATGATAAAAAGATAAAAAAAGATCAGGATACGAAAGGACGGTATCATCATGGCAACATCACTGAAAAACACCGAAAAAAGAACAAAATACTGCGGTGAGCTCCGTGCGTCGGATATTGGCACACAGCAGACTGTCTGCGGTTGGGCTGCGCGTGTGCGCGACCTCGGATCACTTATTTTCATAGACCTGCGCGACCGCACGGGTATAGTTCAGTTGGCATTTGACGATTCCACGGATCGCGAGATATTTGACAGCGCTTTCAGGACAAGAAGCGAATACGTGGTCATCGCACGCGGCAATGTGCGCCGTCGCTCATCGGTCAACGATCAGATACCGACAGGCGAGGTGGAAATAGAAGTAACGGACTATAAGATCGTCAGCGCGGCTCAGACCCCTCCGTTTGAGATCACGGATAACGTCAACGTACGCGATGAGATCGCACTGAAATACAGATATCTGGATCTGCGCCGTCCCACCCTGACAAAGAATATACTTATGCGTCATGAGATAGCAAAAGCGGCGCGTGACTACTATTTTGCAAACGGATTCATTGAGATCGAAACGCCCATGATGATCAAATCCACACCGGAGGGTGCAAGGGATTATCTCATTCCCTCCCGCGTGCATAAGGGCAGTTTTTATGCACTTCCGCAGTCGCCGCAGATGTATAAACAGTTGTTGATGATCTCCGGCTTTGACAGATATTTTCAGATAGCGCGTTGCTTCCGCGACGAGGACCTGCGTGCCGACAGACAGCCGGAATTCACGCAGATTGACCTTGAAATGTCGTTCATGGATCAGGAAGATATCATGAAGATAAACGAGGGCTTTATCGCTTATCTTTATAAGACAGTTCTCGGTGTCGATATCCCGCTTCCCCTGCCCCGCATGACGTATGCCGACGCAATGAACAGATACGGTTCAGATAAGCCTGACACAAGATTCGGTATGGAGATATGCGATATCTCGGATATCGTAAAGGACAGCGGCTTCTCGGTATTCTCCGGCGCGTGCGCAAACGGCGGATCGGTACGTGCGATCGTGGCAAAGGGCGCGGCCTCCAAGCTGAGCCGTAAAGAGATCGACAAGCTGACAGAGCACGCCAAAGGCATCGGCGCAAAGGGCTTAGCCTATATCCGTTGGGTGGAGGACACACCTAACTGCTCATTCGCCAAATTCATGGCGGAGGGCGAGCTGGAAAAGATCATGGCGACTGTCGGCTGTGAAAAGGGCGACGTCGCCCTCATAGTCGCGGACAAAAACAACACAGTACTCACAGTTCTCGGTGCGCTCCGCCTCATGCTCGCAAAACAGCTTGAGATCAAGCGTGAAGGCTGGAATTTCTTGTGGATCACGGAATTTCCGTTCTTTGAATGGAATGAAGAAACACAGCATTGGGACGCCATGCACCATCCGTTCACGATGCCGCTTGACGAATGTCTCGACTACATCGACAGC
>JAKSPY010000074.1 GCA_024404445.1 Clostridia bacterium
CTGTACTTTTCAAAAATGTCCATTGCGGTGCTGCCATAATCGCACTTACTTCTGATTATTCTGTAACTTCTGCGACCGTCGATATACTCTACGCTCAAAAAATCGACCTTGCTTTTTGCATTTTCACAAGCATTGACAGCGGCCGCATTTTCGACCGGCTCGCGAATATGTGTGGCATATATCAGACAGCAACCCGCTTTGGAAAAATACTCTATGATTTTTTGTGCTATTATGTACGCATCGTCCGCAATTTTCATCGTACAGCTTCAGAAGGCAAACATACTCACATGCCGATTCAAGTCACAATGATGAATGTTTTTGACACATTGTGCCTGAATATACTTATTACCCGTTATCAAAAATCGCGTGCTGTTCGATCGGAAAGCGTGGACATCAGGTCTTATGCGCGGTCGGCAAGCTTCAGCGGCGTCTGTGCCACAAAAAGCACCGTCACGTCGGAAAAGCCCATTTGGCGAGCCAGCGCGGCAAGTGCCGACGTAGTGCCTCCGCTGGTCACGACGTCATCGACGATTATCAGCCTTTTGCCGTCGAAGCGCTCATCCGTCGCGGGAAGAAAGCTGTACGCGGCATTGACCATTCGCGACTGCCTGCCGAGGTGCTTTTGCAGTTTACCGCCACGGCGGGCAAACAGCGTAACCGGACGGAGATGCAGATCAGAGGCTATGAACTTAGCCAGCTCCCTTGACTGATCAAATCCGAATTTTGTCAATCTTTCCCGACTGCGCGGTGCGTATGTGATGTATGTGCCATCCGTTTCATTTCCCGCGGCTATCAGCGCATTTGACAGCTCCTCTGCGAGAAATATACGCAGTGCCTTGATATTTTTATCCTTTAACGTGAAGATAATCGAACGCGATATCGGTGATGAATACTCAATGAGATGAATATACCGCGATACGTCGCTTGACGGCTTGTCCGGCCCGCAACGGCACAGATCCTGAAATTTACCGCATCGTGTGCAGTACACAGATTTCATGCGTTCATACAGTACCCTGCATTCATCACAGAATACATCGTCAAAATGTGCCGCCGACGCGCCGCATCCGACGCATTTCCGAGGGAAAATGATGCCGAGAAGCTTATTCATCATACTTTCCCAACATTCTTTCCAGACCGGTATACCGTTTGGTTTTTATGTTATTGTCTATCATGGCGCGCGATATCTCCGCGTCTCCGACAAGCACCACCATAGCCTGCGCCCTCGTTACAGCTGTATACAGCAGGTTTCTGGTCAAAAGCTTAGGCGTGTAGCGGTAAAGAGGAATGATAACGATCGGGTATTCACTGCCCTGACTTTTGTGTACCGTGATCGCATACGCCATCTCCAGCTCATCGAGCTGAGTGAAATCGTATTCCGCCACCCTGCCGTCGAAATCGACGACGACGGCCTCCTTTACCGTATCTATCGTTTTGATAACGCCGATGTCGCCGTTGAATACTCCGGTGCCCTTTGCGTTACCGTACTGCCATTCAATGCCGTAGTTATTCTTAATCTGCATGACCTTATCACCCTCGCGGAAAACGCCGTCACGGAATTTGTGTTCACGCTTACCTGCGCCGGCGGGATTCAACGCACTTTGCAGTCGGGCATTCAACATTTCCGTACCCGCCTCGCCCTTACGCGACGGAGTGATGACCTGTATCGAGTCGAACGCAGTCACGTTATATCTTTTTGGCAGACGGTTTTTGCACAGATCAACGACGGTATCGACAGTATCCGTGTCGGTCTGACGCGGCAAAAAGAAGAAGTCGCTGTCCTTGATATCGAGGTCCATATATTCGCCGTGGTTGATGGCGTGGGCATTCACAACTATCAGACTGTCCTGTGCCTGACGAAAAATATGCGTCAGGGTTATCGACGTGAATCTGTCGGAGGCCAGCATATCGCGGAATACGTACCCCGCGCCGACAGGCGGCAACTGATCGGCATCGCCGATCAGGATAAGCCGTGTATCGTTTGACATCGCCTTTAACAGCGCGTACATGATATCGGTATCGAGCATGGACGCCTCATCGACTATGACAACATCCTCGTCAAGCTTATTTGTTTCATCGCGGCGGAACACCGGCTCGCCGCTGTCGCCGTACTCCATTTCCAACATCCTGTGCACCGTCTTCGCGTCACGGCCTGCCGATTGCGACAGCCTTTTCGCGGCGCGTCCGGTCGGAGCGCAAAGGGCGATTTTAAGGTTCATCAGCTCAAATACGCGCAAAATGGCCTTGACAACAGTGGTTTTACCCGTTCCGGGGCCGCCCGTCAGCAAGAATACGGCATTATTGACGGCACCGCTGATGGCGCTGACCTGCAGACGTGCGTACTCAATATCGTTCTCCGCCTCGGTCATTCTGATTATCGCGCTGAGGTTTTTGCCGTCCGGCATATGATCCGTTGCCTCCAGCATCTCCAGCTTACGCGTTATGTACGATTCTTTTTCGTAATACTCCTTCGTATATATGCAGGGCTCATCGTAATTCACCCTGACGAGGCATCCTGTTTTGCACCTTTCGTTCACCACGTCGGATATGAGATCGACACCGCACCCCAACAATTTATCCGCCGTGGGAATGAGCTTTCGCTCCGGCACGTAAACGTGCCCGTTTTGCATCGCGTTATACGTCAGCACGTATTTAACGCCTGCGGCTATCCTGTCCCGGCTGTCACGTGCGATACCTACGCTACGTGCCACGGCATCCGCGCGCTCAAAGCCTATGCCGTTTATCCTCTCACACAGCACGTACGGATTCGCCTTTATGACATCGACGGCACCGGCACCCAACTCATGATATATCTTTACAGATGTCGACGGTCCGAAATAATCACGGCAGAACATCATCACGTTACGCATACCGAACTGCTCACGGAAATTCTTACCTATCTCATCCGCCTTTGCCGCGGAAATCCCGTGCACCGACGCAAGCCAATCAGGGTGATTCTCCATAACGTCAAACGTATCGGTGCCGAATTCCTCCACGATGCGCTTTGCAGTCACCTTACCTATACCGGGGATAACGCCGGAGGAAAGATACTTTTGTATTGCGCCCGCCGTTGCGGGAAGCTGTTTTTCGTATATTTCCACCTTAAACTGCCGGCCGAAGCTGGGATGAACGGTCCAATTGCCATGCGCCTGTATCGTTTCACCCTCGGCGAGGTACGGCATAATGCCGACAAGCGTATAAAGCTCGTCCGAAAAGGCGAGCAGCTCACATACGGTATATCCGTTTTCCTCATTGGAATATATGATTTTCTCGACAGTGCCCTCAATAGACAAGAGCTGTTCAGCATCCGTATGACCGTCCATTCACTCACCTCCCCGCCTTTGTACTTATTGTACCACATATCACAGATAATGGCAATCAATATTTTTATACTTTGCGATAAAATATGACGCGATTTCATTGACGTCATCAAAATCATCGGAATGACTGTCGATATACAGCCATATCGGCTCGCGCCCGAACGACGTCGCTATTACCGCGATGCGCAAAAGATACTCGACCGTGTTCGGCTCCGCAAAAATGGAAATCACCTCGCCGTCGTAAGAATCGAATCGACGCAGCTCCTCATATGCCGCCCACGACAGTATCGCAGCCGCGGCTATATATATCGTGACGACTATGCAAAGGCTGAGCAAAATGATCTGTATCACGGAAAAATCCCCCCTTTTCACGTATATCACATACTATGAAAAGAGGGGTGATTTTGTTATCAGATTCCCGCCTTTTTGCGGAGCATATCGGTGATGTCGGTGTTTTCCCACCTGACGCCGAGCTCCTCCCTGCCGAAATGTCCGTACGCAGAAAGCGGAGCATATATCGGCTTACGCAATTCAAAATAATCTATGATAGCGGCGGGACGGAGGTCGATATTCTTGCGGCAAATATCGGAGATAAGCTCATCCGGGACGATTCCCGTGCCGAACGTGTCGACGTTTATGCACAGCGGCTTTGCGACGCCGATGGCATACGCGATCTGTACCTCACAACGTCTTGCAAGGCCGGCGGCGACGATATTTTTCGCAACGTATCTCGCCGCGTAGCTCGCGCTTCTGTCCACCTTTGTCGGATCCTTGCCGGAGTAGGCGCCGCCGCCGTGATGACCGTAGCCGCCGTATGTATCGACGATGATCTTTCTACCGGTAAGACCCGTATCTCCCGCGGGACCGCCGATGACGAATCTGCCCGTGGGATTCACGTATATCTTTGTATCCTTATCAATAAGCTCCGGGGCTATCGTAGGCTCAATGACCTCACGGATAACGTCACTGCGTATCTGATCAAGTGTTACGTCATCGTCGTGCTGTGTGGAAACGACGATATTGTCAAGGCGCACCGGCTTACCGTCGTCGCCGTACTCGACAGTGACCTGTGTCTTACCGTCGGGGCGGAGATATTTCAGCGTACCGTTCTTTCTGACAGCCGTCAATCTTTTGGAAAGATTGGTGGCGGTAACGTAACCGAAAGGCATGAGCGTAGGCGTTTCATCCGTCGCATAACCGAATACCATACCCTGATCGCCGGCACCGATATCGTACTTGTCGCCCTGCTCACCGTTCTTGGCCTCAAGTGATTTATCGACGCCCATAGCGATATCCGGCGACTGACCGTGGATAGAGTTCAGCACCGCGCATGAATCGGCGTCAAAGCCGTACCTCGGATCGCAATATCCTATATCGCGGATAGCCTCACGCACGATAGATGTCACGTCATACTGTGCCGTTGTGGTGATCTCGCCCATTACGCATACCATACCGGTGGTCGCAAACGACTCACACGCGACGCGGGCCATCGGGTCCTGCGCCAGAATGGCATCGAGAATTGAGTCGGATATTCTGTCGCACAGCTTATCGGGATGTCCCTCTGTGACCGACTCCGTAGCAAAAAATTTCTTCATATTTCTCTCCTGATCTTTATTTGTCATATCAAAAAATCCCCTCGGAAAAACCCGAGGGGTGAGATTAACGCTGTTGCTCTCATCTATCGGGAATTGGCACCTTGTGTGATACAGGTTGCCGGGCTTCATCGGGCCAGTCCCTCCGCCACTCTTGATAAGACGCGACTATTTTATCACAAGACACGACATAATGCAAGTCTTTTTTTATTTTTTTCGCTTTTATTTCAAAAAGGAAAGAAAACCGATAACGCCGTACGATGCAAGCGTCATAATGACGCCGGCCGCCAACACGCCGAACAGTATCGCCAATATCGCGTTTTTGAATTTCACCCCACACAGCGCGGCGATAAGTGATCCGGTCCATGCCCCCGTACCGGGCAACGGTATGGCAACGAAAAGAAACAATCCGAGAAAAACGCCCTTCTCCAACTTTGACTGATTCTTTGCCGCACGTGATTCGAGCCAAAGGGCAAAACGCGAAAACAGACGCGTCGTTTTCATCCACTTGATGACTCCGCGTATAAGAAGCAGTATAAACGGCACGGGTATCATATTGCCGACCACGCTGACAACATAGTTCGTATACCACGGTAAGCCGAGCACAGCGCCCAAAGGAATAGACCCGCGCAATTCAATGATCGGTATCATTGAGCACAGCAATACGCCTATCTTTGGCCCGAAAGTGCCTGTAAAAAACTCTTTTATCGCCTCAATCATCGGGACTCCTTTACTGTTTGTCACCCTTTAATACGGGCGACAGCTTTTTATATATAAAGAAAGTAATTATCGAAGTCATGATGCCCTTACACAGTGTAAAAGGCAGGTTGACAAAAAGCAATGCCTTGAACAGTGAGTCGACCCACGGAAAGATGGCTGAATATGCCGCGATTATCGACTCCATTGGCATAAAATTTGAATAAAACGGATAGGTAATGTAATAATTTACCGGCACGCTGACGACCGCGGCAGTGACCGCGCCGGATACAGACCCTATAACAGCGCCCTTTCGGGATTTTATACATTTGTATATTATTCCCGCGGGCAACACGAGGCACGCACCGATGATGAAATTGGCAAGCTCACCGACGCCGGATGTCGTCGTCATCGTCAGATGGAGCACATTTTTGATCAGCTCCACGATCGCACCGTAAACGGGGCCTATAGCAAACGACGTAATGAACGCCGGCAGATCGGAAAAATCAAATTTAAGGAAGCTCGGTACGAGCGGCACCGCGAATTCCAATATCATCAGCACAAAGGCGACGGCCGACATGATCGCCGTAACTGTCATGCGGCGCATAACAAAACGCGAGGTAGTTCTCATAATCCACCAAAAAACGATCCACAATGTGGATCGCCCATCGACTTCTTTTCTCATCCGGACTATACCGTCGGTACGGGAATTTCACCCATTCGGCACCCAATAAGCGCTTGCTGACTTTACAGCCGGTAAGGAATCACACCATTCCACAAAGAATAAAATATGATGTTCGTGAGGGAAAAATTCCCTCACGAACATAAAAGGCATAATTAAGCTATGATGTCAGCAACGACGCCGGAGCCGACTGTTCTGCCACCCTCACGGATAGCGAAACGAAGACCCTTCTCCATAGCGATCTGGCTGATAAGCTCAACTGTCATATCAACGTTATCGCCGGGACGGCACATCTCAACGCCCTCAGGAAGAGCGATGACGCCTGTAACGTCAGTTGTTCTGAAATAGAACTGCGGACGGTAGCCGGGGAAGAACGGCTTCTTGCGGCCGCCCTCTTTCTCTGTAAGAACGTAAACCTGGCCTACGAACTTTGTGTAAGGATGAACGGAGCCAACCTTGCAAAGAACCTGTCCACGCTCGATCTCATTCTTAGCAACGCCACGAAGAAGAGCACCGATGTTATCGCCGGCCTCAGCCTGGTCAAGAAGCTTATGGAACATCTCGACACCGGTAACGACTGTCTTCTTTCTCTCGTCTGTAAGACCGATGATCTCAACCTCGTCGCCGACCTTGACTGTACCTCTCTCTACTCTACCTGTAGCAACTGTGCCACGGCCGGAGATGGAGAAGACGTCCTCGACAGGCATAAGGAAGGGCAGATCAGCCTTTCTTTCGGGTGTCGGGATGTAAGAGTCAACAGCAGCCATAAGGTCTATGACCGGCTTGTAAACGGGATCGTTGATATCCTTGGAATCGGACTCAAGGGCCTCACGGGCTGAGCCACGGATGATCGGAATATCATCGCCGGGGAAGTCGTACTGGTTAAGAAGGTCGCGAACGTCCATCTCAACGAGTTCAAGAAGCTCATCATCATCAACAAGGTCGCACTTGTTAAGGAAAACAACGATTGCGGGAACGCCAACCTGACGGGCAAGAAGAACGTGCTCGCGAGTCTGCTGCAGAGGACCGTCGGAAGCAGCGACAACGAGGATCGCGCCATCCATCTGAGCTGCACCTGTGATCATGTTCTTAACGTAGTCAGCATGTCCCGGGCAGTCAACGTGAGCGTAGTGACGGTTTTCTGTCTCATACTCAACGTGTCTTGTGTTAATTGTAATACCTCTTGCCTTCTCTTCGGGGGCATTATCAATCTGATCATATGCAAGGAACTCGATAGATGAGTCCGAAAGTGCAAGTGTCTTTGTGATAGCAGCCGTAAGAGTTGTCTTACCGTGGTCAACGTGACCGATTGTACCAATGTTAACATGGGGTTTTGTTCTTTCGAATTTTGCCTTTGCCATTGTATAATCCTCCTTGAATTTGCAGATTTATCTGCTATTTATTTTTTTATTTCCTGTGAATTAAGCCTGCTTTCTGCCGGCTATGATCGTTTCCGCAATGTTCTTCGGGATCTGAGCGAAGTGGCTCGGTTCCATTGAATAGTTGCCGCGTCCCTGCGTCTTTGAACGAAGGTCGGTAGCGTATCCGAACATATTGGCAAGCGGAACGAATGCAGTTACCTGCGTTGCGCCGTTGGTCGTATCCATCGACTGGATCTGACCGCGACGCGAGTTGATATCACCTATAACATCGCCGAGGTAATCATCGGGTGTCACAACATCGACCTTCATGATCGGCTCTGTAAGCACCGGCGAAGCTTTTCTCATGGCGTTCTTGAATGCCATGGAACCGGCGATCTTGAATGCCATTTCAGACGAGTCAA
>JAKSPY010000075.1 GCA_024404445.1 Clostridia bacterium
GGTCACTTATCTGGCCCCGGAGGCCGTGAATTGCTTTATACAACTCCCGCACGAGGCGTTTTACGCCCGCTTTGCGGATTATTTCGGCAGTACGATAGATTCCTCGTTCTACGACGAGCCGCAGTTTTATTCACAACACGGGAAAACGTGGACGGTGCGATTCAACGATGAGTTTACAAAAAGAAAGGGGTATTCTCCGGCGCTTCTTTATCCGTCGTTATTCATGGATACGGGCAATGACGACGAGTGGGCGAGGAGCGAGCTGCTGTCGGTGCGCGCCGAGCTGTACGCCGAGGGCTTCCCCGGAACGATACAGGCATGGTGCCGGGATCACGGTATTTCGCTAAAGGGTCATATCGATCAGGAAGAGGTCGTAAACCCCTCCGGCATCACCGACGACGCCATCAAATCATTCATGTATCAGGACATTCCGGGGATTGATCAGATATTTGAGCCGGGGAGGGCGAGCCGTGCGTACAAGATCGTAAGCAGTGCCGCGGATAATTGGGATAAATCCCTTGTAATGTGCGAATGCTTCGGTGCAATTGAAAACTTGACGGAAGAGCAGATGTACGCCGAGGCGCAGGATATGTTTGCGAAAGGCATAAATGAGATCATCCCGCACGCCGTCTGGTATGACGACGGAAACGTGAAATTCAAGCCTGAGCTGTCATGGCGTCATCCGTATTACGGTAAGCTTTTGCCGGATTTCAATGCTTTCGTCTCGCGCGTCAGCTCCGTTTTGCAAAGAGGACGGCACGTGTCGCACATCGCCGTGCTTTATCCAATCGAGGGATTGCACGCGCAGTATAAATTCCTTGAGGACGACGATCTGGATATAAGCGCCTATTACGCCGGCGGCAAATATGTAAAAGAAAACGATTATCAAAATGTGGGAGAATACGTATTCTATAAGGCAAATCACGACTTCACGTATCTCCATCCCGACAGATTGACACATGATACGGAAATAAAAGACGGACATCTCACGCTGAAAAACAGCCGCCACAACAACACTTATTCCGTCATCATCCTTTCGGGGCAGGATACCGTATCTCCGAAAACGCTTGAGGCTTTATCTGAATTCGTACATTGCGGCGGCACGGTGATCGCCACTTCCCTTTTGCCGAAGCACTCATCGGAAAAAGGCGGGGACGCCTACGTAACAAAGCTCGTCAATGATCTGTTCGGCATATCCGAAATGACGTCAGACACAATAATGAAGACATACGGAAAAGGCTCGGCGTGGGCTGTCCCGTTCGGTGCACTGTTTGAAATCGGCAAAATACTGTCAAGCATTACGTTTGATTTGGAACTTGATAAGCAGACGGACGGGATCGGATACATTCACAAATCATTCACCGAGGGCGAGGCGTATTATCTGGTTAACAGAAATGAAAACGCCGTATGTCTGAATCTGACCCTGCACGAAACACGCGGCGGCGATCTGACGGTGATGGACCCGTATACCGGAAACGTGTCGAAAATCGACGCGGTAAGTGATGCCGACGGGCAGTCGTTTTCACTTTCACTCCCTCCGAACAGATCGTGTTTCGTCGTTTCCGGTGAGATATACGGAGAAGCCTGCGATACCGACGCCGACTGAAAGGCAAACACCGAAAGACTGATACAGGATCAAAAATGAGCCCGGTAAATATCGGGCTCATTTGCTTGCGGAAAGATAATATTTTACCGGACAGTTCATACGTGATCGGTATTTCTTTTCGGCTGTGGACAAAAAGTCACTGTCCCGCCGGCGGGGACGGCGAAATTCATCGCCGCGACCGACGGCAGGCCGGTCACGTTATAATATCATGGCTGACCCAATTCAAAATACTGTCCGATATGTGATTTACCGGGGTCATCCGGCAGTATCAAGAATCCATTTTCGACTAGATCGTGCACCGCCATCATTCTCGTAGCATACAATTCCATTCTGATATTGTAGCCGAGATTCTTATGCAACACCTCATGACTGTATTTTTTGAGTACTTTTTCAACCGAGGCATACGCTTCTGTCATATTCCGATTCAAACGTGCAAAAACAGTATGCTCACGGAAAAGATCACGAATCCGATTCACGCTGTCGCTCGTCAGCAGAATGATATCGGGCACCAGATGACCGTCGTCGGATAAATGTGCGTATCCGTTATTTCGGCTTCCCGCCAATGATTTTTCAAAATCGGACAGCGGCTCACCATTCAGATGCTTCCTGAAATAATCGCATAACAGCAGTACATCCTCGAATTCCGGTATTTCGCATGGATCGGTCACAGTAATGTCTCCGTAATAATAAGCCCAAAAATTATTATGATCATCACCGGCGCCGCAGTGTTCCATTCCGGTCTCCTCAGGTAGAGTTGTACATTCATATCCGACAATCCCCCACGACTCGCCGTTGGCACGTTTGGGAGGGTCCCATGCACTCACACTGTTTACTGCGTTTTTGATCAGATAATCAAGCAGATACGGCACCAACCACCAACGTACCTCGTTGTCATCAATGGAATCGTTTACTATCCCGAGTTTTCGGATATCTGTCAGCCGATCCTCAATAAACGCACGTAACAGGCGGCTTCTTTCTTCTGCCGATTCTCGGAGCCGATTATAAATTTCCACACGGCAGTCTTTATCAAGGATAAATAAATTCGTGATGTATTTATTCCCTTGCTTTTCGAGAAGTGTCGCGTCGCACAGTATCCCGATTTCTTCCTCCATATAAGGAAGGGCGATACCAAGCTCGATTGACAGTTCGTTGATGGTTGACGGATTATTACTTGCCTGTAACAATATGTTTTTCGGGATTTTTCTTTTTACGGCTTTCCAGGGCAGCCCACTTGGCTGTGAACCGCTTGTCACAAACGCAATATCGTCAGGACAATAACTTCTTTTGCCGAATTCTCTTGCCATATTCATTCCCTCTTTCAAGATTATTCTCGCGCGGTGAAGTCTTTGTTCGACCGCACTTTCTGAAATTGAAAGCGACAAAGCAATACTGCGAACGGTTTTGTTTTCTATGTAATAGGCAACGATGATATTGCGATAATCGCCTCTGATGAATGCCAACTCACGGCGGAGCAGAGCTGTTTGCTCCGTACGAATCATTTCATCGATAATGATTTCGCTGTTATCCTCGATTTCATAATCGCCGATATCGGAACCGGTTACCGATTCATTACGAGTATGCTTTTCTTTGGCCCATACCGAATAACGATTACGCGCAATCTGCCATACCCATGCCGAAAAATTCATAGGAACGATGCCGCGATTCAATGCCGAAAGAACCTGAAACGATATATCCTGCGTCAGGTCTTCGGCTTCCGTGCTGTTTCCTGTCTTTTTCAAACAGAAATAAAAGATTTTTTCCATATGGTTTTCGGTAAACACGCGAATAAGCCGATTCCGCGTTTCGTCCGTATTTTGCATTTTCTCACCTCCATCCGCACATATAGTGTTGCCTTTTCGGAAATGCTGACAGATTTTTCAAAAAAGAATGGCGAAATAGATTCACACAGATACGATTATAAACAGATCGACCAGGATAAATACAAGAATCTCCCGGATTTTCGGGAGATTCATTACCTCTTATTGTAATTCACCGAGACGTTTTTCGGCGGCGGCAAAGAAGCGGACATCTCCCCTGCCGTCGCGGCAAAGCTTGTCCCACATTGCCCATATCGCGGCATTCCAGCCTTGATTTGCCTTGACGCCGTTGCCCTTGACGGTGTGCATATACTCGTGCGTCGCGCCGTCAAAGTTCAGATCAATGAAAAGCCTGCGGATCATATTATCGACGGCGTCCGGCGCGCCGTGCAGGTAAGCGGCGATGTGAAACATCATCTCATAGATATGATATGATCCGCCGTTTGCATATCTGCCCAAATCCATGCGCGCCATTTCGGGATGCACAAATCCGTACGCACCGTATGCCTCTATCGGCAGATACTCGCCGTCCGGTGCCGAAACGACCTTTACGCCGTAGGGTGTCGCCGCACGGCTGTGCATTATGCGGTCATAGGTTGACAGCATAATACCGTCCGGCAGGATCGTCTGCCCGAACAGAAGCGCGTGTAAAAGGTCGCCCACCGAAACGTCAACAGACAGCCACGGTTTTTTCCGACTGAGCGGCAGATATTCGCCGTTGAACAGCGACAGATAACATTCCGTCGCCAGTTCATACTCGTCCCCGATGTCAAATCCCAATTCCCTTGCCGCACGGAGGGCACAAACGCAAATGCCCTGTGAATACGCGTCAATATCGTCAAACTCATAGCAACAGATGTCAAACCAATTCCGGAACGCGCCGTGCTCATCACCATTCGGCAGAAATTCGCCGCGCCCGCCCTTATGCAGGCAATCCATCATGATATCGAAAGCCTTTTTTGCAAGCGCGAGATCCGGCTGACCGCCTTTTGCGGCAACACGATATGACCAGATCAGATAAAACAATGGATTTTCGGCGCGGGTGATCCAATCCTTGCGGAACGCGCGATAGCACTCGTATTCCATTTCCGCGGGCAATATCCACGTCTGATAGAACGAATCGCGCGCGTATTGGCAGTTGGCGTATTGTATGCCCGGCACTATCCAAAAGCGGCTCGTGCCGGATTCATTACGGCGATAGTGCATATAGTTACTGCCGAATGAAACGGCATGATACAGTTTTCCGCACGCGTCGCCGAATGCCGCGTCAGTCATCAGAAACATTTCACGACGGATCGCCTTGATCGATGCGGCATCGCACCTTTTAATAAAATAACGGAACGTGTGCGTGACCCCACCGCCGACCTTATGATAATACGGGGCAAACCGCTCGCCGTCAAAATTCGGTGATCCGCCGGGATCGCCCGACGAAAAGCAGAATTTGTGCGCATCGGGCATATAATGCTGAGTGGTATAGTTGTCACAATGACCCGGATGATCGGATAAGAAAATCACGGTTTCATCGGTGCGCACGGCCAGCGCGGGCATTGCACTTCCGTCAATGCGGAACGAATACTTTTTATAATCGTGCGGGCTTTGACGTATCACGCGCTCTTTTGTGATGAGTTCATCGAATGAATACAGCTCCCCGGCACCTTCGCCGCAGACGGAAAAGAAGCACGTGCGCGCCTCATCCGATCCCGCCGTCACCTCGACGCCCGTCATACCGTGCGCCGCGAACGAGCGATACGTGACACGTACGCCGTCCGCCTCCGTGTCAAAGGACTCCTCTGAAAAGATATCCGTAACAGGCAACGGAAACGCCCCGTTGGCCGTATGCAACAATAATGAATACACCATAGAAAACTCCGCAGTCATGATTTTCTCAAAATTCACCGCCGCCCGACCGCTTTTCAATATATCAACAAAGGACGCGGCTTTCGGTATTTATCTTATTTTTCCAGCAATCCGTAAGTTTCCAACATATACTTGCCTATCTCTGCCAGCATTTCGTCTGCCATACGGCGAATACGGAACGGGATCGGCTTCAGATTGACCTGCGTCACGCCGTTATAGACAAAATCACGGTGGCCGCGGCGGTTCGGGGTATCGGTCTCAATAGAGAACGTGCCCTTATAGTCGATGTCGATCAAGCCCTGAATGAACGCGTCAAAATTGATATTGCCGAACAACGGGAAGTTGTGGGCATCGGGCGTGAATTCGCCGTCCGGCGTCGTGATGGGATAATGGTTGTCGTGGATGTGCACCGCACGCAGATGATCGCCGAGCTTGATCAGATTCGGGTATTGATCAAGGTTATACAGGTTAGCATGACCTGTATCCCAACAAGCGTGAATATGCGGATGATCCATCGTGTTTATCACCCGTAACAGCTCGTCGGCGTCACCGCAGTAGATATCCTTTTCCAAAAAGTTACCGATATTTTCAAAGCATATATCGACGTTATATTTATCGAGCAGCGGCAAAAAACGGCTGTAATACGCGACGTTTTCAGCGACAAAGCTCTCCGGTGTGCAGCCGCGCACGTGCAAAAGATGAACAACGAGCGACGGGATATTCAGATATCCGCAGATCTCGATACAGCGTTCCAGACGGAATGCGTCATCGTCTGTCGCCTTGTCAAGGTACGCGACTATCGGCGCGTGAGCCTGACCGAACACCATATTATTCACGTTCATTCTCGCACGAACACGATTTGCGAGTTTTTTCCAATTGTCCGAATAGAATTCCTGATCGTATTTCGCGGAGTCAAGACTGAGATCCAGCGCCTGATAGCCGAGTCTGCCGTAATAGTCGATCACTCCGCCGAGGTCCTGGATAAAAAAGTGAGTATAACCGCCTGTCATAATTGATAATTTCATATTCTACACCCCTTTCCCTGTTATGTATATCTTATCACTTCCGGACAAAAAAGCAATCCGTTTTTTAATCTTTTTTTCATTTCTATTTACAAAAAACGCTTTCGGTGATAGAATGGAGGCAACAAATGATCCGGGAGGATACAGATATGATAAAAACAGTTATGTTCACAGGCGACAGCATCACCGATTGCGGCCGCACGCGTCCCGTAGGATGCGGCTCAGGGCAGTTAGGCGACAGCTACGTCGGCAATATTTTCGTACAGACATGGGCAAACGATCCGTGTGCGGATATCAAATTTTACAACAGCGCGACCAGCGGCGACACCAGCCGACGTCTGCGCGGCCGTTGGAACGATGAGGTGCTTGCATATCCCGCCGACTATATCTTCATCATGATCGGCGTAAACGACTGCTGGCGTGAATTTGACGCTCAACCGTATGAGGGCAACGCACCGTCGCCGGAGGAATACCGCGACAACATAAAATACATGATCGAAACGTCTTTGGCCGCAAATTCTCAGCCGGTGCTTGTTTCACCGTACTTTTTGGATCTGAATAAAAATGACGGTATGCGCGCGAAATGCGACACTCTCAACGGCGTGCTCCGCGACCTCGCAAAGCAGTACGACCTTGACTATATCGACGTGCAGTCCGTCATGGACGCGTATCTCGAAAAGGCCAGCTCATATTACCTGTCCGGCGACCGCGTTCACCCGAAGGCGATCGGCCGTCAGATAATCGCCCGCACGATACAGGAAAGCCCTGTATGGAAGAGGGTCCTTGCCGAGGCAAAGCAATAAAAAATCAGACACATCGGATACGGTGTGTCTGATCGTTTTTTAAGGCTTGCTGATCACGTTGATCTCCGGGGCGACGCCGTTGATGATATCGTCCTCGGTCGTTATGCCGATATATATCTCCATGGCTCCGCAACGCTCGCGGTCGTACGTAAAATATATCTTTCCGTCATAAAAATCCGCATCGGGGTATGACAGCTCCGGTCGGGTGTCTATCGTTTGACGCGCAAACCACGTTTTTCCGTCGTCGTCAGACAGATACAGTGTCATATTCGTACGCTCCGTCCGGCTCTCACTGCCTATCATCAAAAGGCGACCGGTCGGCGTACGCGAGATGAAAAAGCGCGTATTCGGATTGAGGATATCGGTCGGCACTCCGTCGGGGAAGGTTTCGCCGTCGTCGGTCGAAATGCTCTCGCCGAGAACGCCGACAGATGTCCGCGCCAGCATCCTCACACTGCCGTCGGCGCGCTTATACGCCATCGTTTCATCAAAACGTGTGGAGACCTTTTTACCGCCGTATATATGTCTGAACGTCATTCCGCCGTCGTCCGTTATCGAATATCCGTAATTCCACGTGACCTGATCGTACCCCGGCATCAGCCATCTTTTATCGGTCAGCGCCAGCGGTTTGTTTCTCATAAAGCCGGGGAAAAGAAAACGCGGCTCGGAAAACACAGGCTCATCGTCATCGGGATTATCGCAGGTGATGCACCACGTGGCGTGTAGAAAATCGACGAACATAAACCCGTCGATACGCGCAAAGCCGGTGAAGTTCTCTATGCACGGGAAGTCCGTTCTGGCGAGATTCTCCTCGTTTCGCGGCACGACATCCTCCTGTATCCAAAAAACGAACAGCCTCCCGTCGGGTGCGTTCCACAGTTGAATGTCAAGCGCATGAATCATTTTTTCCTTATTTCCGGG
>JAKSPY010000076.1 GCA_024404445.1 Clostridia bacterium
AAGCGGCCGGAGGTTCAAATCCTCTCACTCCGACCATATCGAGTGTTCATAACGGATTTGAGTTATGAACACTCGATTTTTCTTTATCTTTTGGCGTTTTTCGGATTTGACCGAGGTTCGGATGGTGTTTCAAACTTGTTTTTCATACACAAGAATACTCCCGAGTCTTTCATCAAACATTCGATTGCAAAATTTGAATCCGACATTATTCAGCAATTCTTCCACACCGTCAGTGGAAGGATACATTCGGATTCTTTTTGCCCAATAAATCATTTCGTCCACTGAAAAGTCGTATTGTTTAAATCTTTCGTATGCTTGCATTTTATCAATATTCGCACAATGCAAAACAATTTTTCCTCCCGGTTGTAATACCCTGTATGCTTCTTCTAAGATCGTGGGAATCTCCCGGCACTCTTCCAAACCTTGGTTTGAGCAAACCGACGTAAACATACAGTCATCAAAAGGCAAATTCCATAGCGACCCGGTAATGCCCAATCCGTTTACATTGTAATATTTTGCAAGAGCATCGGCATTTTTGGCGCAAGCAAAATCAATATCAACCCCCATATAATAATCACGATCTGTCATTTTCCTCATGACAGCGTTTGTTCCGCCGCACGCTCCTACCGTAAGTTCAAGAATACGATTATCCTGCTGATGCAGGATATTGTGAGTATAGAAATCCCAAAATGAAGGTTTGTTATCCTGATAACTTAATGATCGCTTTGCCATTTGCTCACCATTATCGATTTTTGATCTTACCGAAATCGCCTTAACCATCAAATCCGCGTCAATATCATCACACATATCGTTTCTTCCGGAGATCCAAATAGGTTTCCCGACCTCGGCATAGTGTTCCAACCGTCTGATGAACTCTGTTTTGTCGGGAATAACAGACTTAAAAAACAAGTCATATTCTTTATGATAACCTTCATAATCCTGCGGGTAATACTTTTCATTGAGGTGCTTTGTAATTGATTTCAAAGTATCGATATCATCCCAAAACAAAACCTCGTCCAACGCATTTAATATCATATAATAATCCTCTTTTTGCGGTAATGGCATAATTGTATCATATCGTTTCCAACAAATACAAGACTTGTATATATTGCAGTTCTGTGGTATAATATTTACGGAAGATGAGAGATGCCACATCGGCATAGGAATTCCGCCGGTGATCACGGTGTGTATTCCCTGCACTGCATTACGTTGTCATGAACAAAATAACCGCCGGGAACGGTCTGTCTGACCGTTCCCGGCGGTGGTTTATTGTATGGAATATACCGGCTTTACTTTTCGGCCGCGGCAGAATACGCAAACACCAGCGCGGCGCTGAGCAGCAAGCTACTGACAATGTCGGTAAACCAATGCACGCCTGACATGAATCTGAATACGACCGTCAGCACCATAACGGCGACGCAGGCGACCTGAACGACGGTGCGTAGCTTTTTTGACGCGATCTGACTTTTCGCCGCCAGAACGGCACCGGCCATTACGACGCAGGTCATTAGCGTGTGTGACGACGGGAATGATGCCTCCGGTGCTGTTTCACCCGGCATGATAACGGGGCGATAGTTCACGACGACAAACTCAAACGCCACGTACAGTATGAAGATGATCAGATACAGTACGCCGAGCGCGATGACCTCACGGTCGACCTTCAACAGGCTTTTGCACTTTATCAGTTGTATCAGACCATCCGCGGCATAAGCAACGACCGTAACGATCGACATATATCCGAGTATATCCGAGACCTTATAGATCGTTTCATTGAAGCCGATCGCATCGGCCACAGCCTTATTTACCGTTGACATACCGACCTCTGTACCCTGCGGACCGACATCGGCAACGTCGACACAGGTAACTAACACAACGGAAACAAAAAACAATACGGCGAAAACACCGCACAGCATCCACTTACATTTTTTAGTCATAACGTACCCCACAATAATCCGCATAACATATACAGCCCGCTGACAGCAAATGCCGGCGGGCTATAACGATGTCATATCATTCAAATGTCAGAAAATCAACGAAGCCGGTGATGTCAAAGACCTCCATAACATTCTCACTGACATGTATGAGCTTCATGTTTCCTTTGGATTTCATAGCCTTTTGTGCCTTAAGCACGACACGCAGGCCGGCTGATGATATGTACTCAAGCCCTGCAAGATCAAAGATCAGATCAGTCGCAGACGGAAGCACCTCATCCAAAACCGCCTCCAAATCAGGGGCTGTCGTCGTGTCCAAACGACCGGATAATGTGATCGTAGTTGAGTCGGCAATTACCTTTTCGATTTTCAAGCTCATATCTCTATCTCCTAAAAAATATTATCACGTTTTATCGCATTATAGCATATTATTTGCCGATTTGCAATACATAGCGATGATTTTTTTCTGTTTTTTCAGCGGCATCGCACGTTCGCGATCACTGCAGCCTGGATATGATATACCTGCCGATCGCGTTCAGATAGGCAAACGCCGCGACGCGCACCATCGCAGGAAGCCTCGACAGCCCGGTAGTACACTCAAAATTCACGTCGCCGTTGTACCCGATATCGCGCAGACCCTCAATAAACCCGTCCCAATCTGTCACGAGGTTTCCGCCCCAATTGCGAGTATGCGTGTAAGGCAGTGCGTGCAGATCCTGCACGTTATCGTTATCATGGATATGAAGTGCCTTGATGCGCTTACCGAGGACATTTACCGATGCGCGCTGATTCTTACCGAGAAGCGTGGCATGACCGACGTCATAGCAAAATCCGAAAAGCTCACAGCCTGCGTACTCATTCAGCGTGTCGATCATACGTACCGCCTGATAGAAATCGGAGCATACGGCCTCGCTGACGACGCGGCTTATTGAAGAGAACATATTTTCAAGAAGAACGACTACACCGTATTTCTTCGCGGCGGGAATCATCCTCTTGTAGTACTCAATATTGACGTTTTCCTCATATTCGCGACCCTTTGTATACGCGACATTGATCGGGTGTACGACGATATATTTTGCGCCGAGATACGCCGTCATGGCAAACGTCTTTTCCAATGCGTCATAACAACGCTCATTTATATCGTCACGCTCATCAACGTAAGCCTGAAAAGGAGCGTGAGCCTGTACCACGGCTATTCCGAATTTCTCGGCCGATTCCTTGATCGGACGGAAAAACTCATACATTTCCTGCAATGATGAATTGTAAAGCGGGGTAAACTCCCCGGATTTTATTTTATCACCCGTCAGATAAATGTCAAAGTTGAAATCTATTCCCTGTATGCCGGATTCCTTAACGGCACTGAAAAATTCATCGGGATTGTCATGATCCGGAAAATATCCGACACTGAAGCTTGTTCTCATATCAGCCCTCCACAGCCAATTTTAATTTTTTGATATTCTCGCGAAGCGAGGCATTTTTACTGAACGTCGATGAGCTTCCGCCGACGAAAATATTGGCACCGGCGTCACGCAGAACAACGGAATTTTCAAATCCGACGTTGCCGTCGACCTCGATCTCAACATCACCGCGACCTGCCTTATCAAGCATTTCGCGCACCTGTCTGACCTTGTCTATGCAGACGGGGATCAGCTTTTGCCCGGAAAACCCCGGATTGACGGTCATCACCAGCACTCCGTCTATATCGTTCAGGACATTCTCCAAAACGCCGACCGGTGTCGCGGGATTCAGCGCGACGAACGGGCGCGCTCCCATTGTGCGGATCGCAACAAGCAACCTCTGTAAGTGTACAGTCGATTCAACGTGCACCGAAACGATGTCGCCCGGATGAATATCGAAAAATCCGATTTTATCCTCCGGCTTATTCACCATGAGGTGAATGTCGAGCGGAATATTGCACGCCGCGCGTACCTTGCGGCAATAGTCGGTGCCGAAGGCGTAATTCGGCACAAATTCCCCATCCATTACATCGATATGCAGGTAATCGGTGCCCTCGCTTTCAAGTGTTTTCAGCGTATCGCCGAGGTCGATGACGTCGGCGCACATCATAGTAGGTGAATATCTGATCTTCATTACGATCTCCTTTCCGATCACAGTCCCATGATACATTCGCACAATAGATATGCGGTCATATAGTGAAGCTGACGTATTGGATGATTGAGCTTGTTGGCGAGCATTTCGGTGATATCCACACCGCTGTTTGCCATTGCCATCCATCGTGAATAAACGTCGCATATTTTTATACCGAGCTCCGTCGCGATCTCTTTTTCCGCCGCAACATAGGCATCAAGCACTCCGCCATTTTGCACCGAGGCAAACTTTTCCGACAGGTCCGTCATGGTTTTATCCGTCAAATGACAGCTGGTGTGCGTCGCCATCATATTCGGCGTGAGCAGGATGCACTCCGCACCTATGTCACCGACCTTTTTCAGTATTCCGCGTATCGCGTCGCGGTATCTGCCGATATACCGCTCACCGCAACAGGCATCGTTCAAGGCATATCCGACTATGACAAGGTCAGGGCTGTACGGTGTGATATCGCGGTCAAATCTTTCATAGCCGCGATGTGCGCTGTCGCCGCTGAGCCCGCTGTTGATTATGTTTATCTGGACATTCGGGTACAGCGTATTCAACATTTCGCGCAGGCGCGAGGAATACGCGCGGGAATAGTCAAACACGGTTTCAATGGCGTCGGACGTCTTTTTATAGCATTCAAAGCACCCCTGTGTGACGCTGTCGCCGAGAAAAGCGATCGTCACCGGTGCCGTACCGAACATCGAATCCTGCTTGCGTTTCAATTTTTCCGTGATTTTCATATATCCTCCGCGGGGTCAAGCTTTAACTTATCGAAAACGGAATAGTTGGCATCGTGGAACGACGCGGCACCGTTCATCGCCGTCCGGCACAGAAAAATGATCGTATCGCCCTCAATAATGAAATCGGTGTACTGCAATCCGACCTTTCTCGGATCGTCGCAACGTCTGTCAACAACGTCGCACACGACATTCCACGCCATCAGATCGTCAGACGACATCAGGGAAAGCAACGTGCGGTCATACGCCGTTTTTTGCGATATGAATCTCGTCGCCAGCGAATAATATTTGCCGGTGCGTTCGTCATATTTTATCATGAATTTTGAGTTATTTGCCGGAAATTCCATACAGCGTTCAAATGTCAGAGGCGATTCGGGATCATCGGTATCGACGCGGTAAACGACGGCAAGGCCGCTTCTGCGAGACAGCTTTGACATATCGTATCGCATGATATTATACAGATTTCCGTCACGGATGACAAGGCTGCCCTCGATATTGCCTGTGCTCGGCCCCGACGGTACTCCGTCCCACGTGGGGTCATATTTCACAGGCTCGGAAAACGACCAGCTGTCCGCGGACAGAATATCCGAACCGACGGGCGCGGACATCACCATTGGCGCGTGATATCCCCTGCCCCACGAGCCCCATTCGAGCGTATTCCATATTCTGCCGCCGAACTCAACGACGGGCTCCGGATTTTTGTGTATACCGCATTCGCCCTTTTTGCCGTTTGACCCGCGCAAAAGGACCGTCGGCTCACAAAACGTCCTGCCGCAGTCGGTCGATCTGCCTATCAGCAGGTCGCCGTACTCCGTAGAGCACGACAGCATATACAGGTCTCCGCCGTATATGAACATTTTGCCCCAAAAGCACGGGAACAGCTCACTGACGTAATGCCACGTGGCTCCGTCATCGTCGGAACGGAAAATAAGCGTGAGATTCTGCGGATAATCGGCGGCAAAGACATCCATCGACGCCAGCAGGCATCCGCAAGGATGACGAACGAGTGAAGGTGAGCAAAGATATTTGCCGGAAAATGAATACATACCGTCATCGGGATGCAGATAATTCACCGCGGTGCCGAACGCCGTGCCGGTATGGAATATGCGTGTACGGCTCTTTTTACCGTCGGATTCAATTCTGATACAATAGTCGCAGTCGCAGTCGAGGCCGTCAAGCTCAAACGAAGTGGCTCGCGTTTCATACGTAAGCTCATTGCTTTCGCCGAAACGACGACTGAGAAACACGGTATACCCGTCACATCCGTCACACGGCAACCACTCGGCGGAAAAGCCGTCTTTTTTCGGTATCAGCCGGCAAAGATATATGTCGCCTCCGTCAAAAAACGGCGGGCAGTACGGAGAATAACTCCAATTCGCGTGTTTTTTCATATTATGCCTCTAATACTCATCGTATGAGTAAAGTATATATCATCGCAGACAAAAAAACAATAATAAAATAAATAAAAGCGTAAATTATTGACAATCCGGCAAATGGGTGATAGAATACGGGTAATAAACCGAGGAGGCGTGTAATGTTCAGCATAAATAAATCGGAACACGAGAAAACGCGGCGGTTGGTCGGAATGGCCATACTGACGGCGCTTGTTCTCGTATTACAGGCCATCAGCGCAAATGTCAAGTTCGGCCCGTTCACCGTCACGCTGACATTGATACCGATAGTCATCGGCGGTATCCTGTACGGTGCGAAATTCGGCGCGGCTTTGGGCGGCATTTTCGGTATCATCGTTTATATAACGTGCATCAGCGGTCTTGATGCGGGCGGTTATATGCTTTTCAGCGTCAACCCTGTTTATAACGGTATACAGTGCATCGGCAAAGGAATTCTGGCCGGATTCATTCCCGCCGTCGTATATAAGCCGTTGGCAAATAAGAATATCACGGTGGCGACAGTGGTCGCCGCACTGCTTGCCCCGGTCGTGAATACGGGCGCATTTCTCTTATTTATGTTCACAGTCTTCTACGACGTGCTGTGTGAATGGGCAGGCAATACTCCAATAGCCGTATACGTTGTCACAATACTCGTCGGACTGAATTTCATCGTGGAATTCGCAGTCAGCGCGGTAATGTCCCCCGCAATAGTAACAGTAATACGCGAAATAAGCAAAAGACAAAGACAATAGCGGCATAAAACAGAAATCAGCGGAAAGGGCACTGCCCCGTAAGGAAGTAATTCATAAGAAAACCCGCCGAAAAGGATTAGTTCCTTTTCGGCGGGTTATTTCTTTCAGTTCGACAAATCGGGATTTGTCCCTATCATATTTTTTGGGAATAAAGGACTTCCTCTGTGTCAAAAGCAGGCTTTGAAAAATCCGTCAACGCAAACCCGTTTGCTTCATAAAAAGCTCTGGCGCGAAGGTTTTCCCGGAACACCCACAGAACCACTTCGGAATACCCCGCTTCCTTGATGTCCTTCAGAACCCGATCCATCATCATACTACCGTAGCCTTTATGCCAATTGTTGGGCAAGCTGTGAATGCAGATCAGTTCCGCTTTGCCGGTAAACTCCACATCACGGGCCGCATCCCAATAAGCTATGCAATGGGGGCTCCCATCCACCGAGAGAAGATATCCGTTTCCTTTTTTAGCATCCAAGAGACTTTGATACATAGCGGTCGCTCGGTCAGTATTTGTACACTTTGTTAATGTCTCAGCGTCAAGAATGCCAGCAAACGCTGCTTTCCAGCTTTCCGTTTGGATATATGCTAAGGCGTTTGCATCGCCCTGCTGAACCTTTCGAATAATTACTTCCATTTTAGCTGCCCCCACACACTTCGATTTGTCTGCATCGGTAACGAGCATCGGATTCTGCCGTACAAAATCCACATCGTGAAATACTTCCTTATCGGGCTGT
>JAKSPY010000077.1 GCA_024404445.1 Clostridia bacterium
TCAGCCGACAGTCAAGCTCCCTGCAACACCGTTAGAGGTATGGACTTACGATTATACAAAAATGAAAATCAACAGTATCCGATATGAATTTGAAAGTAACGGTGATCTGCATATCTATATGGATGTAGAAAAGACATATCAAAGGAGTAATAGTAGTTATACACGGATTGCCTTCGAATATAAACTGTATGACGAAAATGGATATGTTATAGACAGTGGTTCTCATCCTGTATCCAGTCAAATGAGTGTTGGAGAAAAGGCAAAATATGATTTCAGGATATATTCATCCCAGTTATCCTCTACTGCCAAAAGCTACACTCTTGTAATCATGGATTATGACTAAAATGACGGGTTGTCTACCCCATTATGTTTTTGCCGCGCAGTCGGCAAGATACATAATACACCCCAAAACAAAAAGTCAGACACGCCATCTCGGAACCCCCGAGGCGGTGTGTCTGACTATTTTTTTATCTATTTCTCAAAATTTCCTTATTTGTTCATTGCCTCTTCAACAGCGACCGCAACCGCAACGGTCATGCCGACCATCGGGTTATTGCCCGCGCCGATAAGTCCCATCATCTCAACGTGAGCCGGAACGGAGGACGAGCCTGCGAACTGTGCGTCGGAGTGCATTCTGCCCATCGTATCCGTCATGCCGTAGCTGGACGGACCTGCCGCCATATTGTCGGGGTGAAGTGTACGGCCGGTGCCGCCGCCGGAAGCGACGGAGAAGTACTTGACGCCGTTTTCTACGCACCATTTCTTATATGTGCCGGCAACGGGGTGCTGGAATCTTGTCGGGTTGGTGGAGTTACCTGTGATGGAAACGCCGACGTTTTCCAGCTTCATGATCGCGACGCCCTCAGGGACGTTATCCGCGCCGTAGCAACGTACGTTTGCGCGGGCACCCTTTGAGAAGGGTGTTTCTTCTACGATCTTGACGGTCTCCGTATAGGGGTCAAACTCCGTCTTTACGTATGTGAAGCCATTTATACGCGAAATGATGAAAGCGGCATCCTTGCCGAGACCGTTAAGGATAACGCGCAGGGGCTTTGATCTTACCTTGTTGGCATTGAGTGCTATTTTGATAGCGCCCTCTGCTGCCGCGAACGATTCGTGTCCTGCGAGGAAGCAGAAGCATTCCGTTTCATCGGAAAGAAGCATCTTGCCGAGGTTGCCGTGTCCGAGGCCGACCTTGCGGTTTTCGGCAACGGAGCCGGGAATGCAGAACGACTGAAGTCCTACGCCGATTTCTGCGGCGGCGTCAGCGGCTTTCTTGCAACCCTTTTTGATAGCCATAGCGGCGCCGACTGTGTACGCCCACCTTGCGTTTTCAAAGCAGATCGGCTGTGTTTCCTGGACGATGGTATAAGGATCAATGCCCTTTTCGTCGCATATTTTCTTGCATTCGTCGATAGAGGAGATGCCGTATTCTTTAAGAGCGGCGAGAATTTTCGCCTCGCGTCTTTCGTAACCTTCAAACTGTGCCATTATACTTTACCTCCTTCAATTACTGCTTGCGCGGGTCAATATACTTGACTGCGCCGTCTTCTGCGGAGAAGCGACCGTAATGACCGGTTGCTTTTTCGTATGCCTCATTGGGTGTCATGCCTTTTTTGATGAAGTCGGTCATTTTGCCGAGAGAAACGAATTCATAGCCGATGACCTGATCGTTCTCATCCAGCGCCATGCGTGTGCAATAGCCCTCTGTCATTTCAAGGTATCTTACGCCCTTTTCCTTTGTGCCGTACATCGTGCCGACCATGGAGCGTGCGCCTTTACCGAGGTCCTCAAGACCGGCACCGATCACAAGGCCGCCCTCAGAGAACGCGGACTGTGAACGACCGTAAACGATCTGCAGGAACAGCTCTCTCATCGCGGTGTTGATGGCGTCGCAGACAAGGTCTGTGTTAAGTGCCTCAAGGATCGTCTTACCGGGGAGTATCTCTGCCGCCATAGCAGCGGAATGTGTCATACCGGAGCAACCGATAGTCTCGACAAGTGCCTCCTCGATGACGCCGTTTTTCACGTTCAGCGAAAGCTTGCACGCGCCCTGCTGGGGTGCGCACCAACCTATACCGTGTGTATAGGCGGAAATATCCTTGATTTCCTTTGCCTGTATCCATTTGCCCTCCTCGGGAATGGGAGCCGGACCGTGATTCGGGCCCTTTGCGACGACGCACTGATTACGAACTTCGGCGCTCATTGCGTAAGGGCATTCGCTAACATTGCTCATTTGTGTTTTCTCCTTTTGATATATTTATTTAGTTTATTCCAGAATGAAATCTTCCTCGCGGAAAGAGTACCCGCGGATCTGTGCCTTCGGCGCGTCGTCAACGATATAATTTACGACGTAGATCTCGCCGTCGTCAAACTGCACCCATCCCGTATATCCGAGGTCGGAAACGGGACTGCGGTCGTAGTCAAGCGGCATTATCCGCGCGGACTGCGCGTTTCGCTGTGTTTCCAGCACCTGATCGGGATTCAGTAACGCGGCAAACACGTTCTGCGTCCACCATCCCAGCCATCCTTTTCCGCCCTGTATATAACGATGTGTCAGCATGATCCTGCCGCTTTTCAAATACCCGGCGACGGGTCTGTGACAGGCCGGAATCGGAACATGGTAAACGTCGGACCACGTCAGACCTCCGTCATACGAGATCGTTTTCAGACAGTCTATGCCGCGCCCGGAGTTTTCACGCAGGAAGCACACGAGTGCGCCGGTCGGCGTCTCGAGTATGCACCCCTCGCAGATATCGTACCGTTCATCGGCGGCCGCGGTGATCTGCTCTGACCACGTTTTGCCTCCGTCATCGGAGTACCACAGGTATTGCTCACGCTTGCCGCGGGTGCCGAAGTCGTGGATGCTGACAATGTGACGTCCGGACGAAAGCACGCGGTATTTATCGGGTACGTAGCCGTGACCGGGTGTCCGGATCGGCTGTGACCACGTCTGTCCCTCGTCGGAGGAAAACCACACATACACCTCGGTTTTGTTCTCCGGTGCCTCCTTTCCGTACGATTTATCGCAGATGATGGCCAGACGTCCGTCGCGCAGAGTCGAAATGCGGGGGCAGTTGAAATACTCGGACGGATCGCCGCGATCGGTAAGCGGACGCTTCGCGGTCCACGTTCTGCCGCGGTCGGTGCTTTCGGTGATCATGATGCGGGCAAGGTCGCGTCTGCCGTGGCATTCACATTCGGCGAATACGCATACCAGCTTTCCCGATCTTGTCAGCGTCACGTCCGGCCACGCCTCATAGATGCTGTCATCCCTGCTGACCGTGTATTTACTTACGCCCATTTGATTATTTGATTATCTCGCCGTAAACCTCACCTGCACAACCTGCCGCGTTGGATTCATCTGTGTCGATGTGCATAGCGGGGGCAAATTTATCGCTGACCCTGACTACCACGCCGCCGAATACGAGCGGACGGGAAGTGTCAAGCTTAACCGAAGCGATATCCTTATCGTTGACGCCGTACTCTGCCGCCTCAGCCGGAGTGAGGTGGATGTGACGCTGTGCCGCGATGACACCCTCTGTGAGTGTGATCTCACCACACGGACCGACGACGGTGCACGCGCCGCTGCCGGCAATATCGCCGCTTTCGCGGACGGGCGCCTTGACGCCGATCGTTCTGGCGTCAGTCAGAGAAATCTCGACCTGTGTCGCCTTTCTGACGGGACCGAGAACAGACATTTTCAGCTCACTCTTTTCACCCTTGACCGTGACCTTTTCCTCGCAGACGAACTGTCCGGGCTGGCTGAGCATTTTTTTGACTGTCAGCTCATGACCCGCGCCGAAAAGTACGTTAAGGTCCTCCTGTGAAAGGTGAATGTGTCTTGCCGATGTTTCAACGAGAATTTTGTTCATTGTTATATCCTTTCCTCGCAAATGCGAACCCTCATTATGAGTGTCTTTAATATACCACAGTATATTATACAACCAATTGTCCGAATTGTAAATGACTAATCGCCGAATTTTTTGCCCAAAATCAATTATTATTGAAAATCTACAAAATGCGGAGGCAGTATGAACGGCAAAACAGACGATAAAAACAATGAACGCGCCACATCGATAATCGAAATGGGTTCGGTGATCACTCAAAGCGACGGACGCCATATAGGTCTGGTCACAGTCATCGGGCAGGTGGAGGGTCACACGGCATTGGGGGAAGGGCAAAAAACGACGAAATACGAGCATATCATCCCACTGCTGGTGGCATTGAACGAAAGCGACGACATATACGGCGTTATGGTCGTGCTGAATACGGTCGGCGGTGACGTTGAGGCGGGGCTGGCCATCGCGGAAATGATCTCCGGCATGACGAAGCCAACGGTGTCGCTTGTGTTGGGCGGCGGACATTCTATAGGCATACCGATAGCCGTATCGTGCGACAGGTCTTTTATCGTGCCGTCGGCGACGATGACGGTGCACCCGGTCAGGATTAGCGGCACCGTGTTGGGCGTACCGCAGGCGTTTGAGTCCATGAGAAGAATGCAGTCAAGAATAAACGATTTCGTTCTGTCGCATTCGCGTATTACCTCCGACGAGTTACACCGGCTGATGACCGGTACAGATGAGTTGGTCACCGATATCGGGTCGGTGATCGACGGAAGGCAGGCGGTGGAGTGCGGGCTCATCGACTGCGTGGGAGGCCTCGGCGATGCCGTCGCGGCACTGAAAAGCATGAGATCAAAGGATAAAGGAGGAAAAAAGAATGACGGCAACGGAAAATAAGTCACACGGGCTGTTTCGCCCCGTGAGCTTCGGAAGGGAAATGACGGCACCGCAGAGGGCATTTGTGGATTTCCTTTTCGGCGGCTTCGGGTACGGGCTTATCGAGGTAATATGGCGTGGCAGGACACATATCAGCATGGTGATAACCGGTGGCGTGTGCTATCTTTTACTGCGGCTTATCGGTATGAAAATGGCGGATCGCGGCATATTGTTGCGCTGCGCTGCCGGCGCCGTCGGGATAACGGCGACGGAGTTTGCGGTCGGATGCGTGGTCAATCTGGGATTGGGACTCGGCGTCTGGGACTACTCATCCATGAGCTTCAATCTGCTCGGACAGGTGTGTCTGCTGTATTCGGTACTGTGGTTTTTGCTGTGTTTGCCGATATTTTTCGTATTTGGGCTGAATAAAAAGCGAAGACTGTAAAATAACTCTTTATTTTTTCGTACCGATGTGATACAATGTAAACGGTACGGAGGTATCTATGCAGTACAGTCATGACTCACGCGTTTACATCGAACGCATAAACGAATACGATGTCGGTCTGATCGCCGATATGCTTCGCCGTTCGCTCGGTGATATTTCCGCGATGCGCGACCGGCGTGTGGTGATCAAGCCCAATCTCGTTATGAAAAAATCTCCGTCAGAGGCTGCAACGACCGAGCCTGCCGTTTTGGAGGCGGTTTTGCGCGTGCTGAACGAAAACGGCATTTCGCCGGTGATCGCCGAAAGTCCCGGCGGCATATACAGCGCGCAAAGGCTGGAAAACATATACCGAGGATGCGGTATCCGGGAGGTCGCCGACAGGTACGACTGCACGCTGAATTTCGATGTGTCGTCGGTAAAGATCGGTAAGTTTGATATCATCAAGCCTATCGCGGACGCCGAGGTGATCTTTGACCTGTGCCGTCTGAAGGGACATTCCATGACGAAAATGAGTGCGGCGGTCAAGAATATGTTCGGCTCAGTACCCGGCATAGTGAAATTTGAGCTTCACGCGTCGCATCCGAGATACGACGACTTTGCGTCGATGATATGCGATCTGTGTGATTTGCTGATGCGGGGGCGCCGCATCATCGCCGTCACGGATGCTGTCGTTGCCATGGAGGGCGAGGGCCCCACGGGCGGTGATCCGAGAAAGATCGGATTCATGTCAGTCAGCGACAGCCCTTTTCCCGCAGAGAGCGTTCCGCCGTACATAATAGGATATGAAAAAGACGAAGTGCCGATGATGCGTATAGCATCCGAACGCGGGTACGTTCCCGCAGACCATAATGACATCGAAACGGTCGGTATCCCGGCCGAGGAATTCTACACACCCGATTTCAAAAAGCCGCGTGCGGCGATGGCGAACGTCAAGGTGCTGAAATTCTTCTCCGGCGGCGCGATCGGCGGCTTTTTCAGCGCCAAGCCGATCATAACCGACAAATGCCGTGCCTGCGGAGAGTGCGCCGCTTCGTGTCCTCAGCATACAATAACGATAGATAAAAAGCGCCGCCGCGCCGTTATCGGACGCGATAATTGCATCAGATGCTTCTGCTGTCAGGAGCTTTGCCCGTTCAAGGCGATTGCCGTCAGCCGCAACCCGATAATTTCGCTGATCAAATCTATTAAGTAGGAGTTAATTATGAGATCCGAACTGACAATTTTAGCACCCGCGAAAATAAACATATTCCTTGAGATACTCGATAAGCGCGGCGACGGATATCATAATCTGGATTCTGTTATGCAGACGGTGTCCCTGTGCGACGTACTGCGCGTGCGCCGCGGACAGTACGCCGGTCAGAACAGCATTTCTCTCAGCACCAATGGCAACGCACTCGACGTCGCGCCGGAAAAAAATCTCGTGTATCTTGCCGCAAAGGCGTTTTTCGACCATGCCGGCATAGACAAATACAATGTTTCGTTCACGCTGACGAAAAGAATACCGTTACAGGCGGGGCTGGGCGGCGGATCGTCCGACGCGGCGGCGACGCTGATCGCGCTGGACGAGCTGTATGAAACGGGAATGACCGTCGGTAAGCTGTGTGAGATCGCCATAGGTATCGGATCAGACGTACCGTTTTGCGTGCGCCGCGGCACCTGCCGCGTGCAGGGCAAGGGTGAGTTTGTCAGCGATGTAACGCCTTTCCCCGATTGCGTTTTTCTGATAGCACTGCCGCAGGGCGAGAAGATATCGACCGCACAGGCATACAGCCTCGCCGATGAGATCAACATGGGCGACCGGGTTTCGCCGGACGGTATCCTGTCCGCAATGAATGAGTGCGATATCGGTCTGATATGTGAAAACGTGTATAACAGATTTGAGGCGACAGTCACGTCGGATTCCGCCGTCACGAAGATCAAAGAGATGATGATGGGAAACGGTGCTTTCGCATCGATAATGAGCGGTAGCGGTCCGTCGGTCGTCGGATTTTTTGCCGATGTGCCGACAGCCAAGTGTGCCGCCGATGCCGTGGCAGGGCTTGCCGACGTGTACGTCTGCTCTCCCATGAGGCGCGACGCGAATTATTACAGAGATTAAGAAAATGAGCCGGGGCAACCGCCCCGGCTCGCATTATTTTTCTTCAGTCAGCCAATCTGTGTAAGGTCCCCAGAAATAGTTGGCGGCAAAGTCGTTGAGTGTGCCTGTCGGCACCATGAATTTTGCCTTTTCGTTCATACCGTCGGTCAGAAGTCCGGACAGATTATTGACCGTTGTCGTGTTGGGATCGGTCGCGGCGATGTGAACGCGAACAAGGTTCGGCGCGCCGCGGAACGCTCCGTCGGCGATCTGTGACGCATAGTCGCAGATATATACGTCTGTCAGATT
>JAKSPY010000078.1 GCA_024404445.1 Clostridia bacterium
ACACTTTTGGGGTGCATATTATTCTTACAGCTTCTTTTTTTCGCTTTTTTCGGGGCTATTTATTTACAGTCCCTTTTTTATTTATATTGATCAGACTTCTTTTTTAGAATGGAGCACGACATCGTGCGCGCCGCCCTCTACTATGCTTGCCTGCGACACGAGCGTCAGACGAGCCTTCTTTTGCAGCTCCGGTATAGTCAACGCGCCGCAATTGCACATGGTAGAGCGCACCTTTGCAAGTGTCTGCTGAACATTGTCGGATAGTTTTCCGGCGTACGGAACGTATGAATCGACGCCCTCTTCAAACGACAGTTTGCTGGCACCGCCCAGATCGTATCTCTGCCAATTGCGCGCACGGTTTGAGCCCTCACCCCAATACTCTTTCATAAGAGTGCCGCCGATGTTGACCTTAGCCGACGGGCTCTCATCAAAACGTGCGAAATATCTGCCGAGCATGATGAAATCGGCACCCATTGCAAGCGCAAGCGTGATATGGTGATCATGTACTATGCCGCCGTCGGAGCAAACGGGAACGTATATACCCGTTTCCTCAAAATATTCGTCTCTCGCCTTACATACGTCGATAAGTGCGGTTGCCTGTCCGCGGCCGATACCCTTTGTTTCACGCGTTATGCAGATTGATCCGCCGCCTATACCGACCTTTATGAAATCGGCACCCGCTTCCGCGAGGAATCTGAAGCCGTCTTTATCGACCACGTTGCCGGCACCGACCTTTACGGAATCGCCGTAATTGTCACGTATCCACTTTATAGTCATTCTCTGCCACTCGGAAAAGCCCTCTGATGAATCGATGCAAAGCACGTCAACGCCAGCATTTATAAGCGCGGGAACACGCTGTGCATAGTCACGCGTGTTTATTCCGGCGCCTACGACGTATCGTTTCTGATTATCGAGAAGCTCTGCGGGGTTAGCCTTATGCTGATCGTAGTCCTTACGAAATACAAAGCTGCAAAGTCTGCCGTCCTTATCGACTATCGGAAGCGAATTGAGCTTGTGATCCCAAATGATATCGTTAGCCACCTTGAGCGACGTACCCTCGGGTGCTGTGATCAGTTTATCAAACGAGGTCATGAACGTCTCGACCTTTGTGTCAAGTGTCATACGGCTGACGCGATAGTCCCTGCCCGTAACGATACCGAGCAATTTTCCGTGTGCCGTGCCGTCATCAGTTACGGCAACGGTGGAGTGCCCCGTCTGTGACTTCAGTTCCACGATGTCTGCCAATGTCTGATCCGGGCGGATATTGGAATTGCTGACAACGAATCCGGCCTTGTATCCCTTGACTGCGGCAACCATAGCCGCCTCATCCTCTATCGACTGTGAGCCGTATATGAACGATATGCCGCCCTCACGCGCAAGCGCAATGGCAAGCTTTTCGCCGGAAACGGACTGCATGATCGCGGAAACGAGAGGGGTATTGAGACTGATAGCCGGCTCTTGACCCTTATGGTATCTGACCAGTGGAGTTTTCAGCGAAACAGCTGACGGAATGCACTGATCCGACGAATAACCCGGAATCAAAAGGTACTCATTAAAAGTGTGTGATGCCTCGGGATAATAGTAAGCCATATTAACACCTCAAAAAAAAATAATATTTGTTATTATATCACATATATCGACAAAAGTAAAGACCAAATCAAAAATCTATTTCAAGTCCGTCGTATGAGCAGATGAATCCAAGTTCTGCGGCACGCGGTAGCATATCCTCATATACCGAAAGAGCGCCGTTATGCGAAAAATGATTCATGACAAACACCGTACCCGCATCTGCCGATCCGATAGCGATCAGTCTGTCACGCGTTTCGATATTTCTGTACGTATTCATATGACCGTGATAGCGTATCTGTTTATCGCCCTCGGTACAGTCGAGCGACACGAGATCGAATCTGATGCGGTTATCAGACAAATATTGCCATACCTCATCATAAAATACGTCCGTATCGTGAGCATACAGCAATGTTTTGCCGTCTTTTGAGATCAAATATATGTACGGATGCTCAGTTCCGTGATAGGCACGCAGTGCCGTGACAGTATAACCCTCAACGTCAAAAGGCTCATACGGCTTTACGAGCCGATAATTGACATTGTTCGGTCGTTTATCCGACCATGTCAGCTGAACCTTGCCGACCGTGCGGGTAAACGGCAGATATACGTCCTCGGATCCGTATACGGTCATCTGACGGGCATCGTCGCCGAGATGCGCGAAGCCGTCACGCCTGTTCATCAGGTCGTCCGGATAAAAATGGTCCTCATGTATATGCGTGACCAGCAGTGACGTGATGTCGGCATAGTTCATGTCCGATGAGATCATGTGATAATACGCATCGCTCGGCCAATCAATCAGTATTTTTCCGTCAATTATCGCCTGCGAACGCGATCTGATGTTTTTACCGCCGAGTTCACGTGCGCGCATACAGTTATCGCATTTGCAAAACAGCGCCGGCAGGCCCTCTGCGGCCGCCGTTCCGAGATATTTTATCTTCATGACAGCTCCTTGATCATTTTTTCAAATAATAACACAGTAACGGCACAAGGTAAATGGGAAAACGAAAGGAGATGCCGAAAAAAGCATCTCCGATATTTAACTGTTGCGATATTGGCCGGGTGTGATACCGACGACTTTGGAAAACTGCTTAACGAACGCGCACGTGTCGCAATAGCCGAGTGCCTCGGCGATCGACGTGACGGAATCCTTTGATGAGCGCAGTAAAAATTTCGCCTTATTTATGCGTGCGTTGATGAGATATTCGGTGAATTTTACGCCGATGACCTTATAGAAAAGGCGACCGAGATACGTTTCGGAATAATTGTATTGGGCGGCAAATTCCGCAAGGCGCGGGATATTGCCCGACGACATATTGATGGTTTCACAGATTGCGTACACATTCTGCTCATTGGTCCCGGCGGAAACGCGCGGAGTAGCCTTGATATCCGAATGGAAAAACTCAAACAATGCGGCGCTCAGCCAAAAAACGGCAGTATCATTTTCATTTTTGTAGTGATACGTCACCACGCGGTTGAGCAAATCGCGGAAAAACACGGTATCGGTTATGTATCGGTACTCAGCCTCGGTTATCCCATCGAAGCGCGGATCACCGACGGCGGAAAAATGGACGTGAACGGCATATATCGGATCATCCGGATCGTGCGTCGCAACAACCTTACGATGCGGCGGCAAAATGAAGCAATCACCTGCCGAAATATCAAACGACATTTCCCCGCACGAAAGTTGTCCGTGTCCGCGGAATACCGCCCACAGGTCATAATCGTCAAAGCCGGACGCCGCCGTTGTCCAATGCCAACCGGGCTGACAATCCGATGCACCGCATGAATTGATCGATAAAGCAATCCCGCTTCCCTGTTCTTTTGTATTAACGTCTTTGCTCATAGTCAATATCCTTTCCCGAACGAAGGCGAAAATCGGCACGATTGATTTTGTTTATTATAACACAATGCATACAATTTGTAAATATTTTTCCGTAAATGGAAAGGAAAATAAACAATTTTCGATTTTTTTTCGAAGCAGGCCGTTTGTTTCGCAAATAATGCTGAATAATCGTTCAAAATCCGGAGTTATTCTATCATCGTTTCATAGTAAGTCAATAACAGAGATACGTGGACTGTACCGTTACCCGCGCCGCCAAGCGTGATCGTCACGTCGGATATCCGCATTACGTTCTCACCTGATGACAGATCGTCTATTATCCGGCGAGCCGACATATAGCTTTCCGCCGTGAAAGTCAGCCCGACTGTGCGCATGACGATATAGTCCTCATTCTTGATACCGGAGAAATTCAGAGAATAATCCGTAGCGTCGGAGAGGATCGTGTGAAGCTCCAGCATCAGACTTATGCTGTTGTCGTATTCCGGCAAGGACCTCGCGTCATCCGGTAACGCGGCAAGATAATTCTCCATCTTTTTCTTCTGCGCCAGCCGCGCGGAGTTTGCAATAATGGCCGATTCCTCTGTATCTGACATGGAATCGAAGTCGGCGATCTGCGTATTTATGGGCGTCAGCACAAACTGATAATAAACGAGTCCGATGATCAGAACGATCAGTACGGTGAGTATAACGGTTTCTTTTGCGGTCAGTTCTTTTCTCACTGTATTACCTCGCTTTCTGCGGGCTTCAGCCGGATCGTGATGCTGAAATCAAGTACGACATCATCCGAATCGTTGCTTTTTTCGGTTTTGGCACTGTTCAGCACCGCCGACGCGACTATCGGCTGATCGATCAGCGATTCCATCATTGCCGAAATATCCATGAGATTCATATCGGACATACCGACACTGAGCACGGAATCGTGTATGCTGATGCTTTTGACCGACCCGCGGGTCATCAGCTCACGCTCTATGAGGTCAAGGACCGTACGTCTGTCCACATCGGCCTTTTCATTATCCAACCAATCAAGGCACCGCGTGCGGTATTCCTTTTCTATACTGCCGTAATCCGCCAGACTTTCAGACAGTTGCTGACCTTTGGCGACGATACCGTTATATTTTTCGATCGCGTCGTCCAACCTGCGCAGTTGATCGTACACGCCGAATTTCAATATAGCGCCGACAATAGCGACGATGATGACGACGCCGATCGCAAATATGATCACAGCCGTCCTGTTTTTTCCACGCGCGTTCAGATTGATGGTGGAGCTGTATTGCCTCGACAGTTTTGACGATGATTTATTCATCGGCCGCCTCCTTTACGGATATCACGGTTTCTCCGGAATTTTCCAGCGTGGCACCGCAGGCATTTGCAAACAGCCATGGCTTATCGCATTTCATATCGTCGCAGAAAACGTCTGATATGGGGTGCACGTTCATACCGACAAGCACGTCGCGCACCGCATCGACAAGACGCGTTATCCCGTATCCGCCGCCGTATATGTAAATATCGGAAAGCCTGCCGGAAGCATAACTGTGGTTATAAAAATTCACGGTCTGCAACATTTCCGACGCGAGGTCGGCATAAAACTCTTCGGCGTATCCGACGCCGCACACGTTATTGTAGTCCGATAAAACGTACGAATGTGCCACGTGACAATCGACGCCGAGCTGTTCGGCAACGATATCGTCAAAATCTGAAATTCCGATCGCAACAGTGTGCTTGACGACGTAGTTCCCGTCATGATAGAAGTACAGTCCGGTCGATTTATAGCCGACATCAACCAGACAACAGTGCTCCGGCTTCACGTTATCACATTTCTCTGCCGCATACCGTCTGATTATCATATCGCCGACGTATTCGGCCGGATAAGCGCATTTCATGGGAAAGCCCGCCCTGCGGAACATCGAACGGTATTCCGCAATCGAACGCTTCAAAACGGCGCAGGCCATCACATTCATTCCGATCGGTTCACCGTCGACGTCGGTAACGATGCGCCGCACCGCATAGTCAAAGATATAATTGCTCTTGTCATCCGTCAGATAATCACGGAATTCAAACGGCAGGTTATAATTCAGCTGACTTTCTGTCATCGCCGGCATATCGACGATTTTCGTGTACACGAGCGGATCCGGCATTACGACCGCGGCGGTTCCGTGCGCGATATGATGACTTTTTGCCGTTTCACGCAAACAGTCCGCCATGGCATCCATCGACAAAATGACTCCGTCCGATACAAGTCCGTCGGGTGTTTTCACGATGACGCACTTTTTTATCCTGCCGGACACGGTCACGGCGATCTTGACATATCTGTCCCCGATGTCAAAGCCGACAAGACGTTTGCCCGTCAGCATAGTCACAAAGTCTTTTATTGCCATATTACCTCCGATCAAATACCCCAAATATTCATATACCACGCGATGATCTTATCGCCGACAAGGATCACTGTCAGCGCCGACAAGGATATTGACGGTCCCCACGGAAAAGCACCCACAGGCTTACCGTCGGTGCCGTCCGATCTTTTTCCGGTCGTCAATCCGAAAACTATCCCTGTGATGCAGGAGATCATCAGACACAGCAGATTCGCGATCCAACCGAAATAAAGCCCCGTCGCGAATAACAGCTTGATATCTCCGCCGCCTATCATGCGTTTTTTGAGCAGTTTTTCTCCGACCACTGCCATGATAAGCATAACTGCAGATACCGAAGAGCCGCCGATGAACGATAAAATGAGTTGCTCCGCCGCGTCACCGGAAAAACAAATGAATATCAACCGCAATATCACGGCGGCGAGAATATACCCGTCGGGTATTATATATTCCATGTAGTCTGCACACGCACATCCGAGCAGTATGCAGGCAAGGCACAAATACTCTATAAGCGTCAACGACAGATCGTATTTCAATGTTATCAGGACGAAAGACACGGCGCATATCGCCTCGGATACCGGCATTATCGGAGAAAGCTTTTCACCGCAGTATCTGCATTTTCCCTTATTCAGCACAAATCCGACAATCGGCACAAGATCACGCACAGATAATGTGTGCCCGCAACTGTCGCAATGCGATCTGCCATTTATCACGGATTCGCCGTTGAGCATCCGCCACGAAAGGCAACAGATAAACGAGCCCATGCACGCGCCGAGAATACCGACGATAACAAGGCTGTAAACTGTGGTAAACACGGAATTGAAAATCGTCATAGCTATACCACGCCTCCGTATATTGAAAGCATCGGCAGGTAAACGGCCAAAAGCAATATCACTGTCATTACCGCAAGGCAGATCGTCAGCACCGGCTCCATAATCGACAGCATCCTCGACGTTGACACCTCGTTTTCATTTATGTAATAATCGCCGATGACATCAAGTGTTTTTTCCATTGATCCGGAGCGTTCGCCGATGCCTGTCATCTCTGTGAGTGTCTTAGGGAAGCACTCTGTTTCCGACATACACGTTTCGATGCTTCTGCCCTGCTCCACGCCCTCCTTGACCTTTTTGATGCCTGTTGAAAAAGTGTAATTGTCGATAACGTCCGACGTTATCTCCAGCGCGCGCACTATCGGCAATCCGGCAGAGATAACGGTCGACATCGTAGTGGCAAATTGCACGCACAGGTTGGTCATTCTGATTTTCGCGAGAGGCGCGCTCATGATCGAAAATGCCGAGATCGCAAGACGACCTTTTTCCGAACGTCTGAAAAGCAACACCGCGGCGACGCATACGGCAGCCGTCAGAACGATCGTCCACCAATATCCTGTCAAAAATCGGCTGAATGATATCAATGCTTTTGTTATGACCGGCAGTTCTATATCCATTTCCTCGAACGTCCTTGAGAACAGCGGCACTGCCACGACCATGATGACAATAAAAACAATAACGGCGACGCAAACGACTATCGCGGGATATATCAGCGCACCCACTGCCTTTGATTTAGCCTTAGAAAGCTTATCGTAGTACGAATAAAGGCGCTTGAAACAAGCGTCCAGCGTGCCGGACTGCTCACCGGCACGAACTGTTTCGGTAAACGTCGTCTGCATTCTCGGACAATTGATCTCAAAA
>JAKSPY010000079.1 GCA_024404445.1 Clostridia bacterium
CGGAGCAAAAATCTTACAGGAGAACACACAAAAAAGGCAGGGCAAGTGCCCCGCCGATTACTTCGTTTACGGTGTCAGGTTTACAATTCGATCGACAAAACAAGCAGTGCCGTGCAGATCGTAGGCACGGCTATCGTCACGCCCATTTTAAGAAAATCGCGATATCCGAATTTCATTCCCTGTGAGGCGAGAAGCGAGCTGAACATGATCCCCGCCAGCGCGCCGATCGGAGTCAGATATGCGCCGATATTCGAGCCTATGATAGCGGCGTAAACGTCGGGCAACAGCGACACGGCGTCCGCGTTCCCGATGATCGAGCTGTAAAGGACGCTCATGGGAATATTATTGATCACATTAGCCGCCAGAAATGACGAAACCCCGTACCCTGCCACACCGGGCATACCCGATAAAAGCGACGAGGCGTACAACGTAACGCCGCTGTCCGACAACACGACTATCATCGTGAACATCGACAGCACGAACGGGATCAACTGCCACGGCACTCTGGCAAGGCTATGCCCCACGTCGGACGCGCGCTGACGGCGTACCGCGTAGATTATCAGCGAAACAGTAATAAGACTGAGCGCGCACGCAAGAGCGACGAGCCACATTTCAAGTCCGACATATGATCCGCAGGCGAGCGCGACAGTGCAAACCGCGAGATGCGCGAGCGCAACATACATCATCGGTTTATCCTTGATAACGACCGGGGTACATACGCCGTTCATCCCGTGCGCAAGCCGATTCCGCATCAGCGCGATCAACAGAGCCGGCGCGACGAGCCCCGCCGCCAGCGTCGGCAGGATCATGACCCGCAAATATGAGATGAAATCTATACCGAAAGCCGTCGCAAGGTAAATATTCGTCGGATTGCCGATGACAAGCGCCATACTCCACGTGTTGGCGGCGACGAACTCCGCCATGAGATACGGCATCGGATCGATCTTCGCACTTTTGGCAAAATAGCATATGAACGGGGTGAACGACAATATGATGATATCGTTTGAGGTAAAAACGGTCAGCACCGACACGATCATATACAGATATATGAACAGCCTCAGTCCGCTGGACCTCGCGCGGCGCAGCACCACATACGCCAGATATTCAAAAAATCCCGTGCTGTCAAGAAATATCGATATGAACGTCATCGATATGAAAAGAACGAGTATCTTGATCGGGTTGACCGACGTATCGGCAGTCAGGGCCGTTGCGACGTCGGATAATCCGGTATTGCCGAACATGACCATCAGCGCGGCGCCGATGACCGTTATCGGCCAATATGTATCTATTGTGATCCTGCCTATTCTCAGCTTTGGTAAAAACAGGATACCCGCGATCATCGCAAGGCAGGTAACACCGAAAATGATCAGTGATGGCAACATATTTCCCTCAAAAACACGTATTTCGTCAAAAACAACCTGTGTATTATAGCACCGGAGCACCGAACTGTCAATATTTTTATTAAATATTGTTGCATTAAGCGATACTGTATGATAAAATGGGGTTACATCACAGCGAGGAGGTAATCATGGGCAGGTTTTTGCTGTTGAAATTAAAAGAGGCGATGACGTCCGTATTGCCGGTGTCGCTGATAGTCATCATACTCAATTTTACATCTTTGGTCGCATTGACCGGTGTTGAGCTGATCGTCTTCTGCGCATCAACCGTCGCGCTGATTATCGGTATCGCCATATTCAATCTCGGATCCGATCTCGCGATGACGCCTATGGGAGCACAGATAGGCATCGGTCTGACAAAATCCGGGCGACTCACGATGCTGATCGGAGTTTGCTTTGCGATGGGTGTTATGGTCACGGTCGCAGAGCCGGACCTTTCGGTATTGGCCGAGCAGGTCAGTCAGGTCATCGATCCGACGACGTTGATCGTCACGGTCGGCGCAGGCGTCGGATTATTCCTCGTTTTTGCCATTCTGAAGATCGTATTCCGTAAGACACTGTCGTCGATGCTTCTGTTTTCATATATGATGTTGTTCGCGCTATTGACACTGATGATAATAAACGGCAATGACGATTTTATACCCCTTTCATTCGACTCCGGCGGTGTCACCACAGGCCCTATCACCGTGCCGTTCATCATGGCACTCGGCATAGGTATTGCCGCCACGCTCGGAGGTAAAAACGTAGAGGAAAACAGCTTCGGTCTTATAGCCATGTGTTCGATCGGTCCGATGCTGGCCGTCACGATATTGGGAATATCGGCAAGCGGTGAGATCACATACACACTCGCCGATTATTCGATGGAAACGTATTTCGGCAAAGAGCTGATAACAGTCATATGGGACACGGCAAAGGAGGTCGCGATAGCACTCGGTCTGATCGTCGCTTTCTTTGCCATATTGCAATTCACTTTGCTGAAATTGCCGCGCAAAAAGCTGATACAGATCGCAATAGGCATAGGCATGACGTTTTTCGGTCTTGTCATCTTTCTGATAGCCGTCAAAATCGGTTATATGCCGATCGGTTACAAGCTCGGAACCGGGCTGGCGGAGTCATCCCCCGTCGTGATGACGGTCATCAGCTTCATACTCGGCGTCGTAGTCGTATTGGCAGAGCCCGCGGTACACGTGCTGAATAAGCAGGTCGAGGAAATAACCGAGGGCACCGTCAGCAAAAGGTCTATGATGATCGCGCTGTCGTTGGGCGTCGGCCTCTCTATAGGGTTATCAGTCATCAGGATAATCTGCGATTTCAGTATTCTTTACTATCTCATTCCCGGATACTTCATCTCTCTCGGACTGTCATTTTTCGTGCCCGGACTGTACACCGCGATCGCATTCGATTCCGGCGGTGTTGCCAGCGGACCGCTGACGTCAAGCTTTATCCTGCCTTTTGCCGTCGGCGCGTGCTACGTATTGCAGGGCGAGGCCAATATCATGAGCGACGCATTCGGCATCGTGGCGATGGTCGCCATGACGCCGTTGATCACGATCCAATCACTCAGCTTTAGATCCGTAATGTCAAAGCGTGTGAGCGAAGGTCGGGCAATACGCCGTATCATTGAGGCGGATGACGAACAGATCATCGACTTTATGTAAAGGGGACGCACATGGAAGATAACGAAAAAAAAGCCCCCGCAACGACGGAGGTAAAAAGTAAGGTAGCACGCGCGACCGGCAAAACCGCACGCGAGCCGAAAAAGGCCGAGCTTGAGCCGGGCAAATCCCAGCGGGCACCGAGAAAGCGGGCAGAACCGAAGCCACCGAAGGTCGATCTGATGATAACGGTCGTCAATCGCGAAAAAGCCGAATTCTATTCCGACTATCTGCAGGAATATGAGGTCAATATGCAATTCATCGTGCAGGCTCACGGCACCGCAAGTGAAGAGATACTGAACTACCTCGGAATGACGGCGACCGATAAGGCCGTGATATTCGGCATCATCAGACAGGATAAGGTCAAAGAGGCATTTTCAGGGCTCAGTGACAAATTCACGACTATAAAGCGCGGGGCCGGCATATCCTTCACCGTTCCGCTGACGAGCGCAATAGGTGTCGCGATATACCGCTTTATGATAAATCAGACGCAGGGAGGCAGATTATGAAATTCCAGCACGAGGTTATATTCTGTATAGTAAACACCGGATTTTCCGATGCGGTAATGGACTCCGCGAAGAAATTCGGGGCACGCGGCGGCACCGTGATACGTGCGAGAGGCACAGCAAATCCGGAGGCGGAAAAACTGTTCGGCATCACGATCCAGCCGGAAAAGGAAATGGTGATGATACTTGTACCGTCGGAATTGAAAGATAACATCCTGCACGCGCTGTATAACGACGTAGGTCTGAATACGGCCGGCGCGGGGATAGCATTCTCACTGCCCGTCGACAATGTTCTGGGCGTAGGCGGCAACGAGCCCGCCAAATCATAAAAATTTCCCCGGTTTTCGTCCGAAAACCGGGGCTTTTTTATTCAGACAGCTTTTGCGAACGCACGTCCTTGCCGGCGAAAATGCAAACGCGGAATTCACCGAACAGCCGCGACGTGATACGCTCATCATATCGCTCAAATATCCTGTCCTTATTCTCATTCGTGCTGATCAGCATACTTTTTCCGTTGGTGATGCGTGAATTGATGAGATTGTACAGACACGACACGGTAAACTGATTTCCCACCTCGGTACCGAGATCATCCATGATCAGGAGGTCGCAATCAAAATATCTGTCGGTGCGGCACGGCGAATCGTCGGAACGCGAACGATTGAAGCGTTCGAATTCAAAATCGGAAAACAAATTCTGCGCGGAAACGTACACCACGTCGCAACCGCCCTCCACAGCCTCCTTTGCTATCGCGCTGGAAAGATGAGTTTTGCCGAGGCCGGTCTTACCGAAAAACAGCATATACGACGGTATGCCGTTCGTGACATCGTCAACGAAACGATGCGAGCAGTCAAGCGCTCCGCGCATCAGCGACAGATCGCGCCCGTCGTAATACCCCAGCGAAAACGTCTCAAAGGTCTGAGTCGTTATCAGATTGCCCATGCCGGAGCTTTCCAGCCCCGCTATGGTCAGTGCGCGGCGGAAGCATTTGCACATATACCCCTCCGAGTTATAACCCGTATCGGAGCATATCGGACACTCATATCTGACATCATCATAGTCTGAGGCAAAGCCGGCTGATGTCAACAGCTCATTTCTCATTGCGCGCAACTTTTCGGTGTCGGCCTTTATTTTCGCCATTCTTTCGTCAAGACCTGCCGGTCCGGCATTTGCGGCCGCAATGATCTTCAGCCCCGTATGTGACAGCTCGTCGTCGATCTGACGGACAGACGGCACCGCGTCGTAGACCCTGCGTCGGCGCGACGCCGAATCGGATTCCGCGTCGGCGCGTTTCTTTTGATACAGGTCGTACACTTTTTTATAATTCTCACGGCTATACGGCATATTGTCCTCCGTTATTCCTTTTTATCCGTCGTATCGGCGTACGCGCCGTTACCGCGTGCCAACGCCTTTGAAAATATCTCGTCAAGGTCAAAGCTTGCCTCGGCCTTATCGTTTGCCGCTGACGACCGGCGGCGTTTCGGCGACGCGGGCTGATCTGACGTGCCGCCCTGACTTTCATATCTGTTTTTCAGAACTGCGTTCGCATATTGGAACGACGGCGAATGAGTGGAATCGACCGCGGCATCGTATGCGGCACGTATTTCATCGAGGCTCATGTGCCATTTTTCTGTCCAATCGGAGATGAATGCCTTCTCCTTTTGCGAAAGCGGTCTGTCTGCCGCGCCGAATATTCGCGCGACCTCAATTTCGGTTTCGTGACGGCGCTTTTCCTGCGTCAATTGCTTTTCCAGCGCCTCTACGGTCACGATGCCCTTATCATAAAATGAGATCGCGGCCGTTTCTATGTATTTGACTGACATCTTTTCCCTGTCGGCAAAGTGCTGGAACAGGATCAGAATATACTCGGAATCCAGCTTCAGATTATTTTTCAGATAAATGATCGACTGCGTGTCAGCGTGCGTCATCGTTCCGATATGCAGCATAAGCTGACATTTGTCGATAAGCCCCTTGACGGAGAGATCGTTTTTGCAGACGTCGTCAACGTCATCGGCCGTAAGCGACATCGACGCCCCCTCTGACGGAGGAACGGCGCGTGTACGTGCACGTGTGGTGATGATATCCGCACCGCGCCAGAAAGCGATGGAATTCTTCACCTCAGACAATTCAAGCGAAAGCATAGATGCCAAATCCGCCTCGGTTTTCACATCGTTGCAGGCGACCGTCAGCAAAACGCGCAGATCGCACTCAGACGCAAATTCCAGCTTATCTTTAATTTTCGCAGGCAGGCGGATATCGTCGTCGCCGTATACAAGTCCGATCATTACGCAAGCTCCGTTTCGTTGAAATAGATAAAAACCCGTCGGATAATTGTCAATTTTTATGGAAGTAATAGGAAATCACTCCATACACTTTTTGCGTCAAAACACAATGTTATCCACACTTTCAACATAGTTTTCCACAAAAAAGTCCGATGACAGATAGGTTTTCGACAATTTTACATATTTTTCCACAAGAAATCCATACTATACCCGGAAAAGTGAATTTCCATTTCTGTCAAATATCGGCATAGGCACTCGCGTTCAATGATGTGTCGGCAAAATTGCCCGCAAGGTACTCATAGTACGCCGCCGCGCCTATCATCGCGCCGTTGTCACCGCAGTATTTTATCTCCGGCATATACAGCCCGACGTGCCGCTTTGCGGCCAAAGCTCCGAGTGCAGCCCTCAGATGTGAATTTGCGGCAACACCGCCGGCAAGCACGATCTTATCCACATCGGGATATCTGTCCAGCGCGTCACCGAGCTTTGCGATAACCGATGATACCGCCGCCTCAACGAAGCTTGCCGCCACATCTGCGCGGATTACCTGCTCGTTTTTCTGCTCGGCGGAATTTATATAGTTCAGCACCGCAGTCTTTATGCCCGAAAACGACAGATCAAGCGTTCCGTCACGTATTGCGGCAGACGGAAATTTTATACACGGCTTGCCCTCATACGCAAGCTTGTCCATTGCCGCGCCTCCGGGGTACGGCATACCGAGTACCCGCGCCACCTTATCAAACGCCTCGCCCATCGCGTCATCTCTCGTGCCGCCCACGACCTCCATGTCGCGATAATCGCGCACACGGACAAAGGACGTATGACCGCCCGACGCAATAAGTGCAAGATACGGCGGCTTCAGATCCTGGTTGGATATATAGTTGGCGGCTATGTGACCGCGCATATGATTCACGGGGATCAGCTTTTTGTTATACGAGAACGCAAGGCTTTTTGCAAAATTGACCGCGACAAGCAAGGCACCGATCAACCCCGGCTCGGCCGTTACCGCCACGGCATCAACGTCGTTCATGGTGACCCCCGCCTCATCGAGCGCACGGTATGTTATGCCGGAGATCGCCTCGCAGTGTGCCCTGCCCGCTATTTCCGGCACTACGCCGCCATAGCGCGCGTGTATCGCTATCTGCGACGCCACGATATTTGACAGCACGGTCGCCTTGCCGTCATCATCAAAAGAAAGCACCGCCGCGGCCGTTTCGTCGCACGAGCTTTCAAAACTGAGTATTTTCATTTTTTCCCCGTTCAATTTATGTAGTAATTGTATAGATACGCGTCCTCACGCGGCTTTGAATAATGATTTCTTGATACGCCTACGCGGACGAATCCCAACGATTCATACATCGAGATTGCCACGGCGTTCGATGCGCGCACCTCAAGCATTATACACGAAAGTCCGTGTGCCACACCATGATCGATCAGCGCCTGTGTCAACATTTTGCCGATGCCCATACCCCGCTTTTCGGGTACGACGGCAATATTGCAGACCTGCCCTTGATCGAGCACGGTCACCATACCGCTGTGCCCGCAAAACCCGCCGTCGGAGGCGACGAAAAACACACCC
>JAKSPY010000008.1 GCA_024404445.1 Clostridia bacterium
CGAAAAGATTAATGAGCTGACAAATGAAGAGCTGGAGCAGGTAACCGGTGGTAGACCCATAGAGCTGGACGATTATCGGCCTGACAAAGGTGCATGGTTTTGTACTGCATGTCGTAAAACTACTACTTCTGATGCTGAAGCAAGAGAAAACGGTTATAAATGCAAAGACTGCGGTAAAGAATTTAAAGTTTATAAGTGGTAAAAAATTTGCAGTTTTTATATAAAAACTTTATGTATACCATAACGAAGAGGATGCAAAGAGACATCCTCTTATCAATGGATAGAAAAATTTTGAAAATGAATAATAGCCTTTTTCAGACTTCATTCGTATAAATAGAAGAAAGAACAATCCAAGGAGAGATTTATTATGAAGACACGAAAAGAATTCAGCGCACCCAAAGAGGAAGCAGAGACTCTGAACGAAAAGATTAATGAGCTGACAAATGAAGAGCTGGAGCAGGTAACCGGTGGTAAACCCGTAACTGTGGGCGATTTTCGGGCTGACAAAGGTGCATGGTATTGTACTGCATGTGATAAAATTACTACTCCTGATGCTGAAGCAAAAGAAAACGGTTATAAATGCAAAGACTGCGGTAAAGAATTTTCAGTTTTTAAGTGGTAAAAAAATTTGCAGTTTTTATACAAAAACTTTATGTATACCATAACGAAGCGCATTAGTCAACATAAAGCAGACAAATTTCACATTAAAGGATAGAATAATTGTGCAAATAAATAGTAGCCTTTTTCAAATTCTATTCGTATGAATAGAAGAGAGAAACTAAAGGAGATGCGAAAATGGATAAAGAGAAAATGAACTCAAGAGAACTTACTGAAAAAGAGTTAAAACAAGTTAGTGGTGGATTAAATGATTTAGGTAAAAGTGACGATGATGGCGAAACCTATATTTGCCCATTTTGCGATTCTCCAAAGAGTTCAACATCTTTTAAAGGGACAAGAATTTTTAGCGATGAATTTCCAGGTTATATTATATTAGGAGCATGTAAATGTCGAGCGACTATTATAAGGGATTATAATGACTTTAGTATTCATTTTGTTAAAGGCAACTCAAATATTAAAGTCAATCCTCAAGAAGTGGTAAAGGAAGCAGCTTTATAATTACACACATTGCATTGTAAACATTAGGTGAATGAATTTTACATAAAAAAAGAAGAGGGCGTGAAGCCCTTTCACAGCATATAATGAAGATGCTTATGAAGAGGACGAGTTTTGAGATCGTCCTCTTCGATTTATTTTACAAAGTATTTACCCAATACTTTTCCCTGTACTGTATTGGCGTTAGATAATTAAGTACGCAAGAATGTCGCTCATAATTGAAGTAGTGAATGTATCTGTCAATTTCCTCATAAATATTGCCTGACCTGTTAATGTTAAAGTCAATAAACAATGCTTCCTTGAACTTTTCAGAAGAATATACGGAGCCTTGGTCGGTGTGCAGAACCATTTCAAGATCCATATATTCTTCTTTTCTTTTATGATCATCTTCCGGTCCATTAGTGTCTGCTTGCGTAAAAAAGTGTCTGCTTTATGTATACCATCACAGGGGCATCGTTTTTTGGTATTGCAAAAATAAAAAATACGTGATATACTTTGCATATCATTATGAAAAGTGTGCTTTTCAGTCGAAAAATTGCGTAAAACCACAAAACTGATGAAAAAATATTGAAAATTTTTCAAAAAACGGTGAGATATTTTATGAGTTCATTCGACCAATATATGAAAGCGGAAACAGCGGAGGTATTCATCTGATGGATATCGGCGAATCCGGATACCGTCGTTATCTTGACGGCGATCAAAGCGGATTTGACGATGTGATGAATGCTTACCACGATAACCTGATATACTTCGTTGACGATCTTGTTCACAATCTTACGGTCGCGGAGGATATCGCGGCTGACTCGTTTGCTGAGCTGATAATCCATCCGAAGCGGTTTAAGGCCGACAGTTCGCTTAAGACTTATCTGTTTTCCGTGGCGCGACATAAGGCGCTCGACTATATCAGGGCAGAGGCACATCACGGCGGTGTCGGATACGATGAAACGCTGGATGATGAGGCCGATACGACATCACTTGAAAATTCCGTGATACACGATGAGCGCTCGCGCAGATTGCACGCGGCGCTGACGCAGATCAATAAGGAATATGCCACGGTGCTGTACCTGATGTACTTTGAGGGTATGGACGTGCGCGAGGTGGCGATGGTAATCAAAAAGAACAGCCGTCAGGTGACAAACCTGATCTACCGTGCAAAAGCGGCACTGAAGGTCGTTCTGGAAAGGGAGGGTCTGACCGACTATGATGAATAGTGAAGAGTTCCGCCGCAGCGTTTATGAACGCGCCGCGGAATATAAAGCGGAACGTCAACGCAAACAGCGCACGGCGGTCAAGTATGCCTCCGTATGTGTTTGTTTTTGCGTGCTCGTCGGCATTATCGCCGGTCGTCCGCTGATACGCGACTCCGTAAACGAAACACTGATATCGGGCACGACGTCCCCGTCTGATTCCACCGTGGCATCAACGGTTGCCGATACGACGTCGGCGCAGACGACGCCCGCGGTCACGACCGACGCGACAGGCGTCATCGCCACGACTGACGCGATCATTGCGGTCACGACGTCGGACACCGCCGCGCGTACCACCGCAGGCACACAGGCTACGACGACCTCGCAGACGGCTGAGGAGCATAATGTTTACGTTGATGACAGCGAGCTGAAATATGCCATCACGTTCTATGGTAACGACGATGAGATCGCGATACTCAGCACTCTCGGCAGTGTCGGGTCGCGGATCGAGCGCATTGCGGTCGCCGACAGCGATGAATATATGAGCAGATTCGGACTTGATGTGAGCATGATAAGTGCCGGGTACGATCTGCCGGATGAGGCTTTCTTTGACAGTCAGTATCTTGTATTCATCTACGTTCGCGGCGTGCAGAGTAACGTCCTGCACGACGAGCTTATCGATATATGGACACTTACCTACGGCGCGGATGATGAGGTCAACCTCTATCTTTATAAGGTGCCGCGCGGATCGTATACTACATTCAGATTGGATGTAGAGTGATTGCTGTTGTGCCCGTTTGGGCTTTACATACAACAGGACGGTTTACCGTCAAAATGAATAGCGGAATGAACGCTTCATATGGTAATTTTGCACTGACCGAGTCTGAACGGCCGGCGCAGATGCGCGATATGTGGCGTGATGAATGACTGACGGCTTTGCCGCCGGGAAGCTTTCCGGGGTGTAGGTTGCACTGCTTGACCGCACATACCGCACGTAGGAAGGCAGACCGAAATCAGTCAGATAGTCTTTATCGGACCGCCTCTTGACCGACATGGTATGGATGCGGGGGTCTGAAGCCCGCGGATATTCAATGGCGGCCGGTGAAAATGCCTTTCAGAAGCTTGATGTAGCTACGAAGTTTCTGAAAGGCATTTTTTCTGCAAATCAAAAGCCGGGGATCGTCAGCGGAACATATCGTTCGCAGACGCGCCTCGGCTCGTTTTTATTTGACGGGAGTATTGTACTTAATTGCTTTTGACCAGCATTTGTGACACATCGCGATGTAACTGTCGTTGCCGCCCAGCATGACCTGTTCACCCTTTGTGACCACGTGACCCGATGCGTCGATTCGCGCATTGACGATGGCCTTTGCACCGCAGGAGCATATCGTTTTTATTTCGGTCAATGAGTCTGCCACCTCAAAAAGCCGCTGACTGCCGGGAAAGGTCTTCGTCATGAAATCCGTTCTGAGCCCGAAGCACAGCACGGGTACACCGTTGAAATCCACTATCGTGCGAAGCTGGTCGATCTGCCTCGGCGTGAAAAACTGACACTCGTCGGAAATGATGACGTCGACGTCAGCTTTCATTTTCAATATTTCGCAGATATCGTCGTCGGACCCGATGACGTCGGCCTTTGCACTCAGACCGATGCGTGAGCTGATCATATCGGCTCCGTCACGCGTATCGACCGACGGCTTTATCAGCCAGACGCGCATGCCGCGTTCCTCATAATTGAATTTCGTTATCAGCGCATTTGCGGACTTTGACGATCCCATCGCGCCGTATTTGAAATATAATTTTGCCATATTTACCTCTCAATGCGTACTGCGACCATTATATACCGTCGCGCCGCGCGTGTCAATCGACGCGGGAACAAAAAGCGCAGATTTTTTATTCAAAAGACACAAATTAAACAAATTTATTATTGAAATGGCGACGATAATAGTATATAATCATTATTATCTATTATTATGCCAAACTATATCCGCCGTCAGGCGATGCAATACGGAGAGAAAATGAAAATAATACTTGATGTAATGGGCGGTGACAATCCTGCCTCGGAATTTGTCAAGGGTGCGGTATTGGCGCACGACAGATTCATCGCGGAAAACTGTGACGCGGAAATAATACTTTGCGGCAATGAGCGCGTCATTCGTGAGGCGCTTCAAAGACTTCGCCGCAGTGCAGATATGTTTGCCATCGTGCACGCCGAGGATTACGTGACTATGGAGGACGATCCCATGAGTATCGTCCAGATACATAAGGATTCATCCATGTCGCGTGCGCTGAAATACGTTTCGGACGGTAAGGCGGATGCCTGCGTATCCGCCGGCAATACGGGGGCTCTCTTCACCGGCGCCACGCTGATAGAGCGACGCATACGCGGAGTGCGCCGTGCCGCGCTGGCTATGGTGCTTCCGTACGAATGTCCCGTGCTCGCGCTTGACTGCGGCGCTAACGTATCTGTGACGGTCGAGTACCTCGTGCAGTTCGCTTATCTCGGCTCGGTCTATATGGAAAAGGTCATGGGCGTGGAAAAGCCGAGGATAGGCCTTCTGAATAACGGTGCCGAGGCTCACAAGGGTACGGCACTGTACGTGGAAACAAATAAAATGCTGCGCGAAGCATCCGACCTGAATTTCATCGGCAACGTCGAGGCAAAGGACGTGCAGTTCAATAAATGCGACGTGCTCGTGACGGATGGCTTCACCGGAAATATCATGCTGAAATCGTGCGAGGGCATAAGCAAGTTCATCATGGATAAAATAAACAATGAGCTGTTCGGCGGTATCGGCGGCAAGCTTTCATCCCTGATACGCCGTTCCGAGGTCGCGAAAATACTGAAAACATTTGACGTTACGGAGTACGGCGGAGCGCCGTTCCTCGGATTGGCAAAGCCGGTCATCAAGGCGCACGGCAATTCGGACGCCAATGCGGTGATGAACGCCGTGATGCAGGCAGTCAAATACGTCGACACCGGCGTCATTGAGTATATCGGTGCGTGCGCGGACAGATTCCCGAAGATTGTGGTAAACGATAAGGAGAAATGAAATGTTTGACCTGAATGCCATAGAAAAGGCAATAGGATATACATTCAAGGACGAGGCGCTTATACGCCGTGCCGTTACACATTCGTCATTTTCAAACGAATGCCGTGACGGAAGCGGTGATTGCAACGAAAAGCTGGAGTTCCTCGGCGATTCACTGCTTTCCGCTATTGTCAGTGAGTATCTGTATAAAAGCTATCCGGACCTTAACGAAAGCGGATTGTCGAATCTCAGACGTGAGCTGGTCGACGGAGAGGCGCTGGCCGCCTTTGCCGATTCGATAGGCATAGGAGATTTTCTGATACTCGGTAAGGGTGAGGAGCAGAACGGCGGCAGGACGCGCTCAACAAACCTTGAGGACGCGTTTGAGGCTATCGTCGCGGCGCTGTACCTCGACGGCGGAAGACGCGCGGCGGAGGACTTCATAATGCGATTCGCCAAAAAGAAGGCGACGGAGGTGCTCAACCGTCACAGTTTGACCGACCCAAAAACAAAATTGCAGGAGATCGTACAGCGTGACGGCACGCAGGCGCCGAAATACGTCATAACGGGTGAAAGCGGCCCCGATCACAGTAAGTTTTTTGAGTGTGACGTGCTGGTCGACGGAAACGTGATGGGACACGGATCGGGCAGAAGCAAAAAGGACGCCGAAAAGGCGGCGGCACGCCGTGCGCTTGAATACTTCATACCGCACACGGAAAATGAAGAATCATATTAACATCCCGATTTTCATACCGCATCTCGGATGTCCGAATATCTGCGTTTTTTGTAATCAGGTGAAAATATCCGGTTGCGCTCATGCGGATTTTTCGTCAGTCAGACATCAGATAGATGAGGCGCTGACAACCGTGAAGGACGGGCAGACGGCACAGCTGGCATATTTCGGCGGATCGTTCACGGGGATCGATCGCGAGGATATGATATACCTGCTGTCCCTCGCAAAGGAGTACATCGACCGCGGAGCGATAGAGTCTGTGCGGCTGTCCACAAGACCGGACTATATAGACGAAGAAATTCTGGATATACTGTCGCGGTACGGGGTGAGGTCGATAGAGCTCGGATTGCAGAGTATGTCAGATAAGGTGCTGACGGCGACGAAACGCGGACACGACGCGGCCGCGGCCGAGCGTGCGATGAGGCTTATCCGCGATCGCGGATTCGGTCTGACGGGGCAGATGATGATAGGGCTGCCGTCATCCGCACCACAGGACGAGATATACACGGCCCGCCGGATCATGGAGCTCGGCGCCGACAGCGCGAGAGTGTATCCGACCGTCGTTTTCTGTGGTACGGAGCTTGAAAATATGGCAAAACGCGGCGAATACGTCATGCCGACGCTCGATGAACTGATAGACAGAACGTCTGACGTGCTGTATGAATTCGCCGAAAGAAATATACCTGTGATCCGCGTGGGATTGCAGAATACCGAGGTATTGCAGACCGGCGACGGAGTCTATTCCGACACGTACACACCCGCGATGGGTGAGATATGTATGTCGCGCGTTTACAGGCGACTGATATGCGAGGCACTTGATAAGGTCCGCCATACAGACAGTATGACGCTGACGGTCGCCCGCGGTGAAACGTCAAAGGCGATAGGTCAGCACGGCGACAACAGAAAGTACATATCACAAAGATACGGTATCGGCAAGCTCACGGTGCGCGAAAGCGACAGCCTGACGCCGTACCGCATAGAACTGACGGATACTGCGGCGCCGTCACAATGAAAGGATAACAAATGAAACTGAAATCACTGGAATTGCAGGGCTTCAAATCTTTCCCCGATAAGACGGTGATCACGTTCGATAAGGGCGTGACCGTTATCGTCGGGCCTAACGGAAGCGGCAAATCGAATATTTCCGACGGTATGCGCTGGGTGCTGGGTGAGATGTCGACAAAGAGCATACGCGGTACGAAAATGGAGGACGTCATTTTCGCCGGCTCACAGCAACGCAGTCCGATGGGCTACGCCGAGGTATCGGTGACGTTTGATAACTCCGCCGATAACGATACCCGTATAGAATCGATGTCGGAGTACGATGAGATCACCGTTACGCGCCGGTATTACCGTGTGGGCGACAGTGAGTATTTCATAAACCGTAAGCCGGTGCGTCTGCGTGATATACATGAGCTGTTCATGAATACAGGACTCGGTAAGGGCGGATATTCAATAATCGGACAGGGTAAGATCGCGGAGATCATTTCACAGAAAAACGAGGAACGCCGCGCCGTCTTTGAGGAGGCGGCAGGCATATCAAAATACCGCTATCAGAAGGTCGACGCCATGCGTAAGCTGGACGCGACCAACGTAAATATCACCAACCTTGAGTTGATCGAGGGGGAATTGGCTTCCCGCGTCGGTCCGCTGTCAAAGGAAGCGGAAAAGGCCAGAAAATACCTTGAGATATATGAGTCGAAAAAGGCACTCGACATATCGCTGTCGCTGTTCGATATAGATACGGCAAAGGAAAAGGTCGAGGAATACGCCCGTCAGCTTGTGCTGGCAAAGGCGGATCTTGACTCAACGGACGAAACGATCGCCTCATTGGATACGCAATATGAGTCGACGCAACAGGCATTCATAGACACGAAAAGCGACATTGAGCAGGCGGTCGAGGAGATCGCCTCCGCAAAGATGAGCATAGGCAATATCGGCGCCGACATACGAATAGCGGAGAATGACAATGAGCGTTACCGCGAGATGATAAAGGCATCGGCGGAAAAGCTGGAGCAGGATCGCAAAAAAGCGCAGGAGGCACAAAAGGAATACGATGCCGCCGTCATAAAGCACACGGCAGCCGACAAACGCCGTGCCGCGATACGGGGCGAGATAAATGATCTCAACGTCAGACTGACCGAGGGCGGTGCCGAAATGTCTGATATAGATAAGCAGATAGCGCAGACTGAAGAGCTTATCGCCGAGGCGAGAACGGGCGAGGTCGACGCAAGGGTCGCGGCATCCGTCGCCGTCACGCAAAAGGAAAGCGATACGCAAAAGGCTCACGAGCTGGAGAGCGATATCGAGGCACACAAGAGCGATATCACGATGTTTGAAACGAAAATCAAATCATCTGAGGATAAGATCGCTCAATATGACAAAAAGGCACAGACCATAAAGGAAAAGCTGGACGAATTGGATGCCGGAAAGGCTGACATAGAGGCGCGTGCGATAAAGCTCGCCGATGAGAAGAACAATATCTTCCTTGAGATATCACAGCGCCGTCACAGAATACAGAATTTCATCAGAATGGACGAGCTGTTGGACGGTTATTCCAGCGCTGTACGTTTCGTGGTCAATGAGCATCGCGCCGGCAAGATCACGGTAAACGGTAAGGCGGCGGGAATCTACGGCCCTGTTTCAAAGCTGATCTCCATAGACGATAAATACGCCACGGCACTTGAGATCGCGTTCGGCGCCAGCCTGCAGAATATCGTTGTCGCTGATGAGGAATGCGCAAAGGCAGTCATCAGATATTTACAGACGAAAAAAGCGGGCAGGGCGACATTCTACCCGATAACGACGATGAAGGCGCGTTCGCTTGACGCGCGCGACGAAGCGTCAAGAAAAATGAAGGGCTTTATCGCCACGGCTTCTGAGCTTGTAAATTGTGATAAACTGTTTGCCGACGTTATCGGATCGCTCGTCGGCAGGATCATAGTCGCGGACAATATGGATAACGCAAACGCCATCGCGCGTGAGCTCGGATTCAGATACAAGGTCGTCACTCTCGACGGTCAGGTGATCAACGCCGGAGGCTCATTCACGGGCGGATCGACATCCAACGACAGCGGTATACTTTCACGCCGTTCGCAAACGGAAAAGCTGACGGCAGAGGTCGAACAGCTGGAAGCTCAGTCAAAAAAGACGGACGACGATATTGCCGCCGTCAATGCGGAACGCGACGCGCTGAAAAAGGAAGAGGGCATAGTCCTCGGCAACGCGGGCGTTATCAGAACGATGAAGGAAGCTGAAACGACACAGCTTCAGATCGTCATCGCCAACCGCGATGCGGTCGCGTCATCGCTTGAAAAGCTCAATGAGGAGCACGATATTCTGATGGCGCGCGCAAATAGAGCGTCGTCAAACGCAGAGGAGCTCGATGCACGTGAACAGCAGTGCCGCGAAAAGCAGATAACGCTGACCGCGCTTATCGAAAGTCTCAACGCCAGCCGCACCGACGCCGAGGGCGAAAGCGCAAAGCTCAGTGCCGAGATCGCAAGAATGAACGTCGAGCTGGCCAAAGAGGAGCAAGCTCTCCTTATGACGACCGAGATCGTTGAGTCGGCAAAGAGCCGCCTTGACGACATGGTCGAAACGATGCGACGCTCGGAATCAGAGGGCAACGAGTATCGCGAAAAGATCGCCGAAAACGAAAAGAGGATATCAGAGATAAAATCGAACGCGACGACCGCCGAAAAGCAGGTCATAGAGCTGACTGACAAAAAGGCCGAGCTTTCACGCGAGAGCGACAGGCTGGAAAAGAAGCTCAGTGAGATACGTCGCCGTCAGACTGATGTTTCGCATAAGCGTTCGCTGGTGTTTGAGGAATATACAAAGCTGAATACGGCGCACGATCAAATGCAGGAAAAGCAGGATTCACTCATCGAATTCCTGTTGACTACATATGAGCTGACGTACTCTGCCGCCGCCGCGCTGGGATATGAAAAGATCGACCCCGAGCACAGGCAGGAGGCCGCGGCGCAGCAAACTAAATATAAGAATATCATGCGCTCGTTGGGCAACGTGAACGTCGGTGCCATTGAGGAATATGAGGAGGTCAATACACGCTATCAGACGCTGACGGCACAGCTGACCGACCTGCGTACATCGCGCGTCGATCTGGAAAAGATCATCGGCGAATTGGAAACGCAGATGTGCAGGGACTTCACGGCAACAGTCAAGGAGATCAATACGCATTTCGGCCGCGTATTCAACGAGCTGTTCGGAGGCGGACACGCCGAGATCAAGCTGACAGATCCGCAGAATGTTCTGGAAAGCGGGATCGAGATCAACGTGGCACCTCCCGGTAAGATCATCAAGAGCCTTTCACTTCTGTCAGGCGGTGAGCAGGCGTTCGTCGCAATCGCGCTGTATTTTGCGATACTCAACGTCAATCCCGCGCCGTTCTGCATAATGGACGAGATCGAATCGGCACTTGATGAGATCAACGTCGATAAATTTGCCGATTACGTGAAGAAATTCAGCGACAGGACTCAGTTCGTTCTGATCACGCACCGCCGCGGCACCATGGAGTCGGCCGAACGCCTTTACGGTGTAACGATGCATGAAAAGGGAATTTCGGACGTAATTTCGATCGACGTAAGCGAAATAGAGTCAAAGATCGCCGCAGAGATCAACTGAAAGGAATAGAAATGGGATTTTTCGATAAACTCAAGGCCGGCCTCGCCAAGACGAAAAGCACACTGACTGACGGGATCAATAATATTTTCAGCTCATTCCGTCACGTCGATGAGGACCTTATGGATGAGCTGGAGGAGCTGTTGATCACGTCGGATATCGGCGTCGATACGACTGAAGAAATATTGGACGAATTGCGTAACAGAATAAAGTCGGACGGGCTTTCCGATCCCGGACAGATCAAGGGAGTGCTTTTTGACATTCTGCGTCGGATGATAGGCGACGGAGAGCCGATAAAATGCGGCGACGGTATCACGGTCATTCTTGTGATCGGTGTCAACGGTGTGGGCAAGACCACCTCGATAGCAAAGATCGCAAACGTGCTGAAAAACAGCGGAAAGAGCGTTCTGCTCGCCGCCGCGGATACGTTCCGCGCCGCCGCCATAGATCAGCTTTCGATATGGGCTGACCGAGTGGGCGTAGACATCATCGCACATTCCGAGGGCTCGGATCCCGCGGCGGTTGTATTTGACGCCGCGTGCGCCGCACGTCAGCGCGGTACCGACGTTCTGATAATTGACACCGCAGGCAGACTGCACAATAAAAAGAATCTGATGAACGAGCTTGAAAAGATCAACCGCGTCGTGGATCGTGAGTTGCCGGACAGTCTGCGCGAAACACTGCTCGTGCTTGACGCGGCGACGGGTCAGAACGCGGTCATACAGGCAAAGGAATTCCGAAAGACGGCGGACATCACCGGCCTTGTTCTGACTAAGCTCGACGGGACGGCAAAGGGCGGCATAGTGATTTCGATCAATAAGGAGCTGGGCATACCGGTCAAATTCATAGGCGTCGGCGAAAAGGTCGACGATCTGGAGGCATTCAATGCAGATGAATTTGTCAGGGCGCTGTTTGAGTGAGTATGGATAAAATAGTTCTGGCGTCAAATAACGCGCATAAGGTCGCGGAATTACAGGCTTTCATGCGTGACGTCTATCCCGGCGTCACGGTGCTGTCGCTTCGCGATATCGGCTACACGGCAGAAATCGTCGAGGACGGAGATACGTTTGAGGATAATGCCCTTATCAAGGCGCGCACGATCGCGGCGCTCGGATACACGGCGATAGCCGATGATTCCGGACTTATGGTCGATGCGCTTGACGGTGCTCCGGGCGTATATTCGGCGCGCTATGCCGGTGAGCCGTGTGACAATGCCGCAAATAATGAAAAGCTGTTGTCGGAGCTTCGTGACGTACCCGACGAAAAGCGTACCGCAAAATTCGTTTCGGTCATCGCCATGGTGACGCCGGACGGCAGTGAGATCATTGCGCGCGGCGAATGTCGGGGTACGATATTGCGCGAATACCGCGGAAACGGCGGATTCGGATACGATCCGCTTTTCTTCTATGAGCCGTACGGCAGGACGTTTGCAGAGTTGACGCCGGATGAGAAAAACCGTATCAGCCATCGCGCCGCCGCCATCGCGGATCTGAAGGTCAGGCTTTCACAAACCGAAAGGAAATGATCATATGATAACATCCAAACAAAGGGCGTATCTCCGTTCGCTTGCCATGGGATACGATACCATCATGCAGGTGGGCAAGGGTGGAATAACCGAGAATATGATATCGACGATATCTGACGCGCTTGAGGCGCGGGAGCTGATAAAGTTGCGCACGCTCGACAACAGTGATTTCGGCCCGCGTGAGGCGGCCGACGCTATCGCGGAACTCGTCGGTGCCGACGTCGTTGCCGTCACCGGCAGCAGATTCGTGCTGTACCGCGAGAGCAATAAGAACAAGAAGATCAGCCTTGAGTTGAAGGCTGTACGCTGATGAAAACGGGCATTTACGGTGGAACGTTCTCGCCGGTGCACAACGGGCATATTTCCGCCGCGCGTGCGTTTGCGGATAAGCTTTCGCTGGACAGGCTGATCGTGATACCGGCCGGCATACCGCCTCATAAGGAGGTCGCCTGCGGAGTAACTGCCGAGGACAGGCTGAATATGGCTCGGCTCGCTTTCGCCGATGAGGCGAGGACAGAGGTATCGGATATCGAGATAAAGCGCGGCGGCAAAAGCTATACGCTGTTCACGCTTGATGAGCTTCGGACAGTGGGTTGTGACGATATATATCTGATGTGCGGCAGTGACATGATACTGACGTTTGAGTCGTGGTATCGTTTCAGAGAGGTGTTTGAAAAGTGCACTGTCGTATACGTGCCGCGCGACGTAAAAAGCCATGCGGCCTGCCTTGCCGCCATTGAAAGGTACAGGCGCGATTACGGCGCGAAAATCGAGGTGCTGGACACTGTGCCGTATGAGATCTCATCGACCGAGATACGCGCGATAATTGCGGCGGGTGGCGATGCGCAAAGGTATATGCCGCGCAGGGAATATGAATATATAACCGAGAGAGGTCTGTATAAAAATGGAGATTGATTCACTGCGTTCCGACGTGATGACACGCGAGACCGCGTCGCGCTTTTGCCACACCTGCGGCGTTTACGACGAATGTATTTACCTCGGTACGCGTGCGGGATTCCGTACCGCCGACCTTACGGAGATCGGCATCGCGGCGTTACTTCACGACATCGCGAAGGATCTGCCCGCCGATGAGCAGATCCTACTGTGCGGTGAGGCAGGAACGGAGTACACGGAATTGCCGACATTGCATCAGGACATAGGCGGGTATTATGCCGAGAAGCTATACGGCACACAGACTGTGACGCCGCGCGTGCGCCGTGCGATAGAATGTCACACCACGGGTCGCGACGATATGACCGTATTCGACATGGTGCTGTTTGTCGCTGATTTCACAGAGGCCGGCAGAAAATACGACACTTGTAAGGAAATGAGGGAATATTTGCACGCCGAATGCGGCAAAATAAGCGCAACCGACACGAAAGCCGTCGAAAAACTCATCACCTCGGTTACGCTGAAAATATTGTCCGAAACGATAGCGCATCTGACAGACAAGGGTGCCGTGATCGACCTGCGGACGGTCAGCGCATATAACAGTCTGACGGCACGTGAAAATAAGGAGCGTTAATATGTCAGAAAAAAGGTTCAGCGCCGATTCGGTGCTGACACTCGCCGCCGGGCTTTTCGGCTCGTTGGCAATTATAATTATCGCCGCGTTCATAGTATTCGGCGCGGTCAAGGGCGGTGACGTGCCCGCCGTCAATCGCGACGTGCCTGCCGCGGATGACGATAAAAAGTCGGATTATCATACGTATCTCGTCGCCGGGCTTGATAAAATATCCAATAATACCGATGTGCTGATGCTGGTATCTGTTGACGGCGACGCAGGCAGTATAAACGTCCTGCAAATCCCGCGCGACACGTTTATCAGCAGAGCAGTGACAAAATTCACGAATGTCAGCCGTGTCAACGGAATATACCCCGTGGAGTATAATTACGAAAAGGGGCTGGGGTATTCGTCCTCGTCGGCGAGAAAGCTGGCGATGCGTTCGCTGTGCGACCGATTGCAGGATGCATTCGGCATCATCATCGACGATTGGGTCTTGTTCACCACTGAGTCGTTTCGCAGTGTGATCGATGCCATCGGCGGCGTGTGGTTTGATGTGCCTGTGGATATGTTCTATGAGGATCCCGAACAGGATCTGTATATCGATCTCAAGGCGGGGTATCAGTTGCTGGACGGCAACGCGGCGGAACAGCTGATCAGATTCAGAAAATACGCCAACGCCGATATAGGCAGGACGTCGGTGCGCGGCGATTTCATAAAGGAAACATTCCGGCAGACGAAGGCCAACATGTCGGTCGGCACCGTCATCAAGCTGTTGCCGGAGCTGATCGGCGACGTTTATACGTCGGTTTCAGTCGGAGACGCGATATCGGTGGCGGGTACCGTATTCGGTATGCAGTCGGATGAGATCGCCGTCCGCACGATATCGGGCTCATCGGTCGAGGATCCCGCGACGGGCAGATGGTCGGCGTGCTATTACCTCAACCGTGATTCGGCATACAACGACATCAATACGCTGATGAATCCGTATAAGGACGATATCGCCGATGAAAAATTCGATACCTACGGTCTGTTCGTCGACCGTGACAATACAATCGCATACGACTATTATTATCGAAAAACCATCATTCAGGAGGATACAGAATGACAGAAATTGCTGAGCCGCGCTTTGATACCGGCAATATCGATTCACGTGAGGTCGCCGATGCCGTGGCCGCCATTCTCGATGAGAAAAACGGCAGGGACATACGTATGTTGCGCGTCAACGAAAAGACGACGGTGACTGATTATTTTGTGATCTGCACGGCAAATTCATCGACACAGGTAAAGTCGATCTGCGCCGAGGTCGAATATAAGCTGTCTGAGCGCGGGCTACCGCCCGCGCATATAGAGGGCTATGATGAGGGGAGCTGGGCAGTGCTCGACTTTCTGTACGTCATAGTACACATATTCAAGGCGGATCAAAGGGAGTTCTATAAGCTGGAAAAGCTGTGGGGCGACTGTGAAGAGATACCGGTCAAGATAACGCAAAAATAATACTTATCAGGAGATATACGGATATGACATACGATTTTAAGCAGATCGAGCCGAAATGGCAAAAAATCTGGAAAGAGCAAAAGGCATTTGCCGCTGTCGATTTCTCACCGAAAAAGAAATTCTACGGCCTGATCGAATTCCCGTATCCGTCCGGCGCGGGAATGCACGTCGGGCACATCAAGGCATACGGCGGCATGGAGGTCATCACGCGTAAAAGACGAATGGAGGGATATAACGTCCTTTTCCCGATAGGCTTTGACGCATTCGGCCTGCCTACGGAGAATTATGCAATCAAGACCGGTATGCATCCGCGCAAGGTCACAGATGCGAATATCGAAAAATTCACGTCACAGCTCAGCCGCGTCGGATTTTCGTTCGATCCCGACAGAGTGGTGGATACCACCGACCACAATTATTATAAGTGGACGCAGTGGATATTCCTCAAGATGTTTGAAAAGGGTCTGGTTTTCCGCGATACGGCACTTGTAAATTACTGCCCATCGTGTAAGGTCGTGCTTTCAAACGAGGATTCGCAGGGCGGCAAATGCGATATCTGCCACAGCGATGTCGTACAGAAATCAAAGGTGGTATGGTACCTGCGCATCACAAAGTACGCCGACAGATTGTTGACCGGCCTTGATTCGGTAGATTATCTTCCGAACATCCGTCAACAGCAGGTCAATTGGATAGGCAAATCAACGGGCGCGTTCGTCGATTTCTCAGTCAGTAACGCGGACGAAAAGCTCCGTATCTACACGACGCGTCCCGACACGCTTTTCGGCGTTACGTTCATGGTAATCGCGCCGGAGCATCCTATCATAGACAAATATCGCGCGTCGATACATAACTGCGATGAGATCGACGCATATCGCGCCGAGTGTGCGAAAAAGACGGAATTTGAACGCACTCAGCTCGTCAAGGAAAAGACGGGCGTCAGGATCGACGGTCTGTCGGGCATCAATCCCGTAACGGGCAAGGAAATACCGATCTATATCGCCGATTACGTAATGATGGGCTACGGAACAGGCGCCATCATGGCGGTGCCTGCACACGATCAGCGCGACTATGATTTCGCAAAGAAATTCGGTATTGATATCGTCGAGGTAATCCGCGGCGGAGATATCACCAAAGAGGCGTATACCGAAAGCGGCGAAATGATCAACTCCGGATTCCTTAACGGATATACCGATAAGCAGACCTCTATCAAAAAGATGATAGAATACCTCACCGAGAAGGGCATCGGCGAGGAGGGCGTTCAGTATAAAATGAAGGATTGGGCGTTCAACCGTCAGAGGTATTGGGGCGAGCCGATACCGATCATACACTGCCCGACGTGCGGTATGGTACCCGTACCGTACGATGAACTGCCGTTACTGTTGCCGGACGTCAGTAACTTTGAGCCGGGAACAGATGGCGAAAGCCCTCTGGCTAAGATAGATTTGTTCGTCAATTGCTCCTGCCCGAAATGCGGCGGAGCGGCAAAGCGAGAGACCGATACGATGCCGCAGTGGGCAGGCTCGTCATGGTACTTCCTGCGCTATATCGATCCCGATAATGACAATGCCCTCGCAGATAAAGAGAAGCTGAAATATTGGATGCCCGTCGATTGGTATAACGGCGGTATGGAGCACGTTACGCGCCACATGATCTATTCGCGCTTCTGGCATAAATTCCTCTATGATATCGGCGCCGTCGATTGCGAAGAACCGTATGCAAAGAGAACGGCGCAGGGTCTTATCCTCGGCCCCGACGGTGAAAAAATGTCAAAATCAAAGGGCAATGTGGTGGATCCGAACGACGTTGTCGATGAGTACGGCGCAGACGTATTACGCACGTACGTAATGTTCATGGGCGACTATACGATGGCGGCACCGTGGAACGACAACAGCGTCAAGGGCTGTAAGCGTTTCCTTGACAGGATATGGGCTATGCAGGATCTCATTCACGGGACCGGTGTGACCGAAAAGCTGGAATCCGAATTCCATAAGACGGTCAAGAAGGTATCGTCGGATATCGAGGCGATGAAATTCAATACCGCGATCGCCGCCATGATGACGCTTGTCAATGAGATATATGATAACGGCTCGCTTACGAGTGACGAGATGGGCGTATTCGTAAGGCTTCTTTGCCCGTTCGCACCGCACATGAGTGAGGAGATATGGTCAAATCTCGGCAACAAGACGCTGTGCTCGCTTGCCGAATGGCCCACGTTCGATGAGGCGAAGACGCAGGCATCGACCGTTACCGTCGCCGTACAGATCTGCGGCAAAATGAAGGCTACCGTTGAAATGCCGGCAGGCTGTGATCAGCAGACCGCGGTGTCGATGGCACGCGCAAACGATAAGGTCGCCGCCGCCCTCGACGGAAAAACGGTCATCAAAGAGATATTTGTACAGGACAGGATCGTCAATTTCGTCGCCAAATGATCGCGATTTGAAAAAAACGCTAGAAAATAGCAAAATTAAAGATAATAATGCTTGACAAATTTGCCGCTGTTGACTATAATATATAATACTGTATTTTGGCTAATAGGGTGAGATATAAAGATGAGCGAATTATTCCTGGATATGCTGCCGATACTCAGCGGCAAGTCAAACAGAATAGATTTCGACCTTGTCTATACGCCCGACGCTGACAGCATAGTCAGTCTGTCGTTTGCGGATATTTCATTCCCAACGCCTATCAAGCTGGTCGGTTACGTCAAGAATATGGCGGGATATATGGTGCTTCACACCGATGTCAGCCTCAGCTATGAAACCGATTGCGCTAGATGTGCAGAGAAAGTCAGCGCCGTTCTCTCGTTTTCATTTGATAAGGATATTGCCTCCGGCAATGTTTCGCCGGATAATGATGACTATATCTACATCACGGATAAAAAGCTCGATCTGATCGAGCCTGTCGATGAACAGTTGTTGATGGAGCTTCCGTCACGTACCTTGTGTCGTGATGATTGCCTCGGTCTTTGTCCGAAATGCGGTAAAAATCTAAATCTCGGCAAATGCTCCTGCGAAACGCATGAGGTTGACCCGAGACTTGCGATACTAAAAACTTTGCTTAAATAGACCGTATGGTCTCGCAGTTGAATTTATTAGGAGGTTATTATGGCAGTACCAAAGAGAAAAGTGTCTAAATCGAGAAGAGATAAAAGACGTTCAAGTGTCTGGAAGCTTGATCTGCCCGGCATGGTAAAATGCCCGAAGTGCGGTGAATATGTCCTCGCACACAGAGTTTGCTCCGCTTGCGGCACATACAACGGCAAGGAAATCGTCAAAGTCGAAAAAGATGCGTAATTGCAATTGGGTAGGTATAAACTCTGTTTGTACCTACCATAATTGTTTTTAGGGGGTAAAAATGGTTCTCATCGGAAGTGTCGGTCGCGGCTCTGTTGCGGCGCGCCATGGCATAGAGTCCGGCGACGTGCTGATCAGCCTGAACGGTAATGAAATCCGCGACGTGCTGGATTACCGGTTTTATCTGTGTCAGACGGTACTCGATATGCGTCTGTCGCGTGCCGGCAAGGAATATTCGGTCAGACTGAAAAAGGGCGAATACGACGATATCGGCCTTGAATTCGAAACTTATCTGATGGATAAAAAGCATTCGTGCGCGAATAATTGCGTGTTCTGCTTTATTGATCAGATGCCCGCGGGTTTGCGCAATACGCTGTATTTTAAGGATGACGACAGCAGACTTTCTTTTTTGCAGGGCAATTACATCACGATGACAAACCTCGGCGACAGGGATATCGACAGGATGATCTCCATGCATCTGTCACCGATAAATATATCCGTACATACGACTAACCCTGAGTTGCGCGTGCAGATGCTGAGGAACAAAAACGCGGGAAAAAGCCTCGACTATATGCGACGCCTTTACGAGGCGGGCATCAAAATGAACTGTCAGATCGTTTTGTGTCGCGGTATAAACGACGGCGAGGAGCTGACGCGCACGATGCACGATCTGGCATCGATGTACCCACAGGTGGACAGTGTGTCGGTGGTACCGTGCGGCATGACGAAATTCCGTGACGGACTTTACCATATCGACCCGTTTTCGGCTGACGAATCGGCGGCAGTCGTCAGACAGGTAGAGGATTTTGCCGCCAAGTGCCGTGATTATTACGGCGAAAGTATTTTCTATTGCGGAGATGAATTTTACCTTGAGGCCGGGCTTGATATCCCACAGGGAGAATACTACGGGGAATACAGCCAGATAGAAAACGGTGTCGGAATGATCGCCTCGATGCGCGATGAATTCCACGCGGCGATGGACGGCGGCACCGGCGATGAACGCACACGCGATATTTCGATCGCGACAGGCGCGCTGGCGTACGATTTCATATCCGGGCTGACGGATGAGATCAAAAGCCGCTTCGGAAACATAAATATACAAGTGTATAAAATAGAAAACGACTTTTTCGGTCGGACTGTTACGGTCAGCGGGCTGGTGACAGGCGTCGACCTTGCGGCACAGCTGTCCGGTAAGCACCTTGGCGATACCCTGTACATACCGGCGTCGATGCTACGCCACGGCGGCGATCTGTTCCTGTGCGGAATGAGCATAGACGAGCTTGCCGATGAGCTCGGCGTGAGTATAGTCACGGTCGAAAATGACGGATACGATTTTTATGAAAAGATCACGGGAGGTAACAATGGGTAAAACGACAGTTGCCGTCGTCGGACGTCCCAACGTCGGTAAAAGCACCTTCTTCAATAAAATAATAGGTAAGAGGGTATCCATCGTAGAGGATACGCCGGGTGTCACGCGCGACAGGATCTACTTTGATACCGAGTGGAACGGCAGAAAACTGACGATCGTCGATACGGGAGGTATTGAGCCGAACACCGGCGATGTGATCATTTCGCAAATGCGCACACAGGCAGAGCTGGCCATCACCACGGCTGACGTCATCATTTTTATGTGTGACGTCCACGCCGGACTGACCGCCGACGATAAGGAGATCGGCGTAATGCTGTTGAAAAGCGGTAAGCCCGTCATCGTCGCGGTGAATAAGATCGATTCCGTCGGCGATCTGCCGATGGAGTATTATGAGTTCTATGAGCTGGGCTTTGACGGTGATCCGATCCCGCTGTCGTCGCTTCACGGCACGGGCACGGGCGACCTTCTCGATAAGGTCTGTGAGCTGACTCCCGATGACGATGAGCCCGCGGAGGATGACGACAGCGTAAAGGTCGCCGTGATCGGTAAACCGAACGTCGGCAAAAGCTCAATAGTCAATAAGATACTCGGTGAGGACAGAATGATCGTGTCGGATATCGCGGGTACCACGCGGGACGCTACAGACAGCCGCATGGAAAACGAATACGGCAAGTTCACGTTCATTGATACCGCAGGCATCCGCCGTCAGAGCAAGGTCAACGATCCCATTGAGAAATTCAGCGTTATGCGCGCAAAGGCGGCAGTCGAACGCGCTGACGTATGTCTGATAATGATCGATGCCGGTGAGGGCATAACGGAGCAGGACGAAAAGATCGCGGGACTTGCACATGAGGCGGGCAAGGCGTCGATAATCGTCGTCAATAAATGGGATAGTATAGATAAGGATAATTCCACCGTCAAGCAATACACGGACAGCATACGCGACGCGCTTTCGTATATGACGTACGCGCCGATTGTGTTCGTGTCGGCTAAGACGGGACTGAGGCTGAATAAGCTGTATGAAACGATAATTTCGGTCAATGAGGCGGCGGCGCTCCGCGTATCGACAGGTATGCTCAACGATATTCTGTCCGACGCGATAGCACGCGTACAACCGCCGACGGACAAGGGCAGAAGGCTGAAGATATACTATATGACGCAGGCAGGTGTCAAGCCGCCCACGTTCGTTATTTTCTGCAATAATTCCGACCTTTTCCACTTTTCGTATCAGCGTTATATCGAGAATTGTCTGCGGGATATCTTCGGCTTTGTCGGCACGCCCGTGAAGCTCGTGATACGCGAAAGAGGCGACTGATGAGCTTTACCGATATTCTCACCCGCGGTCTGATCGCAAACGGCGGCACGGTGCAATACGTCATCGGCGTGATCGTGACCGCGATCGTCGCGTACGCTGCAGGCAATGCGAATTTCGCTCTGATCTTCGGATGTGACGGCGAAAGCCCGAAATTCCTGCGTGTCGTTGCGTTCGCGTGCGATATCGTCGTCGGCATCGTTGCGGTATTTGTCGGGGTGCTGTTCATGCCCGCGGACGGATTTGGCTGTCTTGCGGCTGTATTTTGCCTCATCGGTCATGCCCGGCCGCTGTGGACGCGCCGCCGCACAGGCCGATGCACCGACGTGCTGTTCGGCGTCATGGCGGCACTCAACCCGCCTGTTTGCCTGTTTATATTGCTTATATATATTGTAACCGTTTCGCTTTCGCATTACCGTGCCTTGGGCGCGGTCGTCGCCGCGTGCCTTTTCCCGATAGGCCATGCTTTGGTGCCGTTTTCCATGTTTGTGTCGTCCGTCGGCGACGTGCGATCGCTGGTCAATTATCTGATGTGCAGGATCGCGCCGATCGGCATCGCGTTTGCGGTCGCTTTTATATACCGCGACAGCATCAACCGTATGTTGAGGGGCACCGAACCGAAAACCGGGGCAAAAACCAACAATTATTGAAATATTTTTCAAAAAAGACTTGATATTTTGCGAAATCAATGATATTATATTTAGGCAATTCAGGATGGCAGTGCTGTGTTCCCAACCTCTCAGGGGGACCGCACGTGAGTCTGTATTCGAAAGGAGGAGAAATTCATGCCTAACATTAAATCCGCGAAGAAGCGCGTTAAGGTCATCGAGGCCAAAACACTTCAGAACAAGATGCTCAAGAGCGCACTTAAGACATCCCTTAAGAATTATGAGAAGGCTGTCGCTGACGGCGATGCAGAGAAGGCTCAGGCACTCTATAAGGATGCTGTCAAAACGATTGACCAGGCAGTTGCTCATGGTATAATCCATAAGAACAACGCCGCCAGAAAGAAGAGCAGATTTACCCTCATGCTCAATAAGGTCAACGCCTAATATAAAATAAGAAGCATTCACTCACCGAATGCTTTTTTATTTTAGTTCGGTGGGTTTATACAGGAGAAGCTATGAAAGTCACAAGGTCAATAGGTTTTATCCCTCAGGATACGACGATCACGCTCGGCGACCCGGTGTTCATCGACATCAAAAATCCGCAGACGCCGTTTACGGTGCACGGTGTTTCCGACGGTTATCGCCGCGCCCCTGCGGCAGTATGTGAGGCGACGAGCGACGCGGTGAAAATGCTCGGCTCGTATTCCACAGGCGTCAGGGTAAGGTTCAGAACGGACTCGGATTATATCGTTCTTCACGCAAAGGTGAACGACCCCGACGGCTCCGGTGTGCTCAGCGGCGTCGTGCGTTTTGCGTTTGATATGTACTCACGCGACGGCGGTGAAACGAAGCTTTGCGGTGTGTTTGTGCCGTCACAGGGACCCGATAAGGATTATATCGAAAGCCGTCTGCGTGTAGAGCCGAAAATGCGCGATTACATCATTCATTTCCCGCTTTTCTGTCAGGTCAGTGAGGTCGCAATAGCACTGCGCGAGGGCTGTGAGCTTTTGCCCCCGGAGCCGTATAAATATACGACGCCCGTCGTATTCTACGGCTCGTCGATAGTCAACGGCGTCGGCGCGTCGCACCCGTTCAATACATATCCCGCCATCGTATCGGATATGCTGGATACAGATTACATCAACCTCGGCTTTTCGGGTGCCGCCCGTGCCGAGGAGGCCATTATGAACTATATCAGCGGTCTGAAAATGAGCGTGTTCGTTTATGATTATGACTATAACGCGCCCACACCGGAATACCTTGAAAAGACGCATTACGCCGGCTATAAGATATTCCGCGCGGCACAGCCGACGACACCCGTGATCTTCGCGTCAAAGCCCGACTATCACCACGCGCAGGTCGAGGTGAATGAGCACCGCCGTCAGATCGTGATCGCGACGTATAAGCGCGCGCTTGCCGAGGGAGATGAGAACGTCGCGTTCGTTGACGGCTCACTGATGTACCCGGCGGAAGAGCGTATGTATGCCACGTTTGACGGTTGCCACCCGAACGATTACGGCTATCTGTGCATGGCAAGGGCGTTCGCGGTACCGCTCCGCAAATTCATCGAAAACAACAGATAATATAATAATGTAGAAAGCTCGGAGAGAAAAATGTATTACAGCACGAAAATCAAAGATAAGGAACTGCGTATTTCGGCGTATGCCGACAATACCGTGCGCATCCGCATCAGCGCGGATTTTGAGCCCACTTTGTTTGAAAAATACGGTATTTATAAACCCGCATCTGATTGCGGTGAGGTGTTGGCAGACGGCGTAAAATGCGGCGATCTGACAGTGACGTACGACGGCAACGCCGTCAGATTTACCGCGCATGATGTCACACGGACAGTGAAGATCGGCACCGATATCGACGCGATCGGTAAGTATATGAGCGAGAAGCTCAATGGCTTCCGACCCGAATACCGACAGATAATCGGCGACGAGGCTAAGCGCAATTACGGCACAAAGAACTTCATAAATGATCCGAAATACATCACGATCGACACCGAGGGCGAGAAATTTTACGGCCTCGGCGAGAGTAATACCGACCGCCTCGTACTGAACGGCAGGACGTATCTGGAGAGGGTAGTATATCAGCGCTGTGAGATACCCGTGCCGTTTTTGATGACGAAATCCGGCTACGGCATACTGTGTAATTCCACGTTCTGGCACGGTGTAGACGTGTGCGCAAAGGACGAAAAACAGATCATCTGGTACCTGCCGGACGGCGATATCGACTTTATGATCTTCGCCGGAAGCGGCCTCGCCGGCGTGCTTGAACGCTTCACATACGTCACCGGCAGACCAATTCTGCTGCCGAAATGGGCGTACGGACTGACGTTTATCGACCAATATTACGCCGATCAATTTGAGGTAATGCGCAATGCGGAGAAATTCCGTGAGCTCGGTCTGCCGTGCGATACGATCAGTCTTGAGCCGGGATGGATGAAGAAAAGATACGACTTTTCGACCGAAAAGGATTGGAATACAGAGAAGTTCTTCATCAATAATTGGGCGCGTTCCGATAACCCGCACGAGGCACATAAGGGCTTCTTCCTTTCCGCTTTGAAGCGCTACGGATTCAAGACTCAGCTGTGGCTGTGCTGTCAGCACGACTTCACGGCGCATGAGGAAAACCTCGCCGGCAACCCCACCGACTTCGGCATTGAGCCGTGGTTTGACCATCTGAAAAAGTTCATGAACGACGGTGCTCTGTCGTTCAAGGTCGACCCCTGCCATGTGTGCGACAGCGCCGATGAGGGCAGAGTTTACGCCAACGGAAAGGCGGAGCCGGAGATGCACAACCTCATGCAGACGCTGTGCACAAAGGAGATGTACTACGGCGAACGCAACCATATTTCGGCACGTCCGATGCTGCATTTCTGCGGCGGATATACGGGGTCAAATGCGTACAGCGCCGCAACCACGGGAGACAGCGGAGGCAAGCACAAGACGCTTGTATGGATACTGAACTGCGGTCTTTCCGGCATATCCAACATCACCTGCGATATGGAAATTTTCTACAAACAGACCATCCACTACTGCTTCTTCACGGCGTGGTGTCAGCTGAATTCGTGGAGCGGTTTTGCACATCCGTGGTGGGCAGGCGATGAGATGCAGGCGTTCTTTACCTATTACGACAAGCTGCGTTATTCGCTCATGCCGTACATCTATTCGGCCGCCATCAACGCAAATCTGACGGGTCTGCCGGTGTGCCGCGCGATGCCTTTTGTGTTCGACGATCCGCGCACGGACAACGAGGTTTACGCGTATATGTTCGGCGACGGACTGCTGGTAGGGGCGTTCTCCGATAAGGTTTATCTGCCGCAGGGAGCGGTGTGGTTTGACTTCTGGACGGGCAAAAAATACGACGGCGGGCAGGAGCTGGATGCCACGTATCCTGACGATCGTGGCGGCGTTCTTTTCGCAAAGGGCGGTGCCATAATCCCTACGGAACAGCCTAAACAGTACACCGATTGCCGTGATGCCGCAACGTATGAATTGCTGATTTTCCCGGCAGGAAAATCGTCGTATACCCTGTATGAGGACGACGGTCTTTCGATGGAATTCAAGGACGGAAAGCGCTCATCGACGGTCATCACCTGCGACGAAGCCGACGGCATTTGCACCGTCACGGTGGGCGATCGCGAGGGTACATTTGACGGTATGCGTGAGGACAGAACGTACTCCGTAAGGCTTCGCACCGACCTTCCCGCGCAGTCTGTGACGGTCGACGGTAAGGCTGTGGAATACTCATTTGACGGTCTGTATCTGACGTTTGATATGGCAAACGGTAAGCAGGCAAAGGTCACTTATTGATCAATAAAACATTCTGAAAGGACGGTGTTCGGCCGTCCTTTTTTGTGTCAACATCCTGCGGTTTCCCTCATATATATATCTATGAAAACCCCGATTTTTTGCCCGTTGACGCAAAAAATCGGGGGGGGGGTATCAGAAAAATACAAAAAACCGATGTATTTTTCTGCGTTCTTTGGCTTTTTTTGATGTAAAAATCGCAGAAAATAAGCAAAAAGCCTTGAAATATTGAAACGAATGATGTATAATTACCATAACTCAAAATGTGTAGTTGTACCAAAATCGGTTTAACATATTTAATTTCAGTTAACAATGTTTCAAAATTTGGTCCAACGATTTTATTTTAGGGCTTTGTAGTAAACACTTAACTTCCCGTTATATTGTTTTATGCATACGCGCGACCTGCCGGAATGGCAGATATTGTGGTCAAATCGTCAGGACTGTTAAAAAAATACAACATAGGGGGTGAGGATGTGCCGACGGTCAAAAAAAGCAATCGAAATACGATCGACGTGCAGAGGCAGAGGCTGCTTGACGGCGTCGTCAATGTGGTCGCGCAGGACGGTATGTCCGGGCTCTCAATGCGTGCCGTCGCCGATTATGCCGGCGAAAAGGAGATGTACCTGTACCGCTTTTTCGACAGCAAGACGACGATGCTCAGCGAGACGTTTCTGCGGTCCGACAGGGACATAGTCGATAAGATCGTTTCCGAGTACGCTGAGATCAAGGACGTCAACCTGCCGTTCAGGGATCGGCTTTACAGGTTGCTTGACAATTGCTGGCAGTATGCGATTGAGGCTCGCGACACCGGCGTCTTCTACGTTCGGTACTACTACTCCAAATTTCTGACGCCTGCGATACGGGCAAGGCACGACGCCAATCTGAGTGAGGTCGCCGATGCCGTCAGATCGCAATTCCCGATAACCACGGACGTCGATTATCTGGTCAATTTCCTGTTCGCTGCTTTCCTCGCCCGGTTTATGGATTTCTCGTCCGGGGCGATCGAGGACAACGAAAAAACGAGGAATCAGTTTTACCGTATGCTTTGCAAAATAATCGTCAGCTATAAGTAACAACACAGAACGGACGGTGATAACCCGATGCACGGCAAGGCCGATCACAATCAAATACGACAGGCACTGATTGAGGGCGTTATCACGGTTGTGTCGGATCACGGTCTGGAGGGACTGACAACCCGAAAGATCGCTGAGGCGTGCGGTCAGAACGAGGCGTACATATACCGGTACTTCTTCAACGTCAGCGATCTTTTGCAAAAGGCCTTTTTCACCATCGAGGACAGATACTTCACCGATGTAACGCTCCGACTGAAACAGCTGTTGGCCGCCGGTTACAATTCAGCCGAGGTGCTGAAGCAGGAATTCACTTACTGTTGGAAATACGCGACGGATAGCCCCGCAGAGTGCAAGTTCTATAACCGCTACTATAACTCGTCGTACTTCACCGAGGACGTGCGTGATAAGCATGACATAACCCTGATAGATTTCACACAGGCGCTCCGATCGCTGTTCAAGCCGGGCACCGATATAGATAAAATTTTCCACCATGTTTTCGTTTGCCTTCTCGACTATGCGAACAAGATCGCAATGGGCGTCATGGCAAACGATGAGAACGACATAAAAGAAACGTACGAGATGCTGAGCCGCATGATGATGCCGTACATGACACTCATCCCGGAACGTCGAAAAATCTAACGAAAGAGGGCAGCCAAAATGATCTACGTTTATGACACGATCGTCACCAAAGAAACAAAGAAGCTTCACCGCTACGGTGCAACGTATAAGCTGGAGCAAAAGTTCAGAATGGGCACCAGACAGTTTTACAGTTATATCTGCCCCGGAATGGAGAAGATCCTCGTCGTGCCCGCGTTCGCGGAGATGTACCGTGAGGCGGAGCGTATAATCTCCAAATTCGGCAAGGGAAAGAACGAGGACCAATACCTTGAGCTGATCCAAAAGCACGTTTCGCGTTTCGTGACGGCGGAGGAATTCCCGAACGACGAGAGCGAGACCGGTATCATGATGGTCTATACCGTGGAGTACAAGGATATCCGCGTAGGCTTTGAGTATATGAACCACGAGCTGAAGATCGCGAATGAGTTTGAGATCCGCGACAACAATATTTTCGGCAACGGTATCGTGGTGTCAATGAACCTGGATGAGGAAGAAGACGAAGAGGATGACGAATGAGCAATTCCAAAAAGCAAGAATCAGGACTCGGTAAATTCTGGATAAAAGTGAAGACGGTACTGCTGACGGCGTTCATTGACGTCATCGTGTTCTTCTTCAACAACAAGCATTGGTGGCAGTTGATGCTCAAGTGGCTGATACTGATCGCGGTACCGTATGCCAACCTGATGCTGTGCGGTCTGATATTCGACCGTTGGTTCAAGTGGTACACGGGTACGGTTTATATATTCATTTGGGTTTGCCTCATCGCGGCGATCGCACTGATCATCGGCATTTGGGCAACCGTAAGGTACATCAAACGTCTGATCATTCTGAGGAGGTGAGTCCGTTGGTCGAAATCAAAAGAAGCTATGCGTCGGCAGATGACGCCGTCGCCGCACTTGACGAAAAGGTGCGGGCGCACTGCAAACGCGTCGAGGACTATTCCGCCGTGCTGTTCAATGAGGCTGTGGCAAAGGAGCTGTACTGCGATAAGGATGCGAAGGCAAAGGTCAGATTCGTCGAGGAGTATCTCCCCCTGATGAGAAAGGCGGCGTTCTACCACGATATCGGTAAGGCGTTCGTCCCCGCGTTCTATCAGCGACAGCGTCGCGACTTTGACGAAACCGAGCAGATCATTTACCGTAAGCACGTCGATGGCATCGACAGGTTTATCGACCTGCTGTTCACCGAGGAGGAAACGTATTCCTCCAATGAGAGAAAGTACGTCCGTGAGGCGATAGTCGCACACCATGAGAATTGGGACGGATCCGGATATCCCGCAGGACTGAAGGGCAAAGAAATATCGGTTTATGCGAGGATAATCAGATTTGCCGACGTGTTTGACCACCTGTCGGCAGAAACGGTATCTGAGGACCCGTTCGACTATGCGTGGAACAAGGTGCAGGAGTTGTTCGGCTCTGAGCTGGATCCGGGCATGAAGGATATGATCTCCGGCGCAAGAACGAAGCTGAACAGGGTGTACAAGATACATATCGCGGAAACCAAATCCGTACCGTCGGCACCGACATTTGTCGAAAGACGTGCGTCGCGTCCGCTGAGCCTGTACTACCGTCCGATCAAGACGAGAAAAACAGATAAGCTCGTCGCCTTTCAGGCTGAGTTAAGATTCAAGAAAAAGCACGAGCTGGAAACGATAGACAAGGTCGATCACCTGTTGAAGCGCGAAAAGCTGTATCAGCCTTTGGGTAAGTACATGATCTATGAGGCGTGCGACACGATAGCCCGTATCGACAGATGCGGACTGCACACGGATTACATAGCGATTGAGCTTCCCAACGGGTGGTTCAACAGAAAGGGAGCACATAAGATCATCTTTGACGCACTGCGTGAGGTGATGGTCGACGCGTGCCGCCTTGCATTCATCGTAACTCCGGCGGAGGTCGGCGCGAAGCTGATCACGTTCACACAAAATGTCGAAAGGCTCAGCGACGTCGGCGTAAAGTTTATTTGCTGCGGAGTATATCCGCAGTTGCCCGACATCATGGATCTGTCCGACGCGCGCGTGTCTGCTATTATGATAGATAAAGAATCATCCGATTGGCTTAAATCGGAGGAAGCGTCCGATTATCTCGGATTGCTGAAAGGACAGAACATCTCGGTCATAGCCGAGGATATGGCGACAGATGACAATATCCGCGATCTTGATTTCTTTGACGTAGACCTTGTCACCGGGAATAGCATCGGCGAATACAAATCAGAGGATGACCTCATTTCCGAGGGACTCGCCCTGATAAACGAACAACAGGATTAAAAACAAAATGTCAACAAAAAGGAGGTGGGGCATATGACGGGTGGAATGCCGATAGATGATGAAACCAAAAAGAGATTAGCCGACGAGAATGCAGATAAAGGACCGCGGCCGGAATCCGGATCAGATCCGCAAGTGCCCACCTCGGACAAAGGAACCGATAATGCGGGTAAGGCCGCAGGCAAAGCGTCTGCAAAGGCCGCGCCCCTGTCGGATAAAGAGAAGTACGGCGGGTACAAACCGCGGTACGTCAATCTCGGCGATAAGCCGAAGGGATTCTTCAAACGGATCGGTTGGACGTCAAAGCTGCTGCGTGAGCGTCGAAAGCTGCGTAAGGACCTGCGGGCGCAGGGCATCAAGAAATATGTGGATTTCGATAACACGGCGCGTGAGCTCGGTCTGGGACTTGACCGCAACACGCTCCTCGGCTGGTTCTGGTGGAAATGGCTGGGGCTCACCCAGACGTTCGGGATCAAGGGACTGATGATCGCCGCGGGACTGCTGGCGGGTGCACTGTTCGCGATGTCGTATCTGACCGACTTCAAGGGGTCGTTCACGATCAACCTTACCGCCGATATGATACGCAACGGTTACATACTGTGTGAGACATCGTTGCTTGATGAACCGAAGTCGCGTCTGATCAGTGATGAGGTCACGGTCAACAATATCACGTTTGACGATATCGCAAGGGACGTCGATCTGATCGACGGACCGCACAACGGCACATCGTATCTGGCGATGACGTTCTACATCAGCAACGCCGGCGAAAACGTAAACAACGTCATCTATACGGTCAGTATGCTTGACTCAATATTCAATGTTGATAAGGTCACGTGGCTGATGCTGTATATGGACGGCAAGCAGGTCGTGTACGCACAGCCTAACAGCAACGGCACAGCCGAGAGGCTGTACGGCTATAAACAAAAGCCGCCGTTCTATGACGACGCGTACGATCCGGAATTGCAGTATTACCAAAAGGATGACGGCAAGTGGGGCGTGGCCACCACGATGTTTGAAAGTGATAACACAGTCGTCAGAGGCGTCATGCTGGACGTACAGCCCGGTGAAACGCATAAGTTCACCATAGTCATCTGGATCGAGGGGTGGGACCCCGAATGCACCAATGACATACAGGGCGGATATGCAAAGTTTGAAATGGAATTTGACGTAATTGAGCCGGAGAACGCAAGGCGCGGCATATTCGATGGTATTTACCGTACCGATTATGATGACTACATGAACGGTAAAATCAGCGGTAGCGGCGACAGCGGCAGTGACGGCGGCAAAAACAGCGGCAATGATAATCCGGGCGAGATGGTGAAGCCGGGTAGCGGCAGTGGCGACGGCGGGTCGGTAGGCTCAGACAATGAGCCGAACGGCAGTGACAACGGCAACCCTGCCCCGGATGACACCGGACAGTAGCAAAGTCTGCGGCTGATCTCGATTTTGTCATTCCGAGGCAATTACGCCGAGGAATCTGCTGAAGAATCGGAAGACATATAATTTTGAGGCAGATGCTTCGCTGTCGCTCAGCATGACAAACGGTACGGAAAGCCAACCGAAATGGCTCCCGGGGAGACCCGCATTCATTTGATTTGTCTTTCGTATCCTGCCGGGTACGTTATACAAATATATTTTACACTATGAAAGAGATTTTTCTTGAAAGGAGAAAAACAATGAAAAGCTTAAAAACCAAACTTATTCTTTCAATCGCTATGATGTTGGTTGCAGCTATCATGACGACAGGCGTTTCATTCGCATGGTTTACGATTTCAACAAATCCTGAGATCGCTAACATCAGCACATCTGTTGCCGCAAACGGCAACCTTGAGATCGCCCTCAGAAGCACGGCAACGGCTACAACAGTTGACGAATCTGCAGTCGGTGATTCCGGCCAGAACATTAAATGGGGTAATCTGATCGACCTCTCTAAGTTCGACTTTAAGTCTCTGAAGCCGGTTTCTTTCACGAGCGGCAACGGTTCATTTGACTCCGGCTCCGCCGGCACATACCCTACAGTATCCGCACCTGAGTTCGGCCTTGACGGCAGAATCAAGTCTATAGTTGCACTTACTGCAACGGCTCAGTCAGGCAACGGTTCAGGTACGTTCAACGACGGCGTTATCTTCGCATACGTTGACTCAGCCAATAAAGTCTGGGCATACCGTATCGACTTCTTCATGAGATCCAACGTCGCAGGCACAGTATCACTCAGCGTAGCAGCTGACCGCGGCGCAGGCGAGGCCGGTCTGGGCAG
>JAKSPY010000080.1 GCA_024404445.1 Clostridia bacterium
CGAGCGCTTGTGTAGTATAGCACTATGATCTCCCTTTGTCAACCCCTATTTATAAAAAAATTTACATTTTTTGTGGATTTTTTTAACTTTTACGTTCATTTTGAAAAATTCGTAGTGCAAAATGTGGATAACCCGACACTTATCAACAAAATGTGGAAAACTTTTGTGCCGCAACAGCAATTATCGGATGATCGGAAGTTGAAGCCTGTATGATCAAACGGCTTTTCCGTTCCCGATCTTTCGCCCGATACCTCAGAATGACAGCAGAAGAGTAGGAATGGACTATGATCGGCATTCCACCCGTTTCTCACATACTTACTAATATAAATAAGGAAGAAATTTCAGATTTTGCGAATATTTTTCGCAAAAGATATTCACATTCTCAAAATATGTGATATAATGTCTAAAAACCTTTATCCGAAAAGGAGATCGACATGAGCATCGGCAAAAAACTGAAAGAACTGCGTCGTGCGGCAGGTCTGACACAGGGCGAGGTCGCATCGGCGATCAACTCTAACCGTGCGGCAGTTCAAAAATACGAGGACGACAAGGTCGTAAACGTCCCGCGCGAAAAAATAGAAAAGATGGCGGCGCTTTTCGGCGTCACACCCTCATATCTGCTGGGTTGGGATGAGGAAGCACCCGGCAAAAAGATCGATGAAAGATTGGTCACAATGGATTTCAAAAAGAAGTACGCAAAAAATCTGCTCGACTTCCTGAATAACGCCCCCACGCCGTTCCAATCGGTCGATGAGCTGGAAAAACTGTTGCTGGATGCCGGTGCCGTTGAACTGAACGAGGGCGACGCGTGGGATATCGAACGCGGTCAGCTGTATTATATGAAAAAACGCGGCACGCAGACAGCCGCATTCCCCGTCGGAGCCGAGCCCAAAGAGGTCGGATTCCGCATCGGAGCCGCTCATCAGGACGCCCCCGGCTTCCGCATCAAAAGCGTACCGTCAAAGATCGACGCGGGCTATGAAAGGATATGCATGGAGGGCTATGGCGGGTTGATCGTCCACGGTTGGCTGGACAGACCGCTCGCGGTCGCGGGACGCGTATTCGTTAAGTCGGAAAACGGCCCGAAGCCCGTCAATATCAACATAAAACAGCCGATACTGATCATTCCCAGCGCGGCGATCCACGTTGAGCGCGGCGTAAACGACGGTGCGAAATTCAATTTGCAGACGGAAATGTGCCCGTTCTTCATGCAGAACACCGACGGCAAGACGCACTTCACGGAATTCATCGCCAAATACGCCGGTTGCACCCCGGACGAGATACTCAGCTGGGAGCTTGCCCCGTATGAGGCATACGACGGCTGCTTCGTCGGTGCGGAAGAGGAATTCATTTCCGTCGCTCGCCTTGACGACTGTTCCATGGCGCACGCCGTGATCACCGGCGCGATTGAGGCAAAGGACGCCGAATCGTGCGATATCGCAATCGCATTTGACCACGAGGAGTGCGGCTCTAACTCCGATCGCGGTGCCAGAAGCAACACGATAGAGATGCTGATCGACAGAATCTGCGAAAAGTTGGGTTACTCCTGCGAGGACAAGTACCGCGCACTGTCAAAGAGCGTCGTATTCTCCGCAGATATGGCACACGCATCGCACCCGTCATACCTCGGCAAGGCAGAGCCTACGCTTCCCGTCGTGCTGGGCAAGGGACCTGTATTGAAGATCGCCACCTCGCAGTCATACGCATCGTCATCTGACGGCACCGCATTTTTCAAAACGCTGTGCGAAAGTCAGGATATACCGTATCAGGTCTTCAACAACCGTTCCGACGTTCGCGGCGGCGGCACGATCGGCCCGATGATCTCCGCGACATACGGAGTTATGACGGTGGATATCGGCAATCCGATGCTGTCAATGCACGCCGTGCGTGAGTTGGGCGGCACCGATGACGCATATTATATGACAAAATTATTCAGAGTATTCTATGAAGGTAAATAAGGGAGGCCGACGATGCCCACCTACTTTTCATCTTTTTTTGCGGTATTTGTTGTCATACTGTTATCACGCAGACGGAGAAAAATCCACGCGATAGCAAGAAATATTATTAAAAGGAGGCACGTAGAAATGAACGAGCTGGTTGAGAAATTTATCGGAAAGAACTGTATTATCCGCCTTATTGACGACTCTTTCGGACAGTTACTGAAAATCGTCGCGGTCAATGGCAGCGGTATGCTCGTCGAGGACAAAAACGGCACGCAAAGGATAGTCAACCTCGATTACGTAATTTCCATTGAGGAGAAAAAAGCCAAATAATCCGATAATATGATCGCAAACCGTCTGTCCAAGCCTTTGTGCTCTTTGTCAGGCGGTTTTTCTTTTGCCTATCACCGCCCGTCGGCGAACGATGTGTTCCCGCGGAACGTGATGTACACCTTGTGCGTGATGTTCGGCTTTGCCGAGTGATGCGTCTGCGGACGTGAGTGGAACACATCACATCATTTTCGCCGCAGGCGAAAACATCACTGCGCTCCGCGCAACATCATTTGCCCGTATGGGCAAACATCATTGAATAGTCACAGTCACTCCCCCTGTCATTCTGAGGCATTTATGACGAAGAATCTTATAGGATATCCGATCACAACCGGATCATGCGATCAGACCCGGAGCAGCAGGAACAGTGAAACACGACGGCAGTGAGGATCGTGTCCCGACGACATCGCAAATTCCCTCGGCAAGACGGTAAAAATCGCATTTTTTATCGCCGTTTTTTATCAAAAAAGTCCAAAATATTCACTTTCCGACACGAAGAATTCACTTGACTTTATATATATATGGGTATATAATATATGATACGGGTATTGTTGTATTGCCCGAATAATATAGATAAGGAGGTGTAGATGTATGATTGAAACTATTTGGGCTGTCATTATTGCAATAGTTGCGTTGGCTGTCGGGGCAGTTGTCGGGATATTCCTGGGCATCGTGATACGTAAAAAATCGGCAGAGGCCAAGATCGGCTCTGCAGAGAAGGAAGCCGTCCGCATCGTTGAAGACGCGAAAAAGGATGCCGAGGCCAAGAAAAAGGAAATGATCCTTGAGGCAAAAGAGGACATTCTCAAGGCCAAGACCGAAGCAGATCGCGAAAACAAAGAGCGCAGACAGGAGCTTATCCGCCTCGAAAACCGCACCCTTGCAAAAGAGGAATCCCTTGACAGAAAGATAGAAAATATCGAACGCAAGGAAGAGACCCTGAATAAAAAGATCAAAGAAAACACAGAGCTGGGCGAAGAAATAGAAAAAACCAAGCAAGCCCAGTTAGCCAAATTAGAGCAAATCAGCGGATACACCGCAGAAACAGCAAAAGCAGAGCTTGTTTCGTCCATCGAATCGGCGGCAAAGCGCGAAGCAGCGCAAAAACTGATCCAGATCGAAACACAGCTGAAAGACGAGGCAGATCAAAAGGCCCGCGACATCATTTCGCTTGCCATACAGCGTCTGGCCTCTGACCACGTTTCGGAAACGACCGTGTCTGTCGTCAGCATCCCGAATGATGAGATGAAGGGCAGGATCATAGGCCGTGAGGGACGTAATATCCACAAGATAGAAACGCTGACGGGCGTCGACCTCATCGTTGACGACACACCGGAGGCGATCACGATATCTTGCTTTGACCCCATACGTCGCGAGATCGCGCGTATCGCACTTGAAAGGCTCGTATCAGACGGGCGCATCCATCCGACAAAGATTGAGGAAACAGTCGACAAGGCCCGCCGTGAGGTTGAGCAGACCATCAAGCAGGCCGGAGAGCAGGCGACGTTCCAGACAGGCGTCAACGGCATAAATCCCGACCTCGTCCGCTTCCTCGGCCGTCTTAAATTCCGTACAAGCTATGGTCAGAACGTGCTCGATCATTCCATGGAGGTCGCATACCTCGCAGGTATGATGGCAAACGAACTGGGTGTTGACAGCGTGCTGGCAAAGCGCGCCGGTCTTCTCCACGATATCGGCAAGGCGCTCACACAGGAGGTTGAAGGTTCTCACGTTCAACTCGGTGTTGAGATCGCACGTAAATTCAAAGAGAACAAGGACGTCATCCACGCCATTGAGGCGCACCACGGTGACGTTGAGCCTCATTCGATCATCGCGGTACTCGTTCAGGCGGCAGACGCAATTTCTGCGGCACGTCCGGGCGCACGCCGTGAGGACCTTGACAGCTACATCAAAAGACTGCAAAAGCTGGAGGAGATCGCCTCCTCGTTCCCCGGCGTTGATAAATCCTACGCCATTCAGGCAGGACGAGAGATCCGCATAATGGTAAAGCCGGAGCAGATCAACGACGATCAGATGGTCGTCATCGCGCGCGACATAGCGCAGAAGGTGGAAAGCGAGCTGGAGTATCCCGGTCAGATCAAGATCAACGTGATACGCGAGAGCCGCGTCGCCGACTTTGCAAAATAATCACATACCGAAATCGCCTCCGAACGGGGGCGATTTTTGTATTGGTGCGCCTATGGAACGACGATCATCGCCGGCGGGTAGCGAACGATGTGTTCCGCTCCTCCACTGTCATTCTGAGGCATTTATGCCGAAGAATCTGACAGAATATCCGATCACAGACGGATCATGCGATCGTACCCGGAGCAGATTCCTCGCAAAGCACGGAATGACAGGTAAAAATCGATCGGGCGATCGGGCTTTTCCTGCGGCGGCGCGAAAAAATCGCGCCTCAGTCGCTATTGCATTCGGCAGTGGATTGATATATAATCAAAATATCGAATAATAAATACCGGAGGAGAATAATATGCGCAATCCCGCCATTCCCATGATGGCGCTGGCCGGTGCCCCCTCACGCAGTGAGCTGTACGATTATCTGTCAGCCCTGCACGGCGTCGGCATAGAACAGATCATGCTGTATCCGCGAAAGGGCTGTGAAATCTCATATATGTCATCGGATTGGTGGCGCACGATGGACGACCTGATGGACGCCTTGACCGCGCTTGATATGACGGTCTGGCTGAACGACGACTTTCATTTCCCGTCGGGAAACGCCAACGGTGCCGTAACCTCACGCGATGAGTTCTGCCTCAAAAGCATCACGGTGCGCGGCGAAAATAAAGGCAGACGCAATCTGACGCCGGGGCAAACTCGATATGCCGACGTGCTGTGTTACGATGCCGTATCGGCCTTCATTGAGGAATCGCATGAGCAATATTATCGCCGTTATGCCCCGCTTTTCGGTAACGTGATCGCCGGATTTTACTCCGATGAGCCGGCGTGCCATTACCGCTGTTCCGGGGATGACCTGCCGTATTACGCGGGAATGGAGCAGGACTACGCCGACAGGTACGGCCGCGATTTTGACAGCGATCTGCAATGCGGTCACGGTGAATTCTACGTCAACTGCAACACGCTGATATCCGAGCGTTTCGCACAATCATACCCGTGTCAGATCAGCGAATGGTGCCGCGCGCACAACTGCCTGTGGGCAGGTCATCTCTATGATGACGATTCCCCGCTGAAGGGCGCGCGCACAAACGGCGACACCCTCCGCGTACTGCGCGAATTCGCCGTACCCGGCGTGGATGAGATACAGACCAAACTCACCGACGAGCGTTTTTTGTGCCTTTGCGGTGCGCTGGACTATGCGCGCGGCGATAGCGGCGCGATGTGTGAGATATTCGCGCTCGGTCCGTGCGATATGCCGTACGCAAAGCAGATCGCCATGATAAATATGATGGCGGCATTCGGTGCCGACAAGTTCTTTTTGGCTATCAGCCATCTCAGCGTCAAGGGCAATCGGATAATAAACAACTTTTTCAGTCATTTTGGGCCTGCCCGCCCCGACTGCAACGGGATAAAAGAGCTGTGTGCGTGCTGTACCGACGCCGCACGGCGCGCAAATATCGGGTTTACGCCCGACTGCTATATCAGATATCCGTCGTCGCTGTATGCCGAAAACATCCTTGACAACCTTCAGGCACAGCCCCTGCCCGACACGGAGTTTTCGACGCTGATAAATACCCTGTCGGCGCATCAGATACAGTGGAGATTTACGGCAGAGGACGATGAAAAACGCCCCTGCGAGGTCGCGCTGACAAAATCCGGTTACACACTCGACGGCGAGGCTGTCACGCTCGACGCGCTGTGTGAAAAACTGCAAAAGCCCCTGCGCGTCACGACAAAAACGGGTGGAATCCCGACCGATCTTTTCGTCAGAAAGCTGAACGACGGCTCACTGCTTGTCGTCAACCGCACGGAGACCCCCGGGGATTATCTGATCGACGGCAAAAACGCTCACATTGAGTCATACGGTGTCGTGACGCACGCCGCGCCGGAAATGACCGTATTGGGCAAATGCGACGTCGTATGCCCGATCACCTATGAAAACGACAATTGCGCCCGTTTGATGTACATAAACGACGGTACGACCGCGGAGCTGGAGGCGACCGATGACATCGACGTTATTTTCTCGGTGCGCGAAGAATGTACTGCCGCGCCGGACGGGGTGCCGCTGACGACGCACGAATGTAACAGCATGGGTAAAGAATTCTCCATACTGTACGGCGACACCGACACGGTGCATATAACAAAGGGCGTGCACACGGTTACGTCGGGCAACGATTACAAATATCTGCCCAGCGTTATGGCACGAGGAGATTTTTCTGTTTCTTATGTTTCCGGCGACGTATGCCGCGCAATAATCTCAAAAAGGAAGACCGAATATTGCAGCGGCGAACGGTTTGAGGACCACGGCGTCGTATCGTACACGCTGACGACGGATGTGCCGGAGGGAGCGACGGCGATTGAGATCAAGGGCGAGCCGCTGTACTGCGAATTATGGCTGGGCGACAAATGCCTCGGCACGCACGCCGCGCCGCCGTTCGTATTTGACCTGCCGAGGCTCGACGGACGCACGACCCTGACATTCAAGCAATTTTCGTCGCTTTCGTCACTGTTCGGCGACGTCAATTATTTCAATTATCATCAGAACGCCATACGCTGGCGCTCGACACTGCCGTCACACCCGGCACGCTTCGGCTTTGACAGTGTGATCTGGTTGAAGAATAAGCAGTGACCGATCCCCGCCGCGACGGAAATGCCTGCTTCCTTGTCAAAAACTTACCCGCCTTATGTTTTTGTGCTTTACAAACGGTGCAGTTTACGATATACTGTGCTTAAACAGTACTCAATACGGCAGATAAATAAAAAATTTTCAAAAATCTTTGGCCACATTCCGTTTTCATTCGTATAAAGATGCAAAAGGACAAAAGGGAGCAATTCTATCATGAAAAAATTTGTTGGTATGATTTTGGCGGTGCTGAT
>JAKSPY010000081.1 GCA_024404445.1 Clostridia bacterium
CGAGGTTACGGCCGTCAACACATTTTATCTTCCCGACAATGCCGACAGTATTGATCTGTCGGGATATGATTATATCGTTGATGCAGTGGATAACGTATCGGCAAAGATCGAGCTTGCAGTCAGGGCATCGGCACTCGGCGTACCTATCATCAGCTGTATGGGCATGGGCAATAAGCTTCACCCTGAAATGCTGGAGGTATCCGACATATATTCGACGTCTGTCTGCCCGTTGGCACGCGTCATGCGCCGCGAGCTGAAATCGCGAGGCATCAAAAAGTTAAATGTGGTTTACTCAAGGGAAGAGCCGATACAATGCCGCGCCGATATTGACAATATCGGCGACAAACGTCTTCCGGGAAGCATATCTTTCGTGCCGTCGGCGGCAGGCCTTTTGATTGCTTCCGTTATCTGCAGGGAAATCGTAAACGCGTAAATATAATTTACTTTTCAGGAGGATCGTATGCACGTCGAATTACTTACATATACGCCCGATGCCGATAAGATCGTCGCATCCGCGGCGAAATTGTGTTATGCCAAAAGTGACATTGACACGCTCATGGAGGGTCTGACGCCGGAAAAAACGGAAAGCTTTCTCGATGTGCTTTCCGATTTAGGCCACCAGAGTCCCGTTGAGCATGCTTCGTTCACATTCGGTATTGAGGGCGTGTCACGCGCTTTGCTGGCACAGCTGACGCGTCACAGGATTGCCTCGTACTCGGTGCAGAGCCAACGCTATGTTTCAAAATGCAATTTTGAGTATATCGTTCCGCCGGCGATAGCCGATATACCCGAGGCCAAAGCCGAATTTATTAAGGCTATGGAAGAGGATGCCGCGCATTACGAAAGTCTGCGCAGTACGCTCACCGCCGCGCATACGGCGCGTCTGATAGCCGAGGGCAAGGATGAAAAATCTGCGGCAAAGGCTGCTGAGAAAATGGCCAACGAGGATGCACGGTTCGTATTGCCTAACGCCTGCGATACCCGTATCATAATGACCATGAACGTCAGATCACTGTACAATTTCTTCCGTTTGCGTTGCTGTAACCGCGCGCAGTGGGAGATTCGCGCATTGGCGTGCGAGATGCTCCGCCTTGTTAAGGGCGTAGCACCGAATCTGTTCAAAAACGCGGGGCCGTCGTGCGTTTGCGGGACGTGCTCCGAGGGTGCCTATTCGTGCGGTCAGGCGGCACAAATGCGAAAGAAATTCGGTGAATTATAATGGAAATCTGCGACATAGTATCAAAATTCTTCGACGTCGGCAATTGTTCGTTTGAGCCGTTCGGAGAGGGACATATTAACAGGACGTACCGCGTTGTTTCCGGCGTCAAGAAATACATACTGCAAAAAATCAACAATTCGATATTCACAGACGTCGATGCCTTGATGAGAAACATACGTCTTGTGACCGAATATCTGAACGATTTGTACGCATCACGCAAATCGGATGAAACATCGCTGGAGATCGTGACCACGCTCGACGGGAAGGATTATTTTCGCGACGGCGACAATTATTGGCGCGTGTATAAGCTGATAGATAATTCCGTGTGTTATCAGACCGTGAATTCCTGTGAGGATTTTCGTCAGTGTGCGGCGTCATTCGGCGCATTTGCCGAGGATCTGCGCGGATTCGACGCTTCAAAGCTGACTGAAATAATTCCCGATTTTCATAATACAGTCAAGCGTTTTTCCGATTTCAAGGCTGCGGTCAATGCCGACGTGATGCACCGCGCCGCCGATGTCGGTCGTGAGATCGATTTCGTTACGTCGCGTGAAAACATCTGCTCACGGATCACGTCAAAGCTTTCCTCCGGCGAAATGCCGTTGCGCGTCACGCACAACGACACTAAATTGAACAACATACTTTTCAGCGCGACTACGGGCAAACCCATAGCGATCATAGACCTCGATACCGTCATGCCGGGCAGTATCTGCTATGATTTCGGCGACAGTATCAGATTCGGTTGCAATATGGTCGCAGAGGATGAGCCGGATACGTCACTCGTCGATTTCTCATTCGATCTGTTTGAGGCCTACGTCGACGGATACATCAAATCGTTCAAGTCCATAACCGGGACTGAAAAATCGGCGCTTGTCGACGGCGCGATACTGATGACGTACGAATGCGGTATGCGTTTCCTTGCCGATTATCTCAACGGGGATACGTATTTTCACGTCAGCCGTGAAAAGCACAACCTCGACAGATGCCGCACACAATTCAGATTGGTAGAGATAATGGAAAATAATTACAGTCGTTTGACTGAAATAGTGGAGAGAAAATAATGAAACTGATTATTTGCGAGAATTATGACGAAATGTCGGCGCGTGCCGCCGAGCTTATCAAAAAACAGATCAACGAAAAGCCGACGAGCGTACTCGGACTTGCCACGGGATCGACTCCCGTCGGTATGTACAGTCGCCTCGTCACGATGTATAATAATAAGGAAGTCGATTTTTCCGGCGTCAGATCGGTCAACCTTGACGAATATTATCCGCTTTCCGCGGAAGATGAACAAAGCTATCGCTATTTCATGAATAAGAATCTTTTTGATCACGTCAATATTGGCAAGAATAATACCCACGTCCCGAACGGCCTTGCAAAGGATCCCGAAAAAGAGGGCAAAGAGTACGATGACATGATCGCCTCACTCGGCGGTGTCGACATTCAGGTCATTGGAATAGGGCAGAACGGTCACATCGGGTTCAATGAGCCGGATACGTCGCTGATATACGGTACTCACCTTGTGAAATTGACGGAAAACACCATACAGGTCAATTCACGTTTCTTTGATTCCGAGGATAAGGTACCGCGTTATGCCATGACGATGGGCATCGGATCGATCATGGAGGCTGATAAGCTCCTGCTTCTGATCTCCGGCGCGTCAAAACACAAGGCACTGATGGCGTTACTTGACGATAAGATAGATACGAACGTGCCGGCGACAATGATAAAGCTTCATCATAATGCCACCGTCATCTGCGACAAAGACGCATACAACGGTTAAACGCAAAAAGGAGCTGCAAGTCTACCTTTTCGGTATTCTTACAGCTTCTTTTTTCGCTTTTTTCGGGGCTGTTTATTTACAGTCCCTTTCATTTTATTCCGTTTTACAATGAATATCTTTTTACCGCCGATATCCGCACCGTCAGCGTGGACGCCAGCATGGCAATGATCATATCCGGTATCATGTAACAGCCGTTGTATATTGCCGAATACAACAGCGCCAATACGCCGCCTGAGGTATTGTTGATTATCGCTTGACTTATCGGAAATTTTGCGAAATCCGTATCCGTGAAAAACCACTCAGCCCACGAGCCGTAGTATATCGCGCCGGATGCAACGTGTATTATATAGCACGAGAGATATGCGACTGCCACGCCGAGCGCCATCGCCGCGGTCTTGCTTTTTATCCTGCGGAAAATCCCGCCGAATCCGAGCACGGTATACGCCAAAAGATAATCCAGCAGAATTATGATCACGGCATGAAATCCCATGTATTCGTCCGATTCCGGCATGAACATGGCGACGACGGTCCCGGATGAGCCGCGGATGACAGACCGAAATACATTTATCAGAGAATATGCAAATCCCGTATAAAGTCCCCATTTCGTGCCGTACATATATGCAACGATAACGATCGGCAAAAAGCTTGCCAATGTTATCGTTCCGCCAAACGGCAGATTAAGAAACAGTATGAGGTCGCTGACGATCTTCAATACCGTAGCCAACGACAGCATCGCGGCAGACACGGTGAGTCTGCGTACTTTTTCGTTTATCATTTTTACCTCAATATATATAAAAAATCCGCGACGGAATAAAATCGCGGAAATTAAAAATCATCCTACGCCGGTATTATCCGTATCAGGTTAAGGGTTCCGAAATAATTCGATCTCAGCCGACAGGTCAGCACCCCCGATCACTATTCAATTGCGGTGAGATCATGATATCATAAAACAAGCTGTTTGTCAACAAATAATTGTCGGTTTATCACACATAATACCTATGTGATAACGCAAAAGCCGATTTGATTGAAAAACAGTGAAGATAATTGAAAAAAATCTGAAAAAGCTATTGACAAATCGAGTTAAAAGTGTTAAATTTGTATCGTGAATTAGCACTGACGCGATTTGAGTGCTAAAAGGAGGAAGAAATGGGCAATATGATCATATCCGGTGACGGATTGTCTCGCCGCAAGAAGCAGATACTTCGCTCGGTAATAGAGGCTCATATAGCACTCGGCGAGCCTGTAGGTTCAAAATACCTTATGACTGCTGCCGATATTCCGTTTTCCTCAGCAACGATCCGTAACGAGATGGCGGAATTGGAGGCCATGGGATATCTCGAACAGCCTCATACTTCTTCCGGCAGGGTGCCGACTAAACTCGGTTACAGATTCTACGTTGACAGTCTGATGGAGAATTATAAGCTGACTGCGTCCGAGATTATCACTCTCAACAATATGCTGAAAAGCCGTATCGGTGAGCTTGATTCGATATTGCAAAGCGCGACGAAGCTCGTTGCCTCACTGACAAATTATCCGACGGTGGCGCTGAAAACAAAATCGGCCGCAAACGTCGCGACGGATTTCTCATATATGTTGCTCGGTGAAAATGAGTTCCTGCTCGTTATGCGCCTCAGCGATTCGTCGGTCAAGACAGTGCATCTGAAGACCGATCTGCAGCTCAGCGACGCGATATTGTCACAGCTGTGCAATATTCTGAATATCCACGCCACCAACGTCGATCCGCAAAGCATCAACCTTTCCGCGATGATGAAAATGGAGCGTGCGATGGGCGATGCCTCCTCGCTTGTCGGGGTGTCCGTAAAGGCGCTGTACGAGGCGACCGCGACGGAAAAAACGTCGGATATCAGATTTGAGGGCGTCAATAAGCTGCTTGAGTATCCCGAATTTGCGTCAGTCGATAAAATGCGCCGCATTTTGCAGATGATGGAGGATAAGGACGATCTGATCAACATCATCAGCGAGGGCGACGAGGATAAGGTCAACGTCGTGATCGGCGAAGAGGACAACGATATCGTAAACGATTCGGCATTCATTTACCGCAAACTGATAGTCGACGGGAAGGTCGTCGGCGCGATCGGCGTTTTCGGTCCGAGCCGAATGGATTATTCCAAGGTCGTATCGACTGTAGAGTATCTGTCGGAACGAATATCCGGAATATTCAAGGCAGAGCTTCCTCCGCCGCCGAGATCCGATGACGATGATGTATAGAAAGGGTTAAAAAATGGCAGAAGAAAAAGTAAAAGACACAGCAGAACAAGTCACAGAAGATCAAAACACCGAAAAGGCGGCTGAGCAGTCCGCAAAGCAGGAGCCGAAAACGGAGAAAAAGGACATCGCAAAGCTGAAGGCCGAGAATAAAAAGCTGACGGCTGAGCTCGATAAGGCGGCAGATGCCTACGTGAAGCTACAGAACGATCTGAGCGAGGAAAAAGACAAATACCTGCGTATGCTTGCGGAATACGACAATTTCCGTCGCCGCACGCAAAAGGACCGCGAAAACACCTACGCAGACGCGTACACCGAGGCATTGGGCGAGCTGTTACCGGTCATAGACAATATCGAACGTTCTTTGACATTCGCCAACAGCGACTCATTTGAGGACGGCGTAAAGATCATCATAAATCAGGTGAATTCCGCGATGGAAAAACTCGGTATAGAAACCTTCGGCGCAGTCGGTGAAACGTTTGACCCGACATTGCACAATGCCGTATTGCACGTGGACGACGATACGTTGGGTGAAAACGTGATAGCCGACGTATTTCAAAAGGGATATAAGAAAGGTGACCGCATCATACGTTACGCTATGGTAAAGGTCGCTAACTAATACATCAAACATTATTTTGGAGGAATATATCATGGGAAAAATTATCGGTATTGATTTAGGTACAACAAACTCTTGTGTAGCGGTTTACGAGGGTGGCGAGCCCATCGTCATCACCAATCCCGAGGGTGCAAGAACGACACCGTCAGTCGTCGCTTTTTCAAAGACGGGCGAAAGAATGATCGGTCAGGTCGCTAAAAGACAGGCTGTCACGAACAGTGACAAAACCGTTATGAGTATCAAAAGACATATGGGCTCAGACTATAAGGTCGATATAGACGGCAAAAAGTTCACACCGCAGGAGATTTCCGCGATGATACTGCAGAAGCTGAAGGCCGATGCCGAGGCTTACCTCGGTTCACCCGTAACGCAGGCCGTCATCACAGTACCTGCTTACTTCTCGGATTCACAGCGTCAGGCGACAAAGGATGCCGGCAAGATCGCAGGTCTTGAGGTACTTCGTATTATCAACGAGCCGACGGCCGCCGCACTCGCTTACGGCGTGGATAAAGAGAACAGCGAGCAGAAAATAATGGTATTTGACCTCGGCGGCGGTACGTTCGATGTGTCGTTGCTTGAGATTTCCGACGGCGTATTTGAGGTACTTGCCACAAACGGCAATACGCACCTCGGCGGTGATGACTTTGACCAGAGGATCATCGATTGGATCGCCGACACATTTATGAAAGAGAACGGTATCGACCTCCGCAAGGATAAGATGGCTCTTCAAAGGCTCAAAGAGGCCGCAGAGAAGGCAAAGATCGAGCTTTCCGGTATGACAAGCGCAAACATCAATCTGCCTTTCATCACGGCTGATGCGACAGGTCCGAAGCATTTCGATGCAACACTGTCGAGGGCTAAATTCAATGAGCTGACCGCTGACCTCGTCGAGGCATGCATGACGCCCTGCAAAAAGGCTCTTGCCGATGCCGGACTTTCGATAGATAAGATCGATAAGGTCCTGCTTGTCGGCGGTTCGACACGTATGCTTTCCGCACAGGAAAAGGTTAAGGCACTGACCGGTCACGAGCCCAGT
>JAKSPY010000082.1 GCA_024404445.1 Clostridia bacterium
AGAGCCGAAAAGCGTGGCGTTCACGCCGTACCGCATCTGCCCGATCGGGGCGCATTCGGATCACCAACTTGGTAAGATCACGGGCTTCGCAATCGACAAAGGCATTTACATCACCTACGCCGACACCTCGGCACTTGAAGCCGACCTCGGGTTCAAACCGTCTACCAGTCTGCGGATGGGTCTGCGCAAGTTCGCAGAGTGGTATAAGGAATATTACAGGATTTAATACGCTACGCATTTTTGAGGGTGAATTAAACGCTTGCGGATTGGAGAAGGACAGTATACATAAGCCGAAAGCACCTGAGCCGAAATTGAGTGAAGATAAAATGAAGATTCGATACCGCGAGCTTGAGCGAGTGAATGCAGGGAATTAGACAGGTAAATGAAGTATTGAAGGTTGCCCGCGTTTTTTCGTAAAAGCCGATCGAGCCGACGACGCAACAGAGATATACTCATATATTACGAAAAAATCAACTAAGACCGGAACAGCAAAAAAAGGTCTGCACACTGTGATATGTATCCCGATGATTGACGCTTTGGGAGGCGATACGCACGAAACGATTTGATCTTGAAGAGGAGTGAGGTCACATCCACGGAAGGTCGCGATCCGTCGGGGCGTGAGGCTGATTCTCGTAAAAATGCAAGATTTGATTGATGTTTTTGATGTCTTTTATGTTGTCGGCTGTCGTAGAATCGAAAATAATGCACAAATTTTTTCTATAAAAATGCACAAATTTTTTCTATAAATGTAAGTAATATCTTGACAGTTTTACGGTCAACAGGTATAATTATGTCATAATTCTGACCGGCGGTATACTCTGTTTGCCGGGAAAAAATCGACATTTTTAGGAGAATTTGATTATGAAAACGAAAAAAGCGGGCTTTACCTTGATGGAAATGCTCATCGTTGTTGCTATCATTGCGATTGTTGCTGTCATCGCCGTACCTACGTTTTCCGTTTCACTCGTGAAGGCAAAAGAATCTGCCGACATCGCCAATATTCGTTCCGCATTTGTTGAGGCACAGATCTATAAAATGAATGAATACATAGTTACATTCAGCAAAACAAGTGACAAAGAGCTGCTGATTGATTTTGTTTCTGCCGGAGGCACATCCGAGAGTAAAAAAGTTACATTGAATTATCCGGATAAACTCGTGGTCGGTGAGGACGGAATTTCGCTTACCTATAATGCAACCGAACAGGGAGTTCAGACATGGTCGTTGGCAGGAGCAACGTCGAGCTCAAATTAACTTTACGCGGTCTTCAAATTCATTTTTCATAACAAACTTCAGCAGGCAAAGCGGTTATCCGCTTTGCCTGCTTGCATTAGTACGCTCGGTATTCGCAATAACACAGCAGTGAACGTCAGTTGCAGACTTCTCAGCAGGTAACTTTTTGACAAAAATCGTTCATGGAGTTGACTAAACGGACGAATTGCGGTATGCTATAAGTTATGAGATTCATCGCGGTATTGCCGTTTGGCAAAGCGGGTTCTGATAATATGGAAAAACGGTACACAGGAGGTTATTCGTTATGTTATATATTTTGCGCTCGTTGATACGCAAACTGCCGGGGGTCGTGATCAAGGCGGTGCCATTGCCCGATCCCGATACGGTTTCCGGTTACGGATCGCGTGACAGGGTGGGGGAGCTTTGCCGCAAAAACGAGTTCAAGCGTGTTCTGCTCGTCACCGACAGGACGATCTTTTCGCTGGGATTGCATGAAAAAATCACAGATTCTCTCGCTCAGGCCGGTATATTTTATACTGTGTTCTCGGATATTGCCGGCGAGCCGGATTTGACGATCGTTGACGGAGGCAGAAACGCGCTTGCCGATTGTAAAGCCGACGCGATCATCGCGCTCGGAGGCGGTGCGGTGATGGATTCCTGTAAGATGATCGCCGCCGGGGGCAGATTGATAAAGCGCAAATCGGGCACACTGCTACAAAAATTTCTGTTTGTCAGAAAGAAAACATTCCCGATCATTGCCGTCCCAACGACAGCCGGTACGGGGGCGGAGATCACGGTAGGCGCGGTCGTGACGAACGCAAAGGGAAACAAAGTCGCCACTGTCGTGGTCGGCCTTGACGTCCGCGCCGTTATTCTTGACAGTGAACTGACGATAAAGGCACCGAAGGGCATCACCTGCGCCTGCGGGATCGATGCGCTCAGCCACGGTCTGGAGGGCGTCGCGGCATCAGTCAGAGTCAGCGACGACGATATGAAAAAAAGCATGGAATGCGTCAGACTCGTGCTGAAAAACCTGCCTGTTCTGATAAATGAGCCGGCGAATGCCGATGCCCGGCAGAATATGTGCCTTGCCGCCCATTACGGCGGGAATGCCATCAATAAACAGCTCGCCGGGTACGTTCACGCGTTTGCCCACAGCATCGGCGCGAAATACCATATCCCGCACGGGAACGCGATCGCTATTTCATTGCTGCCGGTGATGGATATGCAAAAAGGGAAATGTATGAAACACCTCGCCGATCTGTCGCGCTATTGCGCCCTCGCGGACGATTCCGTAAGTGACGCTGACGCGTGCGATAAACTGCTTGATGCGATACGCGAATTGATCGCCATGTGCGGCTTTGATGACAGAAAGGATTTCATTGCCGCATCCGATTACAGGTCGCTTGCCCACGCGATCGCTTGGGATTCGATTAATTACGCCCCGCCGATCGTAATGTCGAACAGGCAGATATACGCGCTTCTTGATGAGATCGATCGCAAGCAAATTGCAAAAGAGGGGTAAACAATATGGAAAATGAGATAAAAGCATATCCCGCACCGTGGAATTTGCGGGGAACGGGATATATCTTTCTGTACAAATTCACTAAAAAATTCATCGGGCAATACGGAAACGTGCCGGAATTCCTTACCGGAAATTTTGCCGGCGGTTTTGGCAGTGTGATGCTGGTCGATTATGAAAAATCCGACGCCGGTCCCTACGGCGAACTGCTTTTCATACCGGGCAAATTCCGTTTCGGGGGCAAAAAGCTCGATACGATCAGCAAAATTTACGTTTCAACGATGGAAAGCGTCAAAAACGGCAGAGCCAATTGGGGAATTCCGAAGGAAAAAGCGGACTTTTCTTTTGAAAAGATCGGCAAAGGTACGGAAAAGGCGACCGTGACCGTGGACGGTAAGGCGGCGGCAGAGTTCACCTTGAGGTCAGGGAAGCTCTCATTCCCCGTCAGCACGAAGCTGCTTCCGTTTCCGTTAGTTCAGAAGCATGAAGGAAAATATTATTTCACAAACTTTTTCGGCAAGGGAAAAGGACATTTTGCCTCGATCGACAGTATAAAGATCGATCCGGCTCTTTTCCCGGATGTTTCTCTTTGCCGTCCGATCGCGGTCATCCGCGTCGATCCTTTTGATATTACGTTCCCTGTGGCAAGGACAGAGGATGAGTGATACGCGGTTATCTTGCGCAGGTCGCACAAATATGAAATCATCACTTATCATCGGCAGATCGAACGGTTTATACCTGATACTGTGGACTGAATAGTCCGAATATTGAAAAATTCCCGTTGATAAGACGGGAATTTTTCTGTTATACAGCGGCTGGTAAATCTTATATTTGCGCTCCGGCCGCGTTTTGTGACAGTGATCCGGAATGGGACGACAAAAATCACAGATGCGGTCAACACAGGAATGAACGCTCGAAAATAGTCGAATAAATTATAAGTTCGTTGAATAAATGCTGTCGATCTATTGCATTTTGTCAAAACTTGTGGTATTATAGACGTAACCGAAAACTATGTTTTTTGAGGTGTGAAATGGTTGCAAGCTATAAAAGATTATTCAAACTTCTGATAGACCGCGAGATGAAAAGCAAGGAGCTTGCCGAGCTTGCGCATATCAGTCCCGCGACTGTTGCAAAGATGAAAAAAGACGGCGCCACCGTATCCAGCGATGTGTTGGTCAAAATCTGCACCGCCCTCGGTTGCACGATGGATGATATTATTGAGATAGTGCCGGACAAAGCACAGTGATAGACGGAATCGTCAAATGATCAAAAACGGAGCGGCGTGGAATGCCGGTTGCCGTCGGTTTTGCCTTTCGTTACTGACATTACGACACAAAGGAGATTATTTCGCATGAACAAATACAGGTTATTCGTATGGATGATCATTCTGACGCTTTTGGCCGGATTTATCAACGCGGTCTCTGTCTTTTGCTACGCCGGAGTGACGGTATCCCACGTAACGGGGTTGATCTCAAAGCTCGCGATCTCGATCATTGCCGTTGATATCAGCGACGGCCTTCAATTGCTTTCGCTAATAGCCGCCTTTTTCGTCGGAGCTGTTGTCGCGGGGGTCGCGACCGGCGAAAGGGAATTTTATCTGCACAAAATATACGGGTTTATTATCCTGGCGATCGGTGTGCTGATCACGGTGCCGCTCTTTCTTGAATCGTGGGTCAGCGTTATGCTTCTTGCCTTTCTGATGGGCCTTCAGAACGGTATGGTCGTATCGTTCAGGGGGATTTTGGTCCGCATGACGCACATGACGGGCAATCTGACCGATATCGGCGTATATATCGGCTATAAAATACGCGGGAATAAAGCAGAAAAGCCGGTTTCCGGTCTGGTACCTGCCGCCGCCATATTGGGGTTTCTCACGGGAGGCGTGATTGGAATTCTGCTGTATAAATTCATCGGCTCTTACGTGTTTGCCGCCGCGTCCGCAGTTTATCTTATTTTGGGCATGATCTATTTCAGGTTGCAAAAAACGTGCGTCGACAAGGATTTCAACGGCGTCGCCGACGATCAGGAAATGCCGGAAAGCATCGTTGCCGAAGAGGCAAATCAGCTGTGAAAGCAGATCGATACGACGACAGACGGCTCACACATGGCTCCGTTATTACGATGCCGTAAACGAAAAAGGCTTCCGGGATGAAAAATCCTCGGAAGCCGATTTTTGTTTAACGTAAACGGAGCGGCGTGAAATGCCGATTGCCGTCGGTTTTGCCTTCCGTTATTGACATTAAGACACAAAGGAGATTATTCCGCATTTTCTACCGATGCGGACATCGCCATCGGTGCGGGGTTCGACACTCCAAATGTATCTTCAGTTTTTTTTTATTAATTCTGACAGATCAATTTCCGAAATACCTGCCAGATTATCCGGTGTTAAACTTCTTCCGCCGGTTATCTGATCCAAATTCTTGTCGGCGATTTCGGTTTTATTCATTTTCTTTTCTTCGTTTTTCACTGTAATACATATTGCCGCTGAGGAGCCGGGGCACATGGAGATGGTATACTGGAACTTATGAAAGTGACAATCAAATACTCAAAACAGTTGAAGAAATAAAATCTTTTTTTAAAGAAGCCAAAGAAAAACCTATTGATGATGCAATACCTCCCCACTGCGGGATAACAAAAAAGCAGGTTCGGAAATCTATCTTCCGAACCTGCGAAGAACAAAAACACAACCAAATATTTTGATTTATCGGCATAAAAATATCGAGTGTCCGTAAGAATCCTTTCAGATTCGTTATGAACACTCGATATGGTCTGAGTGACAAGACTTGAACTTGCGGCCTCTACCACCCCAATTGACCTTTTTATGGGCAATAAGCCTTGATATATAAGGCTTTTTGACGTTTTTCGTGGATTATCAAGACATATCGTACTCGTAACTCTTGGCGTCTACCATCGGTTTGGTACAAGTTTTGCGCCGCCCTTGTATTAAACTTGTCCGAAAGGCGCTTGCACCGCAATTATCCCGACTAAAGTACGATAAAAGTATACCATGTTTTTGATTTTTTGTCAAGACGATTCCGAGAGAATCTCTTGACTTTTTTGCTTTTAGAATTTAGTCAACTTTTCAATAGTGATTAACAACCGAAAAGGCAACTTTTCAAATAAAAGTTAAACTGTTCCATAATTACAAACGTATAAAAACGTTGTTGTGTGTCAAAATGTTATCGCAACCCTATTGACACAAAGCGAATAATATGATATAATAGGGCGAAACAAAATGGAGGAGTATCTATGAAAGACTATTCTGAATATCCGATTGACCAAAACGTTTTTTACTCCGGTGCTGAGCGAAAAGAGCAGATAACGATTAATGGCAACAGATATATTATGAAATTTCAGAAGAATTCGGAAATCGGTATGGTGTTTAACCATATTTCCGAATATATCGGAAGCCATATGTTTGAATTGCTTGAAATTCCCGTTCAGGAAACACTTCTCGGAGTATATAACGGTGAGAATATTGTTTTACTCAAAAACTTTGTCGGTGAAGGCGAAGTTCTGACTCATTTCAACGATGTCGGTGAAAGTTCGTTGGAAGAAGATAAGGAAATGTATCAGTATTCATACGATGACATTCAGAAAATGCTCCAGGATAATAAGAAGTTGACGAACGTTGAAGAAACAGTATCACGTTTCTGGGATATGTTCGTGATCGATGCTTTGAACGGAAATTTTGACCGACACGGCGGCAACTGGGGATTTTTGAAAAAAGACAATCAATATAGAATTGCTCCGGTCTATGATAACGGATCAAGTATGTATCCGAAACTCAACACTTCCGAAAGAATCAATGAGGTGCTTGAATCCCAAGAAGAAATTGAAAAAAGAGTATATCAGTTTCCTACTTCTCACGTGAAGCTTAATGGCAAGAAAAGTTCTTATTATGAGGTTATCAACAGCTTACAATTTGAGGAATGTAATAAAGCAATTCTGCGGATCGTTCCGCGAATTGACTTCGGTAAAATAGAAAAGTTGATCGACGGTATTGAAGGAATTGACAAACTTCGCAAAACGTTTTATAAAACGATGTATCGAAAGAGATACGAATTGATTTTGAAACCCGCATACGAAAAATTAGCAGAA
>JAKSPY010000083.1 GCA_024404445.1 Clostridia bacterium
TTTATCTTTTTATTTCATATCTGTTGGCTTACCCCAACATTTAGTATAGAACCTGAAATAATCATTATTTGCAAAAAAGTGCAGGACATAGTATCGGATTCCGTAATGGATTCTCAGCAATTCCATCATAACGGTTATCTTTATTATGTCCTGCTATTTTCATTTTTTGTCGGCTCTGTTTCTATGCCGCGATATTTATTACTGAGCCTCTTTTACCAGCTTGACCTTCGCGCCGTTACCAATGCCGCAGGCATTCGCGTCGTCTGTATCAAGGTGCATTTCCAGCCTGAATTTGTCACTTACGCGGATCTGAACGTCATACAGCGTCGTCCTCTTGCCATCGCCGCTTGTCTGTACCGAAACATAGTCGCCGTCGCTGACGCCGTATTTTGCGCCATCCTCCGGTGACATATGGATGTGACGGTTAGCAAGTATGCATCCCTCTTTCAAGGTCACTATTCCTTTAGGACCGATGATCGTAATCGGAGCCGAACCGGCAAGGTCGCCGGACTCTCTGACCGGAGGTTTTACCTTCAACGTAAACGAATCGGTGCGCGATATTTCGACCTGCGAAGCCTTACGAAGCGGCCCCAGCACTCTTACGCCCTCAATTGCGCGAAGCGACGGTCCGATTATTGTCAGCTGTTCCTTGCACGCATACTGTCCCGGCTGTGAAAGGTCCTTCATCGGCGTGAGCTCATAACCGGCACCGAAAAGAATGTCGAGATGCTCACGTGTCAGGTGAATGTGTCTGTTGGAAACGCCGACGGGAATGTCGCCGTCAACAGACGCGGAAACGGATTGACCGTTCTGACACGCCGCTATAACGCGCGAAACGATGTCAGACAAAGTTTTTGCATCGTACTCCATGATCGTCCTCCTATCAGATAATTCTGAAGCTGTCGGCCATTACACAGCGGCGCTGTCTTGTATAGCTTCTCGCCGATGTGATGCCCTCACCTGTCGGTCCCGCGATCGTGAATGTCGTATGACCCTCACCGCCGAATCCGATGCCCGCGTATGACGGAGCGTTCTTAACAAATATCGTCGTCTCGACAGCCTTTGCAAAGCGTGAAAGGTTGTCGATATCTTTTGCGTGCATATGCGCCGTGTCGCGTCTGCCGCCCTCTGCCTTGCAGGCGAGGTCTATGGCCTCGTCGATGTTCTTGACTCTGACTATCGGCAGAATAGGCATCATCAGTTCGTTCTGAACGAAATCATGCATAAATTCTGTTTCGCAGATGATGCAACGTATGTCCTTACCAACATTGACACCGATCTTTGCGAGAATCACATCGGCATCACGTCCGACGCACTCACGATTGACGATCTTCACTGTCTTCCCTGCTTTATTGACCTTCTCAACAAGCACGATCTTGGCAAGCTGATCAGCCTGCTCATGGGTGATCTGATACGATCCGGCCTTTTTCATACCGGCTATAAGCTCGTCGGCGATATTGTCAAATGCGAACACCTCTTTTTCCGCGATACACGGAAGGTTATTATCAAAAGTGCAACCGTCGATGATATCCTTCGCCGCTTTCTGGATATCGGCTGTATCATCAACGATAACGGGTGGATTGCCCGCACCGGCACCGATAGCCTTTTTTCCGGATGAAAGCACGGCCTTTACAACACCGGGACCGCCGGTGCAAACAAGGAGCTTGATGAGCGGATGACTCTGCATGATCGCCGCTGATTCCATAGTCGGCTTGATCATTGAGCAGACGAGAACATCGGGACCGCCGGCCGCCTTACAAGCACGGTTGACCAGATCCACCGCATAGTTTGACGTAGCGATGGCATTCGGATGCGGATTGAATACGACACCGTTGCCTGCCGCGATCATACCAATGGAGTTGCAGATGACGGTTTCGCTGGGGTTTGTACTCGGTGTGATGGCACCGACTACGCCAAACGGAGCCATTTCGATAAGTGTCAGACCGTTATCGCCCGTCTTTGCCGAGGAAACGATATCCTCGGTACCGGGTGTTTTGTCAGCGACAAGGATATGCTTTAGTCTCTTGTGCTCTACCTTACCCATTCCGGTTTCCTTGACGCCGAGCTCGGCGAGAATGGGTGCCTCCTCGCGGGTGAGCTTACGAATCTCGGTGATGATCTTTTCCCTTTCCTCCACGCTCATGGAGCGTATGGCCTTATAACCGCGGTTAGCCGCCTCGATGGCCTCGTTCATATCCCCGAATATACCGACGAATTTTCTGCCGTTATACTGTGTGGAGTCCCAGCTTGCAGAGGAGGAAGATCCTGCCTGCATACCGTTGAGAACTTTGGTGACGATTTCTCTGATTTCATTTTCAGTCATTGATGCCATATCCAATACCTCACTTAACTATGCGCTGCGTATCGAGCGCGATCATATATTCCTCGTCCGTCGGGACTATCATAACCTTGACCTTTGAGCCCTTACCCGTGATATCAAACGGAACACCGCGCTCAAAATTCTTGTTTTTCTCTTCATCTATCACGATGCCGAGTGCATCGAGATTTTCGCACGTCATACGGCGTATCTCATACTGATTCTCTCCGATGCCCGCCGTAAATACGAGCACATCGAGTCCGTTCAGCTCTGCCATGTATGAGCCGATATATTTCTTGATGCCGTTTGCCAGCATTTTCAGCGCGAGCGTCGCACGTCCGTTGCCGTCCTGTGATGCCGCAAGCAAATTGCGGAAGTCATTCGACAGACCGGAAATACCGAGCAGACCGGACTGACGGTTGAGAACGTCTTCCATTTGATCCGGTGTAAGACCGTGTTTTTTCATGACATACGGAATGACTGTCGGATCTATATTGCCGGAACGAGTACCCATCGGGATGCCCTCCTGAGGGGTAAATCCCATTGACGTATCGATCGCGCGTCCGCCGTCGATCGCCGTGATAGATGAGCCGTTGCCGAGGTGACAGGTGATCATTTTCAGATTCTCGACCGGAACGCCGAGCGCCTCTGCCGTTTTGATCGACACATACCTGTGTGAAGTGCCGTGGAAGCCGTAACGTCTGATTTTGTCATTCTCGTAATACTCATACGGGAGTGCGTAAATATATCTGTAATCCTCGATATCGGAATAGAACGACGTATCGAATACCGCGACCTGCGGCGTAGTCGGGATCATGCGCAGACAGGCGCGCATACCTTTGATCGCCGGAGGTCCGTGCAACGGGTTTATCGGGATGATCGTTTCAAGATAATTGATCATCTCAATATCAACAAGCGATGATTTTTTATATTTTTCGCCGCCGTGTGCCACTCTGTGACCGACAGCGTCGATCTCCGATACGTTTGATATTACGCCGTGCTCCTTATCTGTCAGAAGCGAAAATACCATTTCCAATGCTTTATCGTGTGACGGCAGATCGACCTCGACCGTATAATTATCTCTGCCCGGCACCTTGTGCGTCACAGAGCCGCCTGCGCCGATTCTCTCACATCCGCCCTTAGCCAGCACTTTTCCGCTTTCCATATCGAAAAGCTGGTATTTCAATGAGGAACTGCCCGAATTGATTACAAGAATTTTCAATGTATTACCTCCGAAATTTAATATACTATGCCGACACCGAATTCCTCCAACCGAGCCAACCACTGCTCAGACGGCGCGGAATCGGTCACTATCGTATCGACATCAGCGATGTCGCACACCTTAACAAACGATTTTTTGTCAAATTTCGTGCTGTCGATCGCAAGGATCCTGTGATCGGCGGCGGAAAAAATCGCTTGTTTCATTTCCGAATCTTTTTCGTTTGAATCGGTTATTCCCATCGTGGCATCAATACCCTTTGCCGAACAGATGGCCATGTCGACGTGATAACCGCGAACCATTTTTTCTGCCTGTGAGCCGACCATTGAGAACGCACCCTCTTTGATCGTGCCACCCGTGGATAATACCGTCCAGCCACGTATATCTGCCAGCTCAAGCAATATCTCAACGGAATTTGTGATAACCGTGATATTCTTTTTATCCTTGATCTTTCGTGTTACGTAAATTGCAGTTGATGACGCATCGAGCATAATGCGCGCACCGTCGTTTATCATACCGGCAACATTGTCGGCTATCTTTTGTTTAAGGTCGACGTTTGCCCTTTTTCTGATATTGTACGGAATGTCAATGCTGGGTGATGTGACGGATATTGCTCCGCCGTACGTTTTCGTCGCCAGACCCTCGCGGGCAAGCTTATCTATGTCACGACGTATCGTTTCCTCAGTGACGTCAAACTCACGGCTCAGATCTGAAACGATTATTTTGCCCTCGGACGCCAATTTGCTCAGTATGACTTTTCTGCGTTCAATTGCAAGCATTTGTAATACTCCTTACAGTATATTCTGCCAAAGCTTAGGATCCGGTCCTGCAATTACAGAGCTGTCGAGGAACATACCGCTCTCACCTGCGCCTGCTTTTGCCTTCTCGATGGCGGCGGTAACAGCGGCAACTTCCCCGGTGAGAAGTAAATATGATTTACCACACATTCCCCTCGCAAGGCGAAGCTCAATAAGGTCTACGATCGCAGTTTTGGCGGCCGTATCCGCGGCAACTATCGCCGCGGCGACGGAATACGTTTCGAGGATACCGAGCGCCCTCGGATCCTTTATACCGGTGGTACCGTAGATCGCTCTGAATATCGAATCGTGAGGATTACCCAGAACAAAGCTGTCGATCAGCTGATCCGGTAATTTTGCCGCGGCGGCATCCACTGCGGCACGGACAGCCGAAAGATCGCCGCTTATCAGCGTAAAATACTTACCCGGGCAAACTGCTTCTGATTGAAGCACCTCGATCTCCGACGTCTTTATCATCGTATCGGCGGCGGTGATACCGGCGGAAACCGTTTTATATTCTACTAATCCGATTGCTTTTCCCATCGGCGTTAACCTCCTTTACGTTCTATTGCGATGAATTTGTCTGTAACTGCCGTAACCGTTCCGTCAACGGACGAATGAATGTTTGCGCTCAATTTTCCTTCTGCTGCCGAGGCAATCAGCTGTTCTGCCTTGACAGTGTCGCCGACGTTCACGACCGGAACGGCGGGTACACCGACGTGCTGTGATAACATGATTTTTACACCCGTCGGCATGATCTCGGTATCCACAATAGGTGCGGACTTATTGTATTTCTCCAGACCCAACCGGGCGCGCAATCGTGACAGAGGTACGCGACGCAGATCTCTTTGTTCCGCTACCGGGCGAAGAGGAACGTCACGCGGCGCGGTAACTCCGTTTTTGCGAAGCTCACCCTTGAACGCCGTGATGAGCGTGCGCGGCGAAAGCCCCTGTCCGCAGGCATACATCTCACATATACCGCAACCGCAACAGAACATCGCGTCTATATACGGACCTACGTTATGCCAATCGTGATTCGATACCACGCGCATGAACTCGTGCGGCTGTATGGGATGCCCCAGCAGATACCTCGGACACATATCGGTGCAATATCTGCATTGACAGCACGCCGCCATCGCGCGTTTCAAATCGATTTTGACATTCTTTTTTTTGCGCTCGATCACGTAATGATCGGACGGTAACACGATGACCGCATTCGTCGTCTTTGTCACCACGTCAAAACGCGAGCACAGGCTACCCATCATCGGACCGCCGAGTATGTAAGCCGCCGGAGAAACCGTTTCACCTCCTGCCATGTCAATAAGAGTTGACAGCTCGGTGCCGATCGGCGCCAGAAACGTTTGAGGATGTGCGACCTCACCGGCAACAGTGACGTATTTACGCGTGACGGGCTTGCCGTTCAAGGCGCGGTAAATATTATACATTGTTTCGGTATTGAATACGTTGACACCTACCGAGATCGGTAATGCGCCGGGCGCGACCACCCTGCCCGTCGCCTCATAGATCAGAACGATCTCATCGCCGGCGGGATAGACCTCTTTCAGCTTACAGATCTTTATATTGTTAAATGACGGAAGATTTGACTCAATGGCGGCAATTGCCTTTACGTATGCCGATTTGAGCGCGATTATTACATTCTTCACGCCAACTGTTTTCGCAATCGTATCAAGTGCGCTCATTATCTCGAAAGCCTTTTTTTCGAGAAGCTGTCTGTGAAGCCTGAGAAGCGGCTCACATTCCGCGCAGTTGAGTATTATCGTGTCAGCCCTTTTATCAAGCTTGGCATATGATGGGAAACCGGCACCTCCGGCACCGACCACACCGCAAGATTTGATAATGGCTTGCAGCTCTTCAAAGCTCATTTTTTAATATCCCCTGAAATGCCTATTCCGTCATCGACTATGCCGACGATAGCGGCATCAACGGGAGCATTTTCCATATTACAACCGATTCTGGCGGCACTGCCCGTAGCAACGAGCACGACCTCACCTATTCCGGCGCCTATGTTATCTATTGCGATCACCTTGTTTTTCTTATCTCCGAGCCCATCCAGCG
>JAKSPY010000084.1 GCA_024404445.1 Clostridia bacterium
CGGCGCTCAGGTCGCTCCTCAGCGTTGCCCTATCCTCCAGATCGGTAAAGCGAGACCATTATACCACATATATTTATTTTTTCTTAACACTAAAATCAAAATTGTACTTGACTTGGGGTACACAGCAAAAACGGAAGCGTTCATCGGGTACAATGAGTGTACCCGACGTTCGTTTCCGTTCTTTTATGCTGTTTTAATTACAAAAGCACAGTACCCGTATTTTTCCGCCTTTTCGGCAGGATAAATCGACGACAATGCCGCAGTCATCTCTTTATCGTCAGTAAATCCGGCATCACGCGGATCGATGACCGATATCAGATCGGCGACCGTGGATCTTGTGTAAATATCATTTACCTTAGCTCTGAGTTTTTCGCCGGTCGCACGGTTGCGAAATTCGATAATGTCTGCCGCGTTGATAGCCTGTCTGCGTTCATCGTTCAATCGGAGCTCAACAGTTTTGCGCCCGCTTTTGATAAGGTCAAAATACCTGTCGTCGAGATTCATTTCATGCACGTTATGTCGGTCGATATCCAAAACGAGCTTATTGAAGCACCGCGTGCATATGTCAGTCAGCTTCGTTGCGTTTCCGTCGTACTCCGCTATGATCCTGCGACCCTCATCGTATGCCTCGTCATACTGCTCTTTTGATATTTTTCCGGCCTTCAGCGCGTCGTACAGCTCATCCTCATCAAGTAAATATGTCGTGCCGTCGGGCATCACTACCACGTCGAGGTAGATATCCTTGAATTCCGATTTCCCGTTCGGCAGCACGGTATTATACTCCGTGACGTCAAAATATGCCTGCGCAAATGTACCGTCGGGATAAAACAGCGCCGTGAGCCAACGATTTTTATTATTATACGCGATCTGAAACCAATAGCAACCCTTATCGTACACCGTGACTGTTTTGCCGCCGTAATCGCGAAACATACCCTTACCGACGTCGTTGAATCTTATAAGTCCTATCACACCGTCAACGCCGTCAAATGTGCCGAACGTGTAACTCCTGTCAAGAACGTCCGGCCACTCCAGACGTTCCATAGTCCGTAACAGCTTATCCATCGTTTTTTACCGTAGGTGAAAGCGGTGAGATGATATGCAGACCGCATTCGTTTATGATACGTTCGATTTTCGGATAATTGTCATCGACCTCAAGGCCCGACGGTCTGTGCGCGTCAAAACCGATTATCACGTCGTTGCTGATCTCACCCGCTATTTTCCAAAAGTCAATATTCGGGTAATGTCTGCCGCCGAAAACTCCGAGCAGATTCAGCTCCAACGGCACGTTGAGCCGTTTCGCCTCACGGCAAAGCCGTGTGTAATGCTTAACATACGTTTCCTTATCGCCGACAAAGTGAAATACGTCGGGGTGCGCGACGTAGAAATACACTCCCGTATTCATAGCCGATATGACCTGATCGACATAAATGCGCAACAGTCCCTCGTCGTCGGTTTCCCTCATGCTGGCTATATGTCCGTCATTTTCATTTCCGATGAAGTGTTGCCCGAGTATGAGGTAGTCGTGTGGATACTGTCCGATCTGTCTGACGGCCTTATCGAAATACGCGGGATAGTACTCCATTTCATATCCCAAATATATGTCGATGTCTGTCGCGTACTCTTTTTTCAGCGAAAGGATCGTGTTTACATAGTTTTCCGTTTCATCGGGAAGCATTCTGAAATTGGAATAATACCCGTCCGGAAAGTAATACGGTGCGTGATCGGCAAATCCGAGCACCTTGATCCCCTCTTTTATCGCCGTTTCCACAAATTCACGTTCTGTGCCGGTGGCGTGCCTGCATCTGGCAGTGTGGGTATGATAATTGACAGTCGGCTTTTCCATATCGGTATTATTTCTTCTTTTTGTACTCAAATGCCAACATGGTGATATCATCGAACTGCGGCGCAACACCGACAAATTCGTCAATATCGGATTTTACTGCCGCGAGGATATCCGCAGGAGATTTATCTGAGTTTTCGCTAAGGACCTTTTCCAGACGCTTCATGCCGTAAAGCTCGTTTTCGGAATCGGTCGCTTCCGTCACGCCGTCGGTATACTCAAAGAATTTATCGCCGGGCTCAAGATTGATTATACCAGAACGATACATTGTGGAATCAAATCCGGCCAGAACGAATGCGGATTTGATGGGATAAGGCTTAAATCCGCCCTTTTTCCCGCAGATGAACGGCGTTTCGTGTCCCGCATTTACAAAGCGGAATTCACCCGTCTTAAGGTTGAGCACGCCCTCAAATGCCGTAACGAAAAGCCCCTCGCTGTTCGACTCACAAAGCAGCTCATTGACCTTTGTAAAGACGCTGCCGAGATCGGACTCGGATGTTGTGTGATCCTTGATGAGCGTCTTGGCAATAACCATAAAGAGCGCGGCGGGAATTCCCTTGCCGGATACGTCGGCTATAACGACCGCAAGGTGATCGTCATCGACCATAAAGAAATCGTAAAAGTCGCCGCCAACCTCTTTTGCCGGCGTCATCGTCGCAAACAGATCGATGTCGTCACGTTCGGGGAAAGCCGGGAAAATACGCGGAAGCATATCGGCCTGAATATGTGTCGCGAGGTTCAGCTCTGTTTCGATGCGAGAACTGTTCTTGGCATTTTCGGTCTGCATTTCTATCATGTGTCTGCCGCTGCTGGCAACGTACCAGCACGACGTAGACAAAGCGGCATATGCGAGAAAACGCGGCAGAAAATCATTGACGCAGACGCTTTTGACATACGCGTGAATATCAAACAGCGCGGAATTCTTGATTGCTTCCCTCAGATCGCCCTCAACGGTGATCGTCACCGCTTCGGCGCCGGCCTTGACCATGTTGAGGTTAACTACACCGAAATAACAGCACACGATATTGCTTGCCATCAATGCTATCGCAGTCAGTACCGCGACAAACAACGTATATTTTTCGTCAAAATAACGTGTGGAAATGATGACGGGAAATACCATCACCAGCACGACGTTGTGACCGAGTGTCGCGGTCAGAACGGCACAGACGATGATAAGATCAACCATAAGCGGTATACGTAACCACGGCTTCGCACCGACGTGTATGGAGTTGATGACCGTGATCGGTACCTCGACGATCGCCGCGATGAGCACTCCGAGGCGCATGATGTTTTTATCGGCTGAAAATACGCCGATCTCATTGAGCACGAGCGCGACGATCATCAAGAAAAAGATGATGACCATAGTCGTGCCGACCATAACATTCGCAGTTATCTCATTTGCCAGTGCGCTGTTGCCCTGCTCTACGGCTGAACGTACGGCATTGTCCATTCGTTTTCTAGATGATGGCATGAAATTATACCCTCGCTTTCGTTGTTGGTAAATCTATGTATTTATATTGTCATTATCATATCACATCCCGGACAAAAAGTCAATGCGGACACGACAACAATCGCCCGCTTTTCGTAGGAAATCTTCACACAACGCAAAACGATAAAAGTTAAAACGCACCTTCATAAACCGAAAGTGCGTTATACTGTGTCAATGTCGGTTATTTCAGGCGTTAAAGTACATATCGTAAACGACGTACCCGCCCTTTCCTTTCAGCGAATCGGGGAATGTCTCCATGCACATCTGACATCTCGGATCGGTCATGGGATATCCGCTGACCGGGAAAATGCCGTATTCGAATGAGGTCACAAAACCGACAGTATTATAAAATCGGAAATTGCCTTCGACGATAATACCCACGAATCCCATTTCTTTGACTTTTTGGATGCCGAGTTCTATCATTGCCGAACCGATGCCCTGCCGCAGATGATCGGCGTGTACCGAGACGGGCGCGAGCATCACGATATCGGTATCATTCGCTCCGCCGTGTCCGCCATCGGGAGTCTTTGACAGTGGGAAACGCGAAAACAGAAAATGTCCGACGATCTCTCCGTCAAGCTCTGCCACAAATGAAAGCTCCGGAATATAATATTCGGAATCCCGTATTTCCTCGATCAACGCGACGATATCCGTGCCGTCAGAGTAGTCCGTTCCCTCTTTGAAGGAGCGAAGCACGAGCGACACGATATTCTTATAATCCCCGTGCGTTTCGGGACGGATGGTAATCCCGCGGGCAAAAATCTGCCCCTCTTCCCCGGTTTTTCCGGTCGGGATAAACCCTGCTTTTTTCAAGACTTTTTGAGAAGCGATATTGGCTTCTTCCGTTTCCGCCGTGACACATGATACGCCGGGCTGTTTCAGCGCCCACCCGGAAAGCGTGGATACAGCTTCCGTTGCGTAACCGCAGCCTTGATATTCCTCAGCAATTCCATATCCTATTTCCGCAATTCCTTTTTCGGAAAGGCCCTTGAAGCATAACTCTCCGATATGGGTGCCGTCTTTCAGTTCGATCATCCATATGGCGTACCATTCCCATTGTTCGGGGTGCATCAGCGCACCGTCAAGCATTTCCGAATAAGCTGTTTTCAGCACGTCAACAGACTGCGCCGCAATAAATGCTTCCATTTGCTCTTTGGAAGATGCATATATTTTCAATCGTTTTGTTTCGATCATCTTTACTCACTCCGTTCGATTTTTCGCCCGATAAAATGGATATCATCTTTATGAAGTCACTGAAAATCTCTTCTTTTTTGGTAAAAGACGAATCCGTCCTCAATTTTTTTGACACGATAACCTGTTTTTTTATAAAAAGCGTTTGTACGTACATTGTGGATCGGAGTGTCAAGATTAAACTCTACGGCAAATGGGTAATGCTCTTCTATACATTCCATCAAATGGGTTCCGTAACCTTTTCGATGATGGACACTGTCAATAAAAATCCTGCCGATGTACACACTGCTTTTCGTTTCATCCGGGAATAAAATGGCTGCTCCTACCAAATCTTTTCCTATCATCGCCTGATACAAATGTCCCTCCCTGGACATCTGTTTATGCCATTCGACCGAATCAAATTCAGGCGGATACTCCCCTTCTATTCCTCCGACACTTACGTCTGTTTTAAAAGCCCTGACAGACATATCTACAATTTTTTCTATCGAATCCGCTTCTGCCTTGACAATATACATTCCGCACCCCCATGACAGCCTTGCAAATTTATTTCAGTGACATCATATCGGAGCCGCCCTCGATCAACATCCGTTCGTGTCATAAAAGCGCACCGCACGCTATCCCGAAAACACCGTATGGACGGCGTTTCCCGCGATCATTCCTTTACCGGATAAACCGGGATTTATCTTTCGCCTCTTATTTTATCGGCAGCTGCACTTCGGTGAGCCAATCGCTGACAGATTCCTTGTTCCAAATGCCGTCGATATAGCTTTCTCTCGCAAGACCCGCAATTTCATAACCGTTCTTTTCGGCATATTCCACGATAAATGCGTATGCCTCTCCGATCGTATCATAAGCGCCTTTGTGATAAATGCTTAAAACCTTTGCGGCCGGCAGTATTCTGAACTTGATATGTTCATTTTCTTTGCCGAATGTTGTGACCGCCTCGTTATGACGCACCCGGATGTTTGTATCCTTATACTCACCGTCAAGATACTCACAAAACTCATACGGCGGCTCCGCGCATTTTATACCGGGATTTAACCGCAGGCACTCCTCCCCGACAGACGGAATCCACCGCATGGCGTCTTCATACCGGGTAAGCACCGTTTCCGATGAATAAACGATCATCTCCGGGATCTCTTTTAATGTTACTTGATACTTCATTTCTTTTTCCTCCAAAATAAATTCTATGGCGGAAATCTGAAGTTCTGTCTTTTGCTGCAATTTTCTGAGTTCATTTTTCTTTTCGAACAAAATCTTTTTCACATCTTCTCCGAAAAAGATGCTTTTGATTTCATCAATAGATAATCCAAGCTGTCGAAAGGACTTGATTTTTGCCGCAGTTTCAAGCTGAGTGCTCGCATAGAAACGATACCCCGTCCGGTTGTCAACTGATGCAGGGATCAGAAGCCCCTCTTTTTCGTAAAACCTCAAAGCTTTTACCGTGATGTGCGATAACTTGGAAAACTCTCCGATTTTGAGCATAATATATTCCTCCTTTTCCGTCACAAACGAGATTATATCTCATCCTCTTAAGGGAGAGTCAATAGTGTTTTTGAATTTTTCAACCGATTCTGCGCAAAAAGCCCTCGGCTTCCGAATAGTGCCGGTTGCCGAGGACAAGATAAGTGAAATATCCTCGCCTTGTTCGGAGGCGAAATGAACATTTTCAAGCTAAAACTGACCAAAAGTACGCCGCGATTCGCGATTTACAATTCAAACGAATCCAAACCGTCGTTCAGTGCTTTGTTCACTTTTTCCAATGCTGAAATGGCTTTTTCTTTTGAATTATAGACGTAAATCAGCTCCCATGAATCCACTCTTGTTTGTATGGCTAACCCCCACCCGGCAGGATAATGGTTTCCG
>JAKSPY010000085.1 GCA_024404445.1 Clostridia bacterium
TTGCTGATCGTGGAATAACTCGGTGCTTTTTCGCGGGGACTTTTTTAACAGCCTCTTTTACTCATTTTGCGGCGTCAAGCATTTCCTTTGCCGCTGTCGTTGTTTTTTCGGTGATCTTTTCTCCGCCGATGATGCGTGATATCTCTTTCACGCGCTCGTCGAACGTCAGCGCTTTTACCGCGGATTCCGTTCTTCCGTCGGGCGTTTCGTGCTTCGACACCAACAGATGCTCGTATGCGAGTGACGCGATCTGCGGCGAGTGTGTGACGCATATTACCTGACAGGTCGAGGTGCATGAGCGCATTTTCAGACCGATCTTATGCGATGTTCTGCCGGAAATGCCGGTGTCGATCTCATCGAATATCAGCGTGCCGGTATGCTCTTTATCAGCCAGCGCACACTTGAACGCCAGCATCATACGCGACAGCTCGCCGCCGGACGCGATCGCCGACATGGGCAAAAGCGGCTCGCCCGTGTTCGTCGACACGAGAAACATTACACCGTCGATACCGTTTGAGCTGTAATGCGACAACGGCGTAAACTGTACCTTAAAATCCACCTTGTCCATTTCGAGATCGGAGAGCTCAGCTATTATCCGCTTTTCCAAAAGGGAAGCGGCCGATCTTCTTTTTTCGGTAATTGCCGATGCCTTTGTTTTCAGCTCGGAGTATATGGTCTTCAGCTCGTTTTTGATATCCTCGCACCGTTCGTCGGACGTTTCGATGTCATTCAGCTCTTTTTCGCATTTTTGTTTGAATGCGATAATCTCATCTACCGTTGAGCCGTACTTTCTTTTCAGCTTATCTATCGTATCAAGTCGTGTTTCGATCTTGTCCAACATTTCCGACGGATTGGCTATACCTATATCACATTCGCCTGCGACTGTTTCGGCGATATCCTCCAGCTTATATCTGATCTCATCAAGCGCGGCCTTGAATTCCTCGCTCTCCTTCAGCACTCCGCCCAAAGCGACGACCGCGTCTGACGCCTTGGCTATCATGTCCGACGCCGACATTCCTTTGTCGTTGCGATACAGCGCCCGCGTGACCAGACGGGCGTTTTTTGATATCTGTTCTGCGTTTTGGATCTTTGTGCGCGTGATTTCCAGACTTTCCTCTTCGCCGGGCTTCAATGACGCCGACTTGATTTCGTTTATCTGAAAGCGCAACATCTCCGACAGGCGGGCCTTTTCCTGCTCGCTCTTTTTTATTGAGGAAAGCTCGCGCTCCTTAGCGCACGCGTTTTCATATATCTTGCCGTATTCCGCGATAAGCTCCGCCGTGTCGGCAAAGCTGTCAAGGTAGTTTATGTGGTTTTCATCGTTCATCAGTGTTTGGCTGGCGTGTTGCGTGTGCAGATTCATCAAAGACGAACTGATATTCTTCATGACCGAGGCGGACACCAGCTTGCCCTCTATACGTGCGGTGCTGGATATTCCGCTGTCAGTCAGCGACAGCTCACGCGTCAGCACCACGGTATCGCCGCATTCTATCCCATTGTCGGCACATCTGGCCCGCAATTCATCGCCGATATTTTCAAACATGGCGGTGACTGTTGCCGACGTTTCTCCGTTCCGTATCAGCTCACGGGATGCACGAGCGCCCATAATAAGCCCGATGCAGTCTATTATTATAGACTTACCCGCGCCCGTTTCGCCCGTGATGACGGAAAAACCCGAATTGAATCGGATGTTTTCATGTTTCACGATCGCGATATTGGTTATATCCAGCTCGCGTAGCATACGCTCACCTCCCGAACGGAAAATCAGATACCTGCTATGTCCTTTATGATCTTTGCGAAAGCGTGTGATCTTTCGATATTATCCGTAACGACGAAAATAGTATCGTCGCCGGCGATAGAGCCAACGACGAGGTCGCCCGCTATCGCGTCTATTGCGGCCGCGGCGGCGTTGGCCATGCCTGTGTACGTTTTGATGACCGTGATATTCTCGGCACTGTGTACGAAATATATGGTTTCCCTGATGATATTCTTATATTTTACGTTCGTCTGACCGTCAAGCGACTTCTGCACCGCGTATTTGTATGTGCCGTTGCCGACCGTTCTTTTTACGATCTGCAATTGCTTGATATCGCGTGAAATCGTCGCCTGTGTGGTATCAAATCCGCTTTCCCTCAGCCTGTCGATAAGCTGATCCTGCGTTTCTATGTTTTCCTTTTCGATTATTTCGAGTATTTTCTGATGTCGACCGGTTTTCATTCGTACCCCCGTTATTTGTACAGCTTGGTATTCACGATATCATAGAATCTGTTTTCGCCGAAACGGATGAATCTGGCAGTCAGATTGGATTTGGAAACGGTCACGACGGCCTTGTTTGACAGATCCATTCGTGAGCGTCCGTCAACGATGGCAACGGCACCGTCTGACCCGTCACGCGATCTTGCGCTGATGCTGAGTGCCGATGAGCCGGAAAAAATCATCGGCCGTGAGCCGAGTGCGTGTGCGCACATCGGCGTGAAGCAGAATACGTCCGTCGACGGGTCGATGATCGGACCGCCTGCCGACATTGAATAGGCCGTGGATCCGGTCGGGGTCGATACGATGACGCCGTCAGCCGACATATCCAGCACGTGCCCCCCGTCGCAATCAAGGTAGAATGATGAGATCACGGCCGGGGTGCGCGACATTATCGTTACCTCGTTAAGTGCGGTCGCACGGCAGGAAATCGCGTTGTCCCTCACCGTTACGTCCATCATGATCCGTTCGTCGATGTCGAACTTACCTTCGGTGAGCAGAACGATATCGTCGATCCTTTCGCGCTCTATCGTCGTGAGAAAGCCGAGATGACCGAGATTGATGCCGAGAAGCGGTTTTGCGTGCGGCGCGGCCTTTTCGCATACCTCCAGCATAGTGCCGTCGCCGCCAAGTACGATGATAACGTCCGAACGCGTAATGGCGTCATCAAGCGAATTGCACAAATACACGTCGTTTTTAAGTTCACCTATGTAATAATTGAAGCGACGTTCAACATTTACGCCTATACCGCGTGAAAGCAGTGCCGAGATCACGCGACGTGAAAAAACGGCTCCCGCGTCAAGATCGGGATTGATGCAAACCGCACACGATCTGATACTCAACTGTTCACCCATATACGCACTCCTTTATTTTATCCGCGCCGATTCGACATACGGCGTTGTCTTTTTTTATGAATTCCGCCAGATACTCACGGTTGCCGTCGCCGCCCTCGATCGGCGAACGTATCAGCGCTGTGGGCTCAAGCGAATGTGCAGTCGCCTCGTGAAAAACCGATGAAATTACGCGCTCGTGCACTTTTTTGTCCTTTACTATCCCACCCTTGCCCACATGCTCCGGCCCGGCCTCAAACTGCGGCTTGATGAGCGATACAAAGATACCGCCGTCCGTCAGAATATCGTGGACGGCATCGAATATCAGCTTTTGCGAAATGAACGAGATATCCGAAACGGCTATCGGGCATTGCTCGCCGATCAGCTCCTTTGTCATCGTACGGGCGTTGACGCCCTCCATATTCACCACTCTGCTGTCTGCTATCAGCGATGCGTCCAGCTGTCCGTGACCAACATCTACGGCGTAAACCCTTTCCGCGCCTCTTTGAAGCAGACAATCCGTGAATCCGCCCGTTGACGCGCCGATGTCGACGGCATGGATCCATTTAACCGATATACCGAATGCGTCAAGGGCACGGTCGAGCTTCAGCCCGCCGCGGCTGACAAATTTCGGCACGCACAGTATCGCTATATCGTCGGGCGAAATGAAATCGGGGATATCTTCTGCCGGCTTTGTCAGCCTTTTGCCGTTGACGGTAACGCCGGTCGAGATAAGCGCGGCAGCCTGCGTCCGGCTCTTTGCCAGACCGTGAGTATATAAAAACAGGTCAGCCCTCATTGCTATTTACCCGATTTGAATTCAGGCCTGAACAGTGAAACGACGCGTGCGACGAAGGTGACGATCTCTTTACTGTAATTCAGTCCCGCCGCCTTGCCGATTGCCTTGAGCCCGACTGTCAGCGCTGACACGACGCCGCAGATAAGGAGGTTCATCCATATCTGCCGTTGCGATGATGCCGCAGCGACCATTTTCAATGCGATGGCCGTCGCCGTCGAGCCTGATACGATGCCGCAGATATCGCCCACTATATCGTTGCAAAAGCTGGATACTCTGTCGGCGTTTTTTATCATTCTGACTGCCGTTTTGCCGCCGCGCACCTTTTGTGCCGCCATGGAATTGAACGGTGCGGGATCAGCCGTGGCAAACGCCAGACCGATGATGTCGAACGTCACGCCGAGCGCGATGAAAAAGAACAGTATCAGCAGGGAGAAGATCACGTCGATGTAATCAAGAAGCTCAGACGACAAAAGCGAGAGCACAATAGAAAGAACGACACTTGTTAAAAATGCCGTTCCGACCCATTTCCAATTGACGAGAGAAAAGAACGATTTCTGTTTTTTGATCTTTTTGTTGTGTCGTGGTGCGTCTGCGTCCCTGCGTTCGTTAGTCAATGCTTCCTCCGAAAATATATATAACACAATGTGAATTATCGAATAAGGTGACGGTAATACAGACAGTAAACCTTGCGACATGAGGTCAAGTAGGCTTTCCCCGAGCCGTACCGAACGTTACCGTTGCGGCGGTTTCCCTTTGAACAGCACGGCGGAGCGTTGCCGCGTCCGCGACTTGATTGCCGGTAAGTTCGCACTGCAATCCTGAATGTATCTCATATGAACAGCCTAGGGGATTTCCCCAAAAAAGTTACCACACTCTCTAGTCTCTTTTGCAACAAAGATTTCACCCGGCGATAGTAGCGATTCCGTGGCCGCGGAAAAGCCGCTTGATCCGTGATCCGCCGTTATTGCTTCAAGGCAGGCTACACCATCCACAGCGTACTAACGTCACCGCGTAATGGGTACAACCCTTGCCCGTAGTCTGACTGTATGCTTAACCACCTGACAAGGCCTCCCGGAAAGCGGGTCGCGCACCGTATGCCATTACGGGACGCCCGCAGTCCTATCTCCCAGCAGCCACCCTAAGCTGGGCGCAAAAAGCAGCAACAAGGAGTTTCATCGATATGCCCTTTAACGGATTTTTAGGCCCGTCTTCGAAAGTGTGTGCTTAAACTAGGATACTGCACCGTCACATGGGATAAACCCACAAATTCATTATACTATGTAATAAAGAAAAAAGCAATAGATAATGTCTGAAAATTATCTACTGCTTTTCGATTTATCTTATCGTGATGTCAAAATTATTGCCGCAACCGGGGCATCTGACGCCGTGATTCCCGCTGACGCGCGGCAGACGAAGCATCCTGCGGCACTGCGGGCATTTGGTATAAATGTGCGTTTTTCTGTATTTGAATCTGTTTATGCACAGCTTGAACCAACCGAAAACGGCGGAATTGCGTTTGATTTTCAGAAACGCTTCATTTTCCGCGCGTCTTTTATACACGTTTTTCGACAAAAGCCGGAAGATGGAATAACCGAGAAGTGCCAGCTCCGCTATTGAGATGATGCGTGTTACGACTGCCGGTACCCTGAACAGACCGAGAATGAAATTCAGTATCAGCAGGGCAAAGCACGAATAAAGGCAGAATTTGTACAGCTCATCGGGGCCGTTCCTGCCGTACAGAAACGAGTACATTCTTTCTTTGAGGCTTCTCATTTGTTATCTCCTTTATAGACCTGTTCATTTTGATAGCCGGTCAGTCGCTGATTATTGCCGTTGTTGCGGTATCCGCCGAAAAGCGCCCCGCCGATGAGTGCGGCGATGAGATAAATGACTATCCTGAATATCACTATCCCAAGCAGCAACCGCATCGCTATGCGCACGATACCGCCGCTCGGACTCCTGCGATAATAACCTGCGCTGTAATAGTACGTATGCGGACGTGTGTACGTCCCGTAGTACCTGTTCTGATCGGACGTGCTTTCGTTCTGAAAGACGCCGTTCTGACGTTCGGCCTTGATCTGTGAGTACGCTGCGTTTATCTGCTTGAATCTTTCCTCGGCGTATGCAGAACCGTTGGTTACGCCGTGCTGGTATGTCCTGGCCCATGCACGATATGCGCGCGCAATATCTTCATCGCTGTCACTGCGGCTGACGCCGAGTACCGAATATGGATCCTGCATACTGCTCCTTTCATGTTCATGCTGTCTGTCGGGTCGTTACTCTGTTCTCAGCGCCGATACGGGATCTT
>JAKSPY010000086.1 GCA_024404445.1 Clostridia bacterium
GGCCCATCGTGGAAGCTACTACGCAACTCTTGATGTATTGGCCTTTGAGTGCGGCAGGTCTTGCCTTAATAACGGCATTCATAAGGGTCGTGAAGTTGTCGTTGAGCTTCTCCGTGCCGAATGAAGCCTTACCTATCGGGCAGTGGATGATGTTCGTCTTATCAAGACGATACTCGATCTTACCGGCCTTAGCCTCTGTGACGGCCTTGGCAACGTCCATCGTTACGGTACCGGCCTTCGGGTTAGGCATAAGTCCCTTAGGACCGAGCACTTTACCGAGTCTACCGATAACGCCCATCATATCGGGTGTTGCGATAACGACGTCAAAGTCGAACCAGTTCTCTTTTGTGATCTTTGTTACGAGATCCTCGGCACCGACGTAATCAGCGCCTGCTGCCGTTGCGGCATCAGCCTTGTCGCCCTTTGCAAATACGAGGGTTCTGACTGTCTTACCTGTTCCGTGAGGAAGGACGATCGCGCCACGGACCTGCTGGTCTGCATGACGGCTGTCGACGCCGAGACGGATGTGGAGCTCGACTGTTTCGTCGAACTTAGCCTTTGATGTCTGGCATACGAGGTCGATTGCCTCCTGTGCATCGTAGAGCTTTGATCTGTCGATAAGCTTTGCGCTATCCTGATATTTCTTACCCATCTTCATTGTTGCTTATCTCCTTTCTCAGTCTTCTACGGTGATTCCCATGCTGCGGGCTGTGCCTGCAACCATGCTCATTGCGGCCTCAACAGAAGCTGCATTGAGATCGGGCATCTTTGTTTCTGCGATTTTCTTTACCTGCTCTTTGGTAAGAGAAGCGACCTTCGTCTTATTGGGGGCGGCGGAAGCTGTCTCGATACCGCAAGCCTTCTTGATGAGGACTGCAGCAGGCGGTGTCTTTGTGATGAAAGAGAATGAGTGATCAGCGAATACCGTGATTACGACGGGAATGATGAGGCCGATGTCATTCTTTGTGCGCTCATTGAATTCCTTTGTGAATGCGGCGATGTTAACGCCGTGCTGACCAAGTGCGGGACCTACGGGCGGCTGGGGAGTAGCCTTGCCGGCAGGAAGCTGAAGCTTAATAAATGCAATAACTTTCTTTGCCATGATAATTTACACCTCCGAATGTGGTACTATACGGGAGATTAAGATATTTTCTCCCTCCCACGTTTGCCTGAACTCAGGCGCTGATGAATTAGATTTTTTCAAGCTCGATGCAATTCGCATCAAGTTCGACAGGTGTCTCACGCCCGAATACCGAGGCGTTGACCGTGATTTTTTTGTTGTCGGGCGAAATCGCCGCGACAGTTCCGGAGAATCCCGCCATGGGACCGCCGGTGATCTTGACATTGTTGCCGACCGCAAATTTCGATGCCGCCTCATAAGGCGTACCGAGGCCGAGTGACTCGACCTCCTTTTCGGTCAAAGCAACCGGAGCTGAGCCGGGACCTACGAAGCCCGTAACACCTGTGGTGTTGCGTACAATATGCCATGTCGCGTCGGTCATTATCATCTTGACGATGACGTAACTAGGGTAAATCTTGTGTTCGACCTGCTTTTGCTCGCCGCTGGCTGTCGTTTCGATAACGACCTCAACGGGGATCTTGACGTCCATAATAACGTCGGATAAGCCACGGTTGTCGATGATTTTTTCCAGATTCGTCTTGACCTTGTTTTCATACCCCGTATAGGTATGAACCACGTACCATCTGGCTTCCTTATTTTCGTTGATCATTTGCCTTACCGCCGATCATCAGTTGTAGGGCCAAACAAACTTAACGAGCTCCTTCAGTGCGCCAAAGCCCTTTGACAAGCCAAAATCGATGCCCGCAAGCACAAGACCGATGACCACAATGCTGACCATAACGACAGCAGTGTTTTTCATAAGCTGCTCTTTTGTGGGCCAAACGAGCTTTTTGAATTCGCTGATGAAATCTTTGAAAAATTTACCTATCTTAGTGAAGACGGATACTTTTCCTGTCTTTGCGGATTCTGCCATTTTTTCCTCCTTACCGAGCATTAGCTCAAATCAGATTACTTCGTTTCCTTGTGAAGCGTGTGCTTTTTGCAGAACTTGCAATACTTTTTGAGCTCAAGTCTGTCCGGATCGTTTTTCTTGTTTTTCTGTGTGTCGTAGTTTCTTTGCTTGCATTCGCTGCAGGCGAGTGTGATTCTAACGCGCATTTCGGCACCTCCTATAGAATTTGAAGCTGAAAAAAGCCTCTGTTGTTTTGAAAAAACAGAAGCGAATGTAACGCAGAAATACATCGACGGTAGAGCCCCGCCGAGATAGACTGTTAAATTACTTTCGGTCCGTTTTTCGTACCTCCCTCAAATCGGACCGCAGTCCGCAGAGGTAGATACATTTTATCACATACCGTGATGATTGTCAAGTGCTTTTTGGGGATTTTTTTGCTTTTTTCCGCGTCTTCGGCTATTCAATAACAGACCATATGTTGCCCTCGGAAATCACGGATGACTTGCTTCACGATCCGAGCCGTCAGTGATGCATTCGCCGCAATGTACGCGATCCGTTGAGCCCTCATTATCGAACGCGCACGACCGTGCGTCGTCGTCATAAGTCAGTCGACGAAATCAAATTCCAGACCGTACAGATCCACCTCGTCGCCGTCGCTTATTCCCAGCTCCCGCATTTTGGCGATCACGCCGTTTTCGCGCATCATTTTTTCGAAATACATCAGTGATTCCCTGTCGTCGAAGTTGATTCCGCTCATCAGCCATTTCAGCCATTCGCCCTCGACTGCCCACATTTCGCCGTCCTTTGTTACGGTGATGTCGCACGGTGACGCCGGCTCCTTTTCCTGTTGCTCATACTCCGGCTCATAGATCGTGACGGGCGGCAATTCCTGCAATCTGTCATAGACCTCATGGCACAGGGTCTTTACGTTATCGCCGGATGCGGCACTGATATATATGACCTCACAGCCGAGAGAATCGGCGAATTTTTCAAACCCCGCCTTGACGCTCTCCGCCGTTTCGGCATCAAGAATGTCACATTTGTTGGCGGCAATGATCTGCGGGCGCGCGGCCAGCTCATCGCTGTAATTGCGCAACTCCTCATTGATCATTTTCACGTCGGCGATCGGATCGCGCCCCTCACTGCCGGAAATATCCACGACGTGAACAAGCAGACGGCATCTGTCGACGTGACGCAAAAAATCGTATCCGAGACCGGCGCCCTCCGACGCGCCCTCGATCAATCCGGGAATGTCGGCGGCCACAAAACCCTTATTTTCACCGACCGAAACGACGCCGAGCATCGGCGACAGAGTGGTGAAATGATAATTGGCGATTTTGGGCCGTGCCTGACTTATCATCGAAAGGAGCGTCGACTTTCCGACGTTCGGCATACCGACGAATCCGACGTCGGCAAGCATTTTCAGTTCAAGGATGACCTCACGTTCCTCACCGTCGAGGCCGTTTTTCGCAAATCGCGGCACCTGACGCGTCGGTGTGGCAAAATGGCGGTTGCCCCAGCCGCCTTTTCCGCCGCGGCAAACCGTGTACGGCTCACACATACTCATATCCTTTATTACCTTGCCGGTTGCGGCGTCCTTGATGACCGTGCCCTCCGGAACGGGTATTATCAGATCGTCGGCCGTCGCGCCGTGAAATTTTGCCGGCATACCGTTGCCGCCGTTCGCGGCGACGAATTTGCGGCGCGTGCGGAAATCAAGCAGCGTATTAGTTCCCTTATCAATGGCAAAAACGATATTGCCGCCGTTGCCGCCGTCACCGCCGTCGGGACCTCCGTGCGACACATATTTTTCTCTGCGGAAGGATATACAGCCGTTGCCGCCGTTCCCTGCCTTAATATATATTTTCACATTGTCGTAAAAATCTGCCATTACAATACCCTCTCTATGAAATCATGAGTCACTTTTCGCCGCCGAGCATTGACAGGAATTCATCCTCGTCTATCACCGTGACGCCGAGTGTCTCCGCCTTTGTCAGCTTTGATCCCGCGTCACTGCCCGCAAGGACATACGTCGTCTTTTTAGATACGGAGGACGACGTCTTTCCGCCGTTTTTCTCTATGATCGCACTTGCCTCGTCACGCGTCATCGTCGGCAGAGTGCCCGTCAGGACGAACGTCATTCCTGCAAAAATATCGGTCGATCTTTCCGATCTGTATTCCGTAACGATACCCAATGATTTCAGCTCCTCAGTCAGCGCGCGAGACTGCGGGTGAGTAAAGAAATTCACAACACAATCCGCCGTGATCTCACCGAAATCGTCGATCGCGCAAATATCGCTTTTTGCGGCGGCGGCTAAGGCATCGAGCGTGCCGAAAGTGACCGCCAGCGACTTTGCCGCCTTTTCTCCTATATTGCGTATGCCGAGCGCATAGATCAGCTTATCAAGTCCCGCCGTCTTTGATCTTTCTATGGCGGCAATCAGATTCGATGCCGATTTTTCACCCATTCTGTCAAGCGGTATCAGCTGTTCTGCCGTCAGCCTGTATATGTCGGCGGCCGTGTGTATAAGGCCGTTATCGATCAGCATCGCGACGACAGCGTCGCCCATGCCCTCAATATTCATCGCGTCGCGGGACGCGAAATGCTCAATACTGCGCAAAAGCTGTGCAGGACACGATGCGTTCGTGCATCGAGTCGCCGCCTCATCATCCCTGATCACCGGCTCTCCGCACGATGGGCAGAAGCGCGGCATTTCATACGGCACGGCATCCGGCGTTCTCATCGACATATCGACTGAAACGACCTCCGGTATGATATCGCCGGCCTTTTGCACCGTCACCGTGTCGCCGATGCGGATGTCGCGTTCACGGATGAAGTCGATATTATGCAGTGTTGCGCGGCTGACCGTAGTACCGGCGAGGCGAACCGGCTCAAGGCGCGCATTCGGCGTCAGCACACCCGTGCGTCCGACCTGCACGATTATGTCGGTCATCACCGTTTTTTTCTGTTCGGGCGGAAATTTATACGCTATCGCCCATTTGGGTGTGGACGTATTTTCGCCTATCGTCACGCGGTCGTTGAGGTCGTCGGCCTTGATGACCACACCGTCAATATCGTACGGCAGTCCGTCGCGCATCTCACCTAAAACCTTTATTCTGTCCACGATCTCGTCCGCCGTCGTCAAACGCACTATATCCGGTATCGTATGGAATCCGAGTGATTTCAGATATGCCAGCTCCTCGCTGTGCGAGGTAAATGTCCTGCCCTCGATTCGCTGGACGTTGAAAATGAATATATCCAACCCGCGCGACGCCGTGACGCGTGAATCAAGTTGACGCAACGAGCCTGCCGCCGCGTTTCTGGGATTGGCAAACAGATTTTCGCCGCGCAGTTCGTTTTCGGCATTGAGCTTTTCAAAGTTGGCGCGCGGCATATAAACCTCTCCGCGCACCTCAAGAAGCGGCACATCGGTATCTATTGTCAACGGTATGGAACGCACGGTCTTCAGATTTTCCGTCACGTTTTCGCCGACGATGCCGTCGCCGCGTGTGGAGCCTACGGTCAGCCTTCCGTCGCGGTATTCGAGCGAAACCGAAAGACCGTCAATCTTCGGTTCTACGGAATACTCCTCTGCTCTGCCGAGCGTTGCCGCGATCTTATCCGTAAATGCGTGTATCTCCTCATAAGAGAACACGTCGCTGAGACTGCCCATTCTGACAGCGTGCGTCACCTTTTCGAATTTATCCAATGCCGCACCGCCCACGCGCTTTGTCGGGGACAGCTCGTTGTCGAATTCGGGGTACTCCTGTTCAAGCGCGACAAGGCGGTAAAACATCTTATCGTACTCATAATCCGAAATTTCGGGTGAATCGTAGATGTAGTATCTTTTGGAATGATACTCCAGCTCACGACGCAGTCGATCAATTTCGGTTTTGGCCTCTTGTTTCGTCATTTGTTCTTCCTCTTACCGAATGCAATTGTTCCTATGAGAGCGACCGCACAGACAAGTGCCGCCGTTGAATACATGACCGATCCGCAACCCGGCAAAGTAAACAGATCATTTTTCTGTGTCGCCGCGACCGTGGTCTGTTCTGTTGTTGCCGCAGTTGTCGCGGCTGTGGTCTGTCTGTCGTTGCCACTGTCGTCGCGACTGTTGTCTGTTCTGTCGTTGCCACTGTCGTCGCGACTGTGGTCTGTTCTGTCGTAG
>JAKSPY010000087.1 GCA_024404445.1 Clostridia bacterium
GCGATAATGAATATCCCGCAGACGCTTACCGACACGGCACTTCCGCCCGAAAACGAGCTTCGCCCAGAGGACAAGTGGATCCTGTCAAAATACGACAGCCTCGTCGGTGAGGTCACGGAAAACCTCGACAAATATGAGCTGGGTATCGCGCTGGCAAAGCTGTACGAATTCCTTTGGAACGTTTTGTGCGATTGGTATATTGAGCTGATCAAGCCGAGATTGTTTACCGAGGGGACCGACCACGACAATGCCTGCCGTGTACTGACATTTGTCCTTCGCGGCACGATGGAGCTGTTGCATCCCTTCATGCCGTTTATCACGGAAACGATATGGCAGTCCCTTCCCCACGACGGCGAAAGCATCGTTATCACAAAGTACCCCGAGGTACGCGGATTCAGATACGATAAGGATGAAAACGCGATGGAGCTCGTCATTGAGGCGATCAGACAGATCAGGGCGAGACGCGCCGATATGAACGTTCCGCCGTCAAGAAAAGCGAAATTGTACATCGTCGGAAACGACAGCGACGCATTCTGCGACGCAAATGCGTACTATTTTGAAAAATTGGCAAGTGCGTCCGAGGTCGTCTTTACAGACAGCTACAGTGACGACGGTGCGGTACAGATCGTTTCCGCAAAGTGCGTGATCCATATACCGCTTGCCGACATGGTAGACATAGCAAAAGAATTGGAAAGACTGAACGCCGAAAAGACAAAATACGAAAACGAGATCGCACGTATCGACGTCAAGCTGTCAAATGCGGGCTTCGTCGCAAAGGCTCCGGCGGCTGTCGTTGACGGTGAAAAGGCGAAACGCGCCGGATACGTCGATAAGCTCAATTTGCTGAACGAATCGATAGAAAAATACAAAAAGATTTGATTTTTCGTGAGATACACTGCAATGTTTTACGACTAAATATACGAAAGGAGCGTATTATGAAGCACACATTTGTTAAAATATCGGCCGTTATTGCGGTCATTTGTATCATTCTTTGCGCGGTCGTCGGTTGCGGTGTCGCAAATTCAAGCGATGTTTCCGAGGCGTACCTCAGGTCTTATAACGGCGAAACGGGTATGTCGTATTCGAAATCGAGCGCCGAGAGCGACATGCCGTATTCGAAATCGAGCGACAAGAGCGACATACAGTATAATGAAGATTATGCCGACGTGGAGGACACCTCGTCTGCATATGAAAGAAAACTGATCAAGTATCAGTACCTTACACTCGAAACACTTGATTTTGATAAGAGCCTCCCTGCCATTGAGTCATTGATCGACGAATTCGGCGGGTATATATCGTATTCCGAGGTTGCTAATTCCGGTGTGTACGGCAATTACAGATCGACAGACGCGTCACTTACGGTCAGGATCCCGGCCGACAGATTGGACGATTTCGTTTCGAAGATTCCCGAGGCGGGATATTGCAGTATACAGTCAAAAAGGCTGAAAACCGATGAGATCACGGAAGAATATTTCGGTCTGAAAGCGAAATACGATGCGCTTGTGGATTCGGAAGCTAAGCTCAATGAGCTCGCCGCAAAGGCAGGAACGCTGACAGAGCTTCTGACAATACAGAACGAACTGACGTCAGTCCGCACCGAGATCAACAAAACATCGTCAAGCCTTCAATATTACGATAAAGCCGTATCGATGTCATTCGTATATATCACGCTCCGCTACGTAGCTAAGCTGACGCCGGATGCCGAGCCGACATTCCTTGATAAGATCGGCGATGCGATCGTGAATTCCGTAAGGGTATTCGGTGAATTTTGGCAGTTCCTGTCCGTTGCGGTAATATACGTACTTCCCTACCTGATCGTCGCGGCAGTCATCGTTGCGGTGATCATCGTATGCGATCGCAGGGCGAAAAAGAAAAAGGCGCAGAAGCAAAACGAAAGCAACAAATAATTTTCGACAGCACACAGCGACATAATAACAATACCGAAAATGGTATCCTATCAAACGGATACCATTTTTTTATTTTTGAGGTGGATATGGAAAAAAGCAGGATACAGTATTCCGACGGCGAGCTGATAGTTCACCTGTACGGAGAGATCGATCATCACAGCGTATGCGCGATACGCAACGGCATTGATGCCGCCATGTACGAAAAGCGCCCGAAATCGCTTGTTTTTGAGCTGAGCGACGTGGATTTTATGGACAGCTCCGGGCTCGGTCTGATACTCGGCAGGTACGCAAAGGCGAACGAGATCGGGACAGGCATCATAGTGCGTAATCCGAAGCTGCGGCAGGAAAATATGCTGAAAATGGCACACATACAAAAAATACTGACAATACAGCACACGGAGGCAAGTCAAAATGAAAAAAAAGCTGAATGAAATCAGATGCACATTCTGCTCCGTTTCGCAGAATGAGGCGCTGGCAAGAAGCATCGTCACCGGTTTTCTGCTATCGCTAGATCCGGACGTCGATGAGCTCGCCGACATTCGCTGTGCCGTCAGCGAAGCGGTGACAAACTGCATCGTGCACGCTTACAGGCAGACGAGCGGAGATATCAGACTGTCTATGACATATTACAGCGACAGAACGCTGAAAATAACGGTTGCCGACAACGGTTGCGGCATTGCCGATCTGGCAAAGGCGCGCACTCCGTTATTCACGACTGCGCCCGACGAGGACAGATGCGGTATGGGCTTTTCGATAATGGAAAGCTTTTCCGATAAGATGACCGTCATATCGCACGTAGGTCACGGCACAAAAATAACGATGATAAGAAGGCTGTCGCCGTCCGATAAATTCCCTCCTACATAAAGGAGGCGATCATATGCCGGAAAATGAAATCCATACGGAAGATGTCAATATTGCCCTGATACGTGAATTCAAATCCGGATCGACGGCGGCGCTGGATGAGCTTGTGTCAAAGAACATGGGGTTGGTCAAAAGCCTGTCAAAGAGATTTATCGGACGCGGTACCGATTATGAGGATATCGTTCAGCTGGGAACGATCGGAATGATAAAGGCGGCGCGTAGCTTTGATGAACAGTACGGCACCGCATTCTCGACCTATGCCGTACCGTTGATAATAGGTGAAATACGCAGATATCTGCGCGATGACGGCATGATCAAGATAAGCCGTGATCTGCGCCGTCGCGGTTCTGTGCTTATGAAGGCGCGCGAGGCGTATCAGACGGAGCATCAAAAGGAGCCGAAGCTGAGCGAACTGGCAGAAATGTGTGAAATGACAGAAGAACAGGCAGCCGAAGCGCTTGACGCAGTGTATCCCGTATGCTCATTGCAGGACTCCGTCGGCGACGGCGACGACACACTCACATTGGAAGCGGTGACGCCGAGCCGTGACAACGAGATAGAAAAGCTGACAGACATAATCGCGCTGAGGCAGGCAGTCGCGCATCTGGACTGCCAACAGCGCAAAATTATTGCGCTCAGATATTATAAGGAGCTGTCGCAACAGCAGACAGCCGATATTCTCGGAATAACGCAGGTAAAGGTTTCACGTGAAGAAAAAAGGATATTCGCAAAGTTACGGGAAGAATTGGCAAAATAATCGCGAAAGGATTGCATTATCGCCGTTTTGGGTATATAATGATCAAAGCGGAGGCATGCAATGGTCAAAAAAATAATCAGATGTGCGGCGCTGATCGCGGCGATCGGCGTAATGGTCATGATATTTATGTTTTCAGCGGGCGACGCCGAAAAATCAAGTGATACAAGCGGCAGAGTGACGGATATGGTACTGACAATCACCGTCAAGGGCTATAAGAATATGACGGTTGACGAACGTCTGCAGATCAGACAGCAGGTCGACCCGATAATCAGAAAGGTGGCTCATTTCTCTGAATTTGCGATGCTCGGCTTTACGCTTTTCGTGTTCTTTGCCACGTTCGATCTGAAAGCAGTCATGTATATCGTACTGCCGTCGGCGGTAAGTGCGGTTTACGCCGTGTCAGACGAAATCCATCAGATATTCGTTGACGGGCGCGGTCCCGGTGTCATTGACGTACTGATCGACACGTCCGGCGCCGTGTTCGCTGTGGCAGTGACATTCTTAATCTATCGTCTGCTGTTCGCAAATAGGCATAAAACATCATAAACTCATCCGGCGAACGTCAAAATGCGTAAATGCAGTGGACATTTGTCGGATTTTGTCTTATACTGAATACGTAAATACGTTTTACCCGAAAGGAGATCCGCCCATGACGATAGGAGAAAGAATAAAAAAACTTCGCACCGAGAAAGGCATCACACAATCCGCGTTGGCAGGCAAGGATATCACCAGAAATATGCTCAGCCTTATCGAAAGCGGATCGGCATCGCCTTCACTGCGCACGATAGAAATGCTGGCGCGTAAGCTGGAGGTGCCGGCGTCGTATCTGCTGTCCGACTCCGGTCAGCCCGCGTCGTCTTTTTCAAAGCTGTCAAATATCGACAAGGTCAAATCGGCGTTCAAAAAAGGCAATTATGCGGAATGTCTTTCGCTCACCGCCGGTGTCGGTGACAAATGCGATGATGAAATCGCGCTGATCCTTTCAAAATGCTACGTATCTTTGGGCGCTGACGAATATCATAACGGCAATATCACCAGGGCCGCGGAAATGATGCACATCGCAATAACTTATTCCAAAAAGACCGCATACACCGATGTCACGGTATTGAGAAACGCCGAAAGATATATTGAGATGATAGATGCCATAAAAAACAAGAGGCCGTACTCCGAGGTCGATTCCCCTTCATCCGACGATCTGACCGCAAGATGCGATTCCGACGCGGCGTATCTGTCAATCGTGACAGACGGTCAAAGCAAGCATACAACGTCGGATAATCTCTACGTTCCGCATCTGAACGTGCGCAAATTGATCAAAAACAGTGAATTTGATAAAGCACGTGCCGAGCTGGACGAGCTGATCGCAGATTACACCGACAATACCCTGCTGAGTTATTTCCTGCTATGTGAAAAGGAGTCGCTGGCAAAAATCACCGGTGACTTCATGGCGGCGTGTGACGTTTCGCCGCTTCGCCGCGAGGCATTCGATAAACTGACAAAATAAACAATGGGACTGTAAATAAATAGCCCCGAAAAAAGCGAAAAAAGAAATCCGAAGCGAACTTTACCGGTTGCTTCGGATTTTTTGGGCTATTTATTTACAGCCCCATTCTCTTTTTATTCACTTTTGCGATTCTTACAGTCGTTTTTTCCGCGCTCTTTGCACTCTTTGCACTCTTTACATTCCGAGCAACCGGAACAGCCGGAGCAACAACCCCTTTTTTTGATAAACCCAAAATACACGGCTGTCGCGAAAAGGAGCGCCACGACACCGATAATAACAAAATCAAGCAATCCCATATCAAAATAACGACGCGATCTGATAGAAAGCGAATGAGGTCAGCCACGCTATCCCGCACTGCATGATTACGACCGCAATCATACGCCAAAATGAATTCAATTCACGTTTGATCGTGGTGACTGCGGCGATACACGGCGTATACAGCAATGTGAAAATCAAAAAGCTGATTGCCGACACAGGTGTGAACAGACTTGTCAGTGCGGTTCCTCCGAGCAGAACCTCAAGCGTCGATACGACAGCCTCTTTTGCCGTAAATCCGGCGATAAGCGCCGTAGGCACCCGCCAATCTCCGAAGCCGAGCGGTGCGAATATCGGGCAGATGAATCTGCCTATCCACGCAAGCAGGCTTTCCGACGAATCGGTAACATAGTTGATCCTCGAATCAAACGACTGCAAAAACCATATCAGCACCGTCGCCGCGAAAATAACCGTAAACGCCTTATAAATGAAGTCTTTTGCCTTTTCCCACATCAGAAGTAACACGTTTTTGGCACCGGGCAGGCGGTAATTCGGCAGTTCCATGACGAAAGGCACCGGCTTACCGCGGTAAAACGTCCGCTTTGATATCAGTGCCACGATAACGCCTATCAGTATGCCGAGCAGGTACAGTCCCAGCATGACGAGCGCCTTATATCCGGCGAAAAACACGTCGGTAAAAAACGCGTATATCGTGATCTTTGCCGAGCAGGACATGAACGGTATCAGCATGACAGTCATTTTGCGGTCGCATTCACTTGACAGCGTGCGTGTGGACATGATAGCCGGCACCGAA
>JAKSPY010000088.1 GCA_024404445.1 Clostridia bacterium
TTCGTTTGTAAACTTTTTTGTTTTTTCGTCTGTCTACTTGACAGGGGGCACATCAAAAGAGAATGATTCTCCGATCGGCAGATGTTTTTTCTTAAGCGCATATCGTGTTCGGCGTCAGCGGGACACATCGTTTATCATCAGCGGGACCCTCGTCTGCGTATTTACGTCCACAAGTCCCTGCGTCGTCATTTTCAGTGAAGGGATAACGGAAAGAGATACAAATGCCATGTTCATGAACGGCTCCACCGTCTCCGGCGCGCCGAGCGCGTGAACGGCCTGTCTGACACGTCTGTTCTGCTCTGCGATTTCCGCCGCCGGCGCCGTGGTCATCAGGCCCGCCACGGGCAGCGGCATCTCGGCGATAACCTTTCCGTCTGCCGCCACGACGTTACCTCCGCCCATGGAAAGAATACGATTGGCGGCGACGACCATATCGGCGTCATTTGTGCCGATCACGATCAGATTGTGTGAATCGTGAGAAACAGATGAGGCGATCGCTCCCTTTTTCAGTCCGATCCCGTTGATGTATCCTATCCCCTTATGCCCTGTGTGCATATGGCGCTCAACGACCGCCAGCTTCAGAATATCGCGCGCGACGTCGATACCGTCATCACGATCGCGGTCCACCTCAGTGATCCATTCATCTGTCAGAAGCTGTCCCGGCATGATACGTATGACGCGGCATTTCGATCCGCTTTCCGAAATACGGAAATCATCTTTCGTAAGAGGATCGATGAAGAATGAGTTAAGCACCGTTTTGCGGTTTTCGTCTTTGGCGACCGGCTCGGCGAACGGGAGTATTTTACCGTTTTCGACTGTCTTTTTGCCGGCGCAGTAGACGTCACGGACAGCGACGGTCTCCAGATCGTCACGTATCAGCAGATCGGCCTTATAGCCGGGCGCGACAGCACCGACATTCTGCAATTCAAAGCAGTGCGCGGCGCGGATAGTCGCCATCTGAATGGCTGTGATCACCGATTTGCCTGCCTTCCCCGCGGCGCGGATGATGCTGTCGATATGCCCGTCGGCAATCAGATCGGCGGGATGCTTATCGTCGGTGACGAGCAGACAACGGTGTGAAAACGGCTCATCGAAAAGCGGTAGCAGTCCGGTCAGATTCCGCGCCGCCGTCCCCTGCCTGATCATGACCCACTGCCCCTTACGGATGCGCTCCTTTGCCTCCTCCGGCGAGGAACACTCATGATCGGAGCGTATCCCGGCCAGCAAATATTTGTCCAGCGACCTTCCGGACAGAAGCGGCGCGTGACCGTCAACCACGCGGCGGTGGGCATGGGCGTCCGTGATCTTTTCCATGACGTCCGGGTCCCCCGCTACCACGCCCACGTAATTCATCATCTCGGCAAGGCCGAGCACCCGGCGGTTTGCGTAAAACGGGCGCAGATCGTCAGCCGTCAGCACAGCGCCGGATTCATCGAACGGTGTTGCGGGTACGCATGACGGCAACATGATATAGACCGTCATCGGCAGTCCCTCGCTCATTTCCAACATATAGTTTATACCTGCCTTGCCGCAGACGTTGGCGATCTCGTGCGGGTCGGCGACGATGGCTGTCGTGCCGTGCGGCAGACAGACGCGCGTCAGCTCCGCAGGCGTCAGCATAGTACTTTCAATATGGATGTGCCCATCCACAAATCCGGGGCAGATCAGCTTTCCGGTCACGTCCTCCACGAGGTCAGCGTCCTCCGCTGTATAATCCCCCACCCCGACGATATGGGTATCGTATATCAATACGTTGGCTTTTTCCAACTCGCCGGTGAATACGTTTATGACCGTTCCGCCGGACAAAAGCAATTTTTTCATACGCGCCTCCTGTGTTTTCTTCATTATAGACAAAAAAACGTGAAAGTGCAAGTAAAATCATGAAATTTACGGCGCGGCGCTTAATAAAATCTGCGTAAGCCGACATGACGCCGCCACGCGGCCGTGACGTCCGCGACATCATAACGAAAATCGAAGTTCCGACTTGATTTTGCGGGGAATATGCTATAAAATGTATTTGACAAATCAAAATGACATAAAAACGGAGGACACCATGCACATACCGAGAATCGTTTCCGATTGGAAAATTTTATTCAGGCCGGAGAAATTCGGCAAATATGTAAACGACCATACCGTGATCAGATGCAAGGACGGTTATCGGTTGATCGGTATCACCGGCTTTGACGGGAAGCCCTCAAACGAGAGGTATTTTGTCAACGCCTACGGGGCAAGCCTGAATGAGCCGTTTGTCGAGGACTGCAAGTCCGTAGATACCGGAGTCCTGGCATGGGCGCCGTGTGTGATCGAAAAGGATAACGTCTATTATATGTTTTACGGACCTTCCCCGACCAAGCTCGCGGTTTCCGTTGATCTGAAGGAGTGGATGGGGTACGAGATCAGACTGAACGGAAATCCCATCTTTGCCGTGCACAGGGATCATTTCGTGATAAAAGTCGGCGATGAATATCTGATGTACGCGGCGGGTCTGTACAACGGGCGCGGCTGTATATCGGTCATGACCTCGGAAAACCTTACCGATTGGAATTTCTGCGGTTATGCCCTGACCTCCGGGAAGGACGCACCGTTGACCCCGGCGTGGGGCGCGTTTGAGTCTCCCTTTGTCGTAAAACGGGACGACGGGTATTATCTGTTCGTCACCTATACAGATTCCGGACAGAAAACGTATAACGATACTATGGTTTTTTATTCCGCCGACGCGAAAAATTTCGGGGAATATAACGGCGGTAACGGTGGGGCCGAACCGATCACCATGCTGAAAAGCCACGCGGGCGAGATCATACCGAGCGACGGCAAATACTATATCACGACCTGCGGTTGGGTGACCAGAGAGATACCGAACAAGGGCTGTGTGTCTATCGCGGAATTGGATTTCTGATACAAATCGTCACGCGTCTTTTCCGCGACGAAACGGGATCACGATTATTCGCGCTTGTTTCGGATAATTCACAAAAAACTATTGACAACCCATGTTATTTATGCTAAATTTATCACAGACTCAATTAAGATATTCTGTCAATATATGCTCAAAGGAGAGAAACGAAATGAAATTCATTGACAAAATTTTTACCAATCGTTACACATTCAGCATAACAGCCCTGCTTTCTGTTATCGGCCTTTTGGTCAATTCTGCTGTCCTCATGAATTACAGTCATAACTATAACATTTTTGCCGAATATGCTACGTTGATCCTTGCGTTAAGCATAGTAGCCTTGGTGATTTCCACCGCAAAGCATCTGGAAAACACGGCAAAGGGTGTCGTCGGCACTATGTTAGGCATAACCTTTATGTACGACCTCTACTTCTTCTCTAAGAACTGCCACAATAATCCGGTCAAGAATAACGTGCTGTTCATAGTCAAGCTTTCAGTCGATATTATTCTCATTGTATCCTACATGTTCGCAAGAGAAAACCATGTCGGTGGCTCGAAATTCATTCGTGCGTGCCAGGCGTCTTCCGTCGTCCTTATAGCTATCACGGTCATCAATAATATCCCGTATTTCATATCCGATTTCCCGGATCCCGATCATCGTTGGATAATCCAGGACATCGGTGAGACGGTCGGTTTTGCCATGATGTATCTTTCAATAGTATGTGTGGCTTGTATCGTTGATAAATATAAGACCATTCGCAAAGAGTCCAGGGAGAAGGGCGATTGGACCGAGGAAAAGAGACAAGAGACCAAAAAGGAATTGTTCGGTAAATAATACCTGATACATTTTGTTCAGCTTATACAGAAAACTCCCGACCGCTGTGCGGTCGGGAGTTTTTATGATCACATATCCGGGAGGAACAGCGAGGGGGAATGTGCCTCCCATTTCTTTTTGAACAGCGCAATGAACGCGGCGCGTGACGCCTCATATTCGCGTTGCGCGCGAGGCGAATCACGATCGTCTCCGTCTGAAAGTATCGCGTCAACGGTGATCTTTTCGACGATATCCTTAAGCTCAGCCAGATAATCTCTGGGCGTAATGGCGTAGTCCATTTCGGCAAAGCTCGTAATGAATGTCTGTATTGCCAATTCCATCGCCGTGGGCAGAATGCGCAGGACCTCGTCCTGCCGTTCCGGAGTGAGCTTATCCAGCTCCTCGATTCTGATATCCTGCCATGCGGAGTTGCCGCATTTCGCCTGACTGTTGATGAGGTCGAAAACATTTCCGGATTCCGAAATGGCAATGATCAGATCGCGTTCCGCCGTTTCGACCTTTTTGTCATTGAACACGGCATACAGCATTATGCCCTGGATCAGCTCCACAAAAATCCGCAGGTGACGCTTGTACTCCGTCTCTACCTTACCGGGGAAACGAACGGTGCACATATCCCGGACGAGCACCTTTGCCTTTTCATATTCACGCTCAACTGTCAATTGACTCATGTTGATATTCCGCCTTTCGGTTAGTTTTACCGACACATTATAACATTTTTCTTTCGGATTGTCAATCCCGGTACTGATTTGCGCCCCGATCCCCGTTACGATCTACACACCGATGACGCATATTTATTAAAAACACTTGCATCGGGCTCACGTTTGCGATACAATAAGGGATAGCGACGCAATGTGCGTCGTGACCGCCATACAGGCACAATAAACGGAAAGAGAGCGAATTGACATGGATGATGAACGCTTAATAAAATATATCGACGGACTGTCGCGTATGATCAACGTGCCGACAATTTCCGACACTGCCACACCGAACGGGGAGGCCTTTGCGGAATTTCACCGCCTGATCAGAGAAATGTTTCCGCGGGTATTCGATACTTTTGAATATGAGGAGTTTCACGGCTCAATACTGCTGTCGCACATCGTAAAATGCGATGCCGATCCCGTATTGTTCATGTCGCATCATGACGTCGTGCCCGAAAACGGGGATTGGACTCACAAGCCGTTTTGCGCGACTGTCGACGGCGGCAAGCTGTACGGCAGAGGCACGCTGGACACAAAGGGCGACCTGTGGGCGATACTCACATCGTTGGAGGAATTGCTGGAGGAGGGATATGAATTCGGCAGATCCATATACGTCGAATCGGCGTGCAACGAGGAAACGACGCAAGCCGGAGCCAACGAAATCGCCGACGTGCTGAAAAAAAGGGGCGTGCGCTTCGACTTCACCATGGATGAGGGCGGAATGATCTCCCGTGATCCCACAGGTATCTCCGACGGCGAATACGCGATGGTGGCATTGGGCGAAAAGGATTGCATTGATCTGAGATTTGTCGCAAGATCATGCGGCGGTCATTCGTCGACACCCGATAAGCACAACCCGCTTTCCAGGCTGGCTAAATTCATCGTTGACGTCGAAAAGCATGATCTATTCAAGCCGATGATCAGCCCCGTCACGATCGAAATGTTCGGCAAGCTTTCACAGAAAATGTCCGGTATGCAGGGGTTTGTGTTCAGACACGCCGGCGCTTTCAGACATATTCTCGCAAAAAAACTGCCGCAGATATCGACGAGGACAAATTCGATGGTCAGAACGACGCTGTGCTTTACAAAGGCCAAAGGATCGGACGCGTGCAACGTGATCCCCACGGAGGCCTACGTGATCGGCAATATGCGCAGGGCTCATCACGATGATAAGGACGAGATAATGAAAAAACTCGGCAAGATCGCAAAGAAGTACGACGTCGAGATCATTCAGCAGGACCCGGGATACGGCTCCGCGGTCAGCGACTGCAATACGGCACAGTTCAGATTTTTAGAGCAGACCATCGCCGAAAACTTCCCCGGCGTTGTCACGATACCGTTTATTGCGACCGGTGCGTCCGACTCAAAATTTTTCAGTGAATTGTCCGACAATGTCTTCCGTTTTGCGCCGTTCCGTGTTTCCGGCGAACAGCTCGGCACCATGCACGCAAAGGACGAGAATATCGACGTATCGGCGCTTATTCCCGCGGTGGAATTCTATAAGAGCCTGATCAAAAAACTGTAACGCGACAAAAACGAAAACATACCGCCATAACAAAACCTCCCGAATCCGAGATCC
>JAKSPY010000089.1 GCA_024404445.1 Clostridia bacterium
TCTTCTATCAGTTTTGTAGTACGCCACTCGAATGCATCAGTGTCTCCTTACCCCAACTATTGACACAGAGCCTTTATCTACAGCCCCTTTCGTTATCAGCCTTCGCACTGCTCGCATGAATGACAGTTTTTGAACAGCTCCTCGTCATAGGCAATGCCGTTTTTATCGTAATAATCCTTGACAGCCGCCTTTACCGCCTCCTCGGCGAGTACTGAACAGTGTATCTTATGTGCCGGCAGACCGTCGAGCGCCTCGACCACGGCCTTATTCGTCAGCGTGAGTGCCTCCTCTATCGGCTTGCCCTTGATCATCTCGGTCGCCATGGAGCTGGTGGCGATCGCCGATCCGCAACCGATAGTATTGAATTTGACATCGGTGATCACGTTGTTCTCGACCTTGATGTACATACGCATGATATCTCCGCATTTTGCGTTGCCGACCTCACCTACGCCGTCCGCGTTGTCGATCTTACCTACATTTCTCGGATTCTGAAAATGATCCATTACCTTTTCACTATATAACATGATTTCTCTCTCCTTTTTCAAGCTCGTCCCATACGGGCGACATATTTCTGAGGTACTGAACGATACCCGGTATTTTTGATATGATGTAATCAACCTCTTCCTCTGTGTTGTACTCACATAGCGACAGACGTAAGGAGCCGTGCGCAACCTCGTGCGGTCTGCCTATGGCCAGCAATACGTGGCTGGGGTCAAGCGAGCCGGACGTGCAGGCCGAGCCGGACGATGCCTCAATTCCGTTCATATCAAGCATGAGCAGAAGGCTCTCGCCCTCAATACCCTCAAAGCAGACGTTCACGTTGCCCGGCAGACGTTTTACCGCGTCTCCGTTCAGGATCGAATGCGGCACCGTCAGTATACCCGCGATAAGCTTATCGCGCAGTGCCGTCAGCTTTTCCGAATTCTTATCTATATTGTCGCACGCCTCTTTCAGTGCCGTTGCCATGCTGACAATTGCGGGCAGATTTTCCGTTCCGGCGCGTTTGCCCTTTTCCTGTGCGCCGCCCTCTATGATGTTTGACAGGAATATGCCGCGGCGTGCATAAAGTGCGCCGACGCCCTTCGGCCCGTGGAATTTATGCGCGGCGATCGACATCATATCTATACCCTGCTCTTTGACGTCTATGTGCAGGTGACCTGCCGCCTGTACCGCGTCGGTGTGGAAGATGACGCCGTGCTTTTTGCATATTGCGGCGATTTCGTCTATCGGCTGGATCGTGCCGATCTCATTGTTTGCATACATCACGGTCACGAGCGCGGTATCGTCGCGTATGGCCTTATCCAAATCCTCCGGGACGACGATTCCGTCTGAATAAACGTCAAGAAGCTCTATCTCAAACCCCTGCTTTTTCAGTTTTTCCAGCGTGTGTAATACGGCATGATGCTCAAATTTCGTTGAGATGATATGCTTTTTGCCTTTTCTGGCGCCGAGCATGGCCGCGGACACGATAGCCTGATTATCCGCCTCACTGCCGCCGGAAGTGAAATACACCTCCGATTCGTCACATCCGATACACTGAGCCACCGTGCGGCGCGCATCCGCAAGCGCCTCTGCCGCCTGCTGACCTATGGTATGGAGGCTGGACGGGTTTCCGTACGTCATTTCCATACAATCGATCATAGCTTTTTTTGCGGCGGGGCTCATCGCCGTGGTCGCCGCATTGTCTGCATAAACAATCATACACTGACCTTCCTTCAAAAATAGATTATCTGAACATTTTTCCGTATTTGCCGATCACCCTGACGATAAACGACGATACGGCGGCGCATATCGCGCCCTGCATCAAATTGAAAATACTGTTGTACACGGCGCCGATACCGTAGCCGAGTACGAAATAATCGTACACGAAATATCCGGCGACCATGATCAGCTCACAGGCGGCAAAGCGCAAAGCGCGACCGGCGTATGAGCCTCTATATTTTTTGCACACCGCACAGTATGATACCGCGGCAACGGTCAGCTTCACGACAAACGTTGCCGGAGCATACACCGCAAATCCGAGCACAACGTCGGCGATTGCCGCGCCGAACGGTGCGCACAGTGCGCCGTACAGCCCTCCGCAGGCATATGCACATATCAGGACGATCGCGTCACCGAGATTTACATATCCGCCTGCACCGACGGGAAACGAAATCAGAGTGAAAACAAACGTCAGAGCCGCAAAAACCGCGGAAACGGCTGTTTTTTCAGCAGTCTTATTCAAACAGCGCCGTGGAAAGATACCTTTCACCGTTATCCGGCATAAACGCCACTATCGTCTTTCCGGCATTTTCAGGACGTTTGGCGATACGCGTGGCCGCAAAGACCGCCGCTCCGGAGGTAATGCCCGCCAAAAGTCCGTCGCACTCCGCTATTTTTCTGCACACCCCGTACGCGTCGCCATCCGACACAGTCATGACCTCGTCGACGACCGACGCGTCGAAATTATCGGGAATGAAATTCGCACCGATGCCCTGCAAGCCGTGACGTCCGGAATAGCCCTTTGAGATCAGCGGCGACGTCGTCGGCTCAACCGCGACGACCCTGACGGCGGGATTCTTTTCCTTCAGATATCTGCCGACACCGCTGACGGTGCCGCCCGTTCCGACACCGGCGATGAAAATATCGACACGTCCGTTCGTGTCGTTCCATATCTCCGGACCCGTCGTGCGATAATGCGCGTCAGGATTTGCGGGATTTACAAACTGACCCGCTATCAGCGCGTCGGGATTTGACGCCGCAAGCTCATTTGCCTTATCTACGGCGCCCTGCATACCGAGCGCGCCGTCTGTCAACACCAACTCCGCCCCATAGGCGCGAACGAGCTTTTTGCGCTCATCGGACATCGTTGACGGCATGACTATGACCGCCCAGTATCCGCGCGCGGCACAAACGGCGCACAGACCTATCCCCGTGTTTCCGCTGGTAGGCTCAATGATTACGGAGCCCTTATGGATCCTGCCCTTTCGTTCGGCGTCCTCTATCATCGACAGAGCCACGCGGTCCTTTGAGCTGCCGGCGGGGTTAAAGCACTCCGCCTTTGCGAGTATCTCGGCGTTTATGTCGTGTGCCTTCATGTATCCGCCGGGTCTGATAAGCGGCGTTGTACCGATCAGCTCCGTTACGGAATCATAGATCATATCTTTTCTAGCCTCTGTTCAACGATATCGGCGAGCGTAACTCCGCCGAGATAATCGCCGATTATCTTATCGAGATTCTGCCACAGAGGCAACGTCAGACAGCCATCCGAATTAGGACACCCGTTCTCAAGGCACATGACCGGTGCCAACGTACCCTCGGTCAGCTCAAGTATTTCGGCGATCGTATATCTGTCCGGTGTGCGCGAAAGCAGATATCCGCCCATTTTGCCGCGATAACTCTCGACAAAGCCGGCCTTATTCAGCATACTGACTATGGATTCAAGGTATTTCATGGATATATTCTGTCTGTCGGCGATATCCTTCAGCGACACGGGGTCGTCACCGCCGTGGACGGCCAGATCTTCCATAACGTGAAGCGCATATCTGCCCTTCGTTGTTATCATCATATCCGTCACCTCTTTCTTTATTCCTATCATATCACAGGGGATTAGAAATTGCAATAGCAATAAATGATTTTTATTATTTTTTTACCCGCCGGTCCGCATATGACTAATATTGCCGGATTCACTCCGCTTCATATAAATAATGTCGGATATTACCCGTCAAATAATGAAAAAATATCAAAAAAAGCATTGACAAACGGGAAACGGTGTGATATAGTGTGTAAAGCATTTTGCTTTACAGGCGGAGGGCAACCGTGTTTGAGAAGAATTTGTCGCTCTTACCGCTGTTCGACACCTACGGCGCATTGTTGACCGAGGCACAGCGGCAGATGTTTGAGCTGTATTACGGCGATGATCTGTCATTAGGAGAAATAGCCGAGGAAATGGGCATTTCCCGACAGGGTGTGCGCGACAGTCTGAAGCGTTGCGAAGAGGCATTGACCCTGTATGAACGGAAGCTCGGCTTTACAAAAAAGCTTTCCGATATCGACAAAGCGTCGTCGCTTATCGCAGGAATAGACGATGATCGGGCGCGCCGCGCGTATGCTGTGCTGACCGCCGTCACCTCGGCGGACGAATGAAAGGAGAAAAATGTTTCAATCTCTTTCCGATAAACTGTCTGAGGCATTCAAGCATTTCAAAAACAAAGGCAAACTAACGGAAAAAGACGTGCGCGAGGGTATGCGTGCCGTAAAAATGGCACTGCTGAGCGCGGACGTGAATTTTTCGGTAGTCAGGGATTTCATAAATAAGGTCACGGAGCGTGCCGTCGGCGCCGAGGTTCTGGAGAGCCTCGTACCGTCACAGCAGGTCATAAAGATAGTCAATGAGGAATTGACTGCACTGATGGGCTCCACCGAGTCAAAGCTGACGATAGCGCCGAAGCCACCCACGGTCGTCATGATGATAGGCTTACAGGGCGCGGGCAAAACGACACATTCCGGCAAGCTGGCAGCCATGATGAAAAAGCAAGGCAAAACGCCTATGCTGGCCGCGTGCGACGTTTACCGTCCCGCCGCGATCAAGCAACTGCAGATAGTCGGTGAAAAGATCGACGTTCCTGTTTACGCGGATGAAACGTCCGATGATCCCGTCAAAATAGCCAAAAACGCCGTGGCGCACGCCATAAAAAACGGTTGCGACATGGTCTTTATCGATACGGCAGGTCGTTTGCAGATCGACGAAGAGCTGATGGATGAGCTGAAAAACATAAAGTCGGCCGTGAATCCGTCGGAGATTCTTTTGGTCGTCGATGCGATGACAGGTCAGTCGGCCGTTGACGTCGCGCAGAAGTTCAATGAGCTTCTTGACATCACGGGCGTCGTAATGACGAAACTGGACGGTGATACGCGTGGCGGTGCGGCACTCTCGGTAAAGCATGTGACGGGCAAGCCGATCAAATTCATCGGCACGGGCGAGAAGCTCGATCAGATCGAGGTATTCCACCCCGACAGAATGGCATCGCGTATTCTCGGAATGGGCGACGTACTGTCGTTGATAGAAAAGACACAGCAGAGCTTTGACGCAAAAAAAGCTGCCGAGCTGGAGGAGAAGATCAGAAAACAGCGTTTCACGCTGACAGATTACCTCGATACGATGGGACAGATGCGCGGCATGGGCTCAATGGAGTCGATCGCGGGTATGCTCCCCGGCATGAACAGTGCCGCGCTGAAGGATGCCAAATTCGATGAAAAGCTGTTGGACCGTCAGGCCGCGATGATACTTTCGATGACAAAGGCGGAGCGCGAAAGGCCGGAGATAATTAACTATTCACGCAAAAAACGTATCGCGGACGGCAGCGGCACCACAGTCGAGGAGTTGAACAAGCTGTTGAAGCAGTTTGAGCAGATGAACAAGCTGATGAAGCAGTTATCCGGCGGCAATATGAAAAAGCTGTCGCGCCTCGGCAAGCTTCCCTTTTAACACAGTATAAGCTTCAACCCAAAGTTGAAATTATAAATAAAAAAATATAACAGAATTTTCGGAGGAAAGAGAAATGGCAGTTAAAATCAGACTTACAAGAATCGGCAAAAAGAAAGCACCCGTTTACAGAGTTGTAGTAGCGGATTCACGTTATCCCCGTGACGGCAGATTCATCGAAGAGCTCGGTTACTATGATCCCAACACAGATCCCGCAACACTCAAGGTCGATACAGACAAGGCAGCTGAGTGGGTAAAGAACGGTGCACAGCCCACTGAAACAGTTAAGAGCCTCCTCAAGAAGGCCGGTCTCGCTGATTGATTTCGGGGTGAGCGATGATTGATTTGAACACCACGCTTGCCAATATTGCCAAGGCAATTGTTGACAATCCCGATGAGGTCAAGGTCATCGAAAAGGAATCCGATGAACGCCACGTAGTGCTTGAGCTGGTCGTAGCTCCCGACGATATGGGCAAGGTCATCGGCAAACACGGTCGTATAGCTA
>JAKSPY010000009.1 GCA_024404445.1 Clostridia bacterium
TCTCGCCGTCCTCGGATACAAGGTCGTTTATATCGATACCCCCGGCGGTGTATGGGATTATCAGGCGTATGAACGTGCGGTCGACCGCGACACGATACTCGTCAGCGCGATGCTGGTCAACAACGAAACGGGTGCCGTCAACGACATTGACCGCATAGCCGCGACCGCAAGGGACAGAAATCCCGACGTCATCATCCATACCGACGCCGTACAGGGATTTATGAAGTTGGACAAGAACCTGGCGTCACTCGATGCGGATCTGATCAGTGTCAGCGGGCATAAGATCGGCGCGCCGAAGGGCATCGGGGCCTTATATCAGAATGAGCGAATGGTAAAAACAAGGGCACTCTGCCCTATCATATTCGGCGGCGGTCAGGAAAAGGGCATGCGCTCCGGTACTGAAAACATGATCGGCATAGTCGGCTTCGGGGCAGCGACGGAATATCACAGCGCGAATTTTGCCGATTTTTCCGTCAAGCTGTCATCCCTCCGCGCATATCTCGGCTCACAGCTTATCGCCATGCCGCAGATCCACGTGAACACCCCGCAAACCGAAAGAAAGGCAAAGCACATTGTCAGTGTGACAGTGCCGGGGATCAAGAGCGAAACAATGCTTCACCATCTGTCGTCCGAGGGCGTATTCGTATCCAGCGGATCGGCGTGCTCATCAAACGGCAGTCATACCGACGCCGCGCTGAAGTCCTTCGGGCTTTCGGATGATGAGGCTGATTGCACGATCAGAATCAGCCTGAGCGAGACAAACACAACTGACGACATAGACGCGCTGATCTCGGCAATGCAAAGCGGGATCGACCGTCTGGTGAGGAAATCGTAATGGTCGAATATCTTTCCCATTCCGCGGAGCAAACGGAGCAGATCGGATATGACTTTTCCGCCACGCTCCGTGCCGGTGATTTCGTGGCGATGTACGGCGACCTCGGCGTAGGAAAGACCGCGTTCGTCAGAGGTGCTGCAAGGCGTCTCGCGCCCGGTTCACGCGTGCAAAGCCCGACATACACGATAGTCAATGAATACCGCGGCGCCGTGCCGATGCGCCATTTTGATATGTACAGGATAGACAGTGAGGATTCGCTGTGCTCTATCGGCTTTTTTGATATGATCGACACGGGCATATCGTTTGCCGAATGGTGTGAGAACATTTCGAATTTCATACCCGAAGCCCACGTGAGCGTAAAAATCGAAAAGCTTGACGGCGACGTAAACGACAGAAAAATCACGATCGAGGATCACAGACAATGAAAGTATTAGCGATAGACACATCGGCAAACGTAGCGTCGGTGGCAATATGCGACGGCAGGAAGTTAATATGCGAATATACGCTGAATTCGGGACTGACTCACAGCGAAACTATGCTTTCAATGGTGGAGTCGGCGCTGAAAAGCGCGCATCTGAGTGTTGACGACATTGACGTTTTTGCCTGCACTGTCGGGCCCGGCTCCTTCACGGGCGTGCGCATAGGCGTGTCTATAATAAAAGGGTTGGCATTCGGGAAGAATAAGCCGTGTGTCGGTGTTCCGACGCTTGACGCGCTGGCATATAACGTATGCGATTTTTCCGGCGACAGGATCATATGCGCCGTCATGGACGCAAGGCGCAATCAGCTGTATAACGCGCTGTATACCGGCGGCACAAGGCCTGTAAGAATTAAGCCGGACGCGCTCACTCCCGCAGAGCTGTTGGCCGGTGAATTGGCCGGAAAGTCCGTTATCCTCGTCGGCGACGGATATGAGCCGGCAATAAAAAACGGCATCACGCCGGATGGCGAAACGCCGTATAAGCTGCGGATGTCAAGCGCGTACAGTGTCGCGCGAGCCGCCGCAGATATCATAGACGGATGTGACGATCCGCAGTCGTTGACAGACCTGACGATGAGGCCGACGTATCTCCGTCCGTCGCAGGCGGAACGCGAGGCCGACGAAAAAGAACGCGCGGCAAAAAATAAATAAAAAACGTTCGCGCCATGCAGTCGTTTTTGTATAAATGTCATATACAGACCTTGACATTTATACTATATATATGCTATAATATTACAGGCTTATAACCACGGCAAATTTATTAAATTGACGAAAGGAATTTTTCAATGAAAAAGCTTTTAGCTATCGTTCTCGCGGTCATACTTGTATTATCTATGTCCGCAACAGTATTCGCACAGGATTACTGTAACAACTTCACTTCCGAAGAGACGAGAGACGCAAACGACAACAAGACTTATACCATTTCCTATAAGGGCCTTGATTTCAATGAGAAGAACAACGTATGGGCAACATACGATGACGAGACCGGCAAATGGGTAAGCTCAAACCTTCAGGGCTTCACGTTCACTGACGGTGATGTCGAGATCTACGGTCTTTACAACTCTCAGGAGGACACGTACTCAATGTACGATGAGGAAACCGGCAAGTTTACTACTCTTTCCAGCGATGAGTTCTGGGATGACGACTTCTACAGCAGCACATGGTACTATCCGAACAACGCATGGATCTCCGGTGCTCACGGCTCCGGCAACCTGCCTCACCTTGAATGGTCACTGAGCGCAGACGGCGAATACCTCACACTTACATCGATCGATACATCGGCTGTTCCCGGTATCTTCTTTGACCTTGAGGATTCCCCCTCTTCCATCGTCATCGGTGCTGAGCCGAAAGCGACTCACATCGCTATCCGCGTAAGAAACAATTCCTCCGCATCAAAGATCGGCTTCGGCTGGGTAACGAATGTTACAAACGGCGGAACAAAATTCATGGACAGAACAACAACGAATGCCGATATCGAGCCTAACTCCGGCGAATGGAAGACATACGTCCTTGATATGGGCGAGCTCAACGCCGCTATGGCACATACTGATAACGGCACAGGTAACGCATGGGGCGGTCTGCTTTGCACATTTGCGATTTTCCCGTTCGGCTACAACGTAACAGACGGTACAGGCTCATATAAGTCCGCGTCACTCGATATCGACTACATCGTTATCGGTACAGAGGATTACTGCAAGAATTACAAGAGTGAGCTTCAGGCTCGTGAGGAGAGCGTTACATCCATAGAGCTTGTTTCCGCTCCCAAAAAGAACGTATACTACGTCGGCGACACGATCGACCTTACAGGTCTTCAGATCAAGGCGACATACGATGACGGCACGACTGAGATCATCACAGACTGTACACGTAACTATGACTTCACAAGCGAGAATGACAATGCGACAGTCACACTTAAGTACGGCACAACAACGACACCGATCACATACAACGTAAAGGTTATCGGTATCGATCACGTTGAAATCGCAGAAACACCTACAACGACAACATTCAAGGCATCCGAGGTCGCAAGCGGTTTCTCAACATCGCATATCAGCGGTCTTAAGATCAACGTAACATTCAAGGACGGCAAGATCTACGAGGGTATCATCCCCTCCGTTAACAACGTCACGATTTCCGATACGGCAGTCGGTGAGCAGATCGTTACAGTCAACTACTACGGCGGCAGAAACAGCGAAGGCGCTCTTCCCACATTCAAGGTAAACGTAATCAACGTTGAGAGCATTACAGTCAATGATATCGGCGACGTCAAGTACAACACCGCCATTGACAAGTCAAAGCTCACGATCAAGTGCATCTACACAGACGGCACAGAGGCTACGCTTTCCGATTCCGGTCTGTCTGATTACGTTCAGGATCCTGTTTACGATACGACAGTATTCGGTGAGAGCACATTGTCCGTTTCCATCGTCAACGATGTTTACAACATCAATGTTACAGGCACATCAAAGATCAACGTCTTATCTCCCAGCAGCATTGAGGTAACAAATCTGCCTGAGAGCACAGTCTACGCTCCTGAGAGCAAGCTTGATACAACAGGTCTTGTAATCAGCTTTGTATACGAGGACGGTTCTAAGGTCCCGGTTCTTGCTGAGGATTACACTTGCAAGTATGACTTTGCAGAGCCCGGAACAAAGACAGTTACGGTTGAGGCCGCAGGCTTCACAACGTCATTTGACGTAACGGTTGAGGGTTCAATCCAGACAAGAGCAACACAGGCCACGACATCTCAGTCGAGCGGCGGTTGCGGCTCTACGATCGGCGCAGGCGCGGCAATCGTGATCGTATCTGTTATGGGCGCAGGTGTTGTTCTCGGTAAGAAAAAAGAGAACTGATAGCATAGAATAATTCATTTGAAATAATGCCCGTACCGGACATCCGGTACGGGCATTAATAAAGAGGAAATCATGTATCCGTACGAAATCATTGGCGATATCGACCTATACACCATTTTGTTCGCGTTGGGGATAGTCGCGGCGCTGGCAGTTTACAGAATATGTGCCGACAAGGTACAGATAAACGCAAGACTTTATAATCTTACGCTGATCTGTGCCCTTTTGGCCGTTTTCGGCGGTTATTTTTCATCGATCGCCGTGCAGGCGATATACAATATCCCGTCACGCGGAGCGTTCGTGATCGACGGTGATACGGGTTCTACCTTTGCCGGAGGCCTCGTCGGCGGAGCGTCCGTATTCATCGCAGTATATTTTATCGCCGGCAGAAAGCTCGGTGCAAAAAAAGAGTTTAATAAAATATGCGACTGCGCGGCGTGTGCAATACCGGCGGCACATTCATTCGGCAGAATCGGTTGTCTTATGGCGGGATGCTGTTATGGGGCGCGGACCGACGCGTTCTACGGTATACACATGGCCAACCTCGGATACAAGGTCGTACCCACGCAACTGTTTGAGGCGATATTTCTCGCGTTGCTGTGTACGGTGATGATCATAATGCTGAACAAAAAGAAGCGGGCACTTCTCGGAATCTATATGATGTCATACGGCATATTCAGATTCTTCATCGAATTTCTCCGCGACGATTACCGCGGTAAGCTGATCGTGGATTTTCTGTCGCCTTCTCAGATAGTGTCAGTGCTTTTGCTGATCGGCGGTGCCGTATTTTTCGCAATATCATCGAGGAGGCACAAGAATGCATAAATCTGCGCGCCCGTCAAAGGCGCTGTGTATATCCGGTGCCGCAGTCGGTATTGCGATCATCGTGATCCTGAGGATATTATCGCCGCAGTACACCGGCAATGACACGCATAACACGATAATAGACACAATAATTTCCAGATGCGTGGCGGCGGCTATTTTCGCCCTGCTGATCGCCAATCTCGGCCACAAGGTATTCTCCGCGGATATGCGCTGTATTTGGCTGACTATTCCCTGTCTGGCTGTTGCGATCAACAATATGCCCATCATCTCATTGTTTCGCGGCGATGCGTATATATCGGATTCATGGACTTGGATCGGATTGTTCGCACTGCAATGCGTCGCGGTCGCCGTGTATGAGGAAATAGCTTTCCGAGGCGTCTTGCTCATGCTGATACTCGGTCGCCGCAAAGGCAAAAAAGCGGCTTTTGAGGCGGTCATAGTATCGTCAGCGGTATTTGCCTTATTCCATCTGCTCAATCTGCTTGACGGCGCCGGTATCGGTCAGACAATCATGCAGGTTGGCTATTCCTTCCTCGTCGGAGGTATGTGCGCGGTACTGATGCTCATATGCGGCAGTATTTATCCGTCGATACTCGTCCACGCCACATATAATTTCTGCGGGTACATCGTCCCTACGCTGGGCGGCGGGACGTGGTGGGATACGCCGACGATCATAATCACCGCCGTTCTCGCCGTCTTCACTGGCGTAACAGTCACCGTAACGCTGTATAAAAAGGCCGATTTCATAATGATAAATCAATAATGCGGACGCCTGACACATAATCGAAGCACAAAATGGGCTGTAAATAAATAGCCCAAAAAATCCGAAGCAACCGGTAAAGTTCGCTTCGGATTTCTTTTTTGAATGAAGTATTCAAAAATCAAGGAAAACAAGAACATGACTCAAAACTTCACCGAATGTGTATACCGGATCGGAAATTTCTATTATTTTTTCAATTTCCACTGCTGATTTTAATTGATATGGTGTATAATGCACCTCGGTGTTATTGGTTTTCATCAATTCAATTATACCAAAAAAGCTGCAAGTCTACCTTTTCGGTATTCTTACAGCTTCTTTTTTCGCTTTTTCGGGGCTATTTATTTACAGCCCCTTTTTTTCATACCGCAGATCACATACCGCCGAAGCCGGAATGCTCAATACCCTGAATGAGCTTTCTCTGACAGAAGAGATACATGATGATAAGCGGGATAATTACGAGGAAGCCTGCAGTATTGCGGACTGCCACGACGTAAAGGTCGCTGGCTGCCGTTGCGCCTGAAAGCTGTGCGGCCGATGCGGCCTCAAGCGTTGCGGGCATCTGCTGCCAGAATGCATTGCTGGTGAGCAACAACGTCTTACTCGACGGCAGGAACATATTGACGTAGAATATGTCAGTCCACTGCCACGAGAACGCGAGGATGAACACAGTGACAAGCATCGGGACGGAAAGCGGAATGATAATGAGGAAGAACGTCTTGAATACTCCGTAGCCGTCAACGTATGATGACTCCTCCAGCTCATCGGGAACGCCCTTATAGAACTGTCGCATGATGAATATGAACAATCCGTTTTTGAAGGCGAGACCCGTCAGCGAAAGGATTACCAATGGTGCAAATGTGTTTATCAGTCCCTGAGTCAACCCCAGCGCCGAATAAATACCCGTGCCGTCAAGGACGAAATATCTGAATTTCAGATACATGGACGATTCAAGGAATTGGTGCGGTATCATCATCGTGATAAGCACCACGGCAAACATGATGCCGTTGCCCTTGAATTTGAACTTAGCAAATCCGTATCCGATGAACGCACATACGACCATCTGCAATACGGCACAAATGCCGGAAAGCAGGAACGTATTCAGCATTGCCTTCAGATAATGGTTTTCGGTTATCAGATATTTATACTGATCTATCGTCGGGAATTTCGGAATGTACTTGACATCTGTCTGCAGGAAGTCCTTCGGGCTGAAGAACGATGCCGATATCTTTGAGAAGAACGGGAACAGAATGATGTATGACAGACCGAGCAAAAGCACAAATCTGAATATTACCAGCGCAACCTTCTTGTAGAAAAAGCCGTTCAGGTATTTGGCCTTCAGACGTTCTTTCAGAGGAGTGCGGTCAAACTCTACTCTGATCTTATTTTTAGTCTCCTTTGTTACGCGAGGAGAAGCATTATTGTTATCCATTATTATCACCCCTCCTATCAGTCATTTCTGCGGTTGTAGAAGACAAATCCGCGCATCACAAGGTAAACGATAACGATCGCGAGTGCCGTCACGAAGAAGTAAATGCTGGACGCGGCGGCCTTATATGAATAGCCCTCCATCGCCAGAATATCCTGCATGACAGTATTGCTTTCCGACGTCATGGAATCAATGACTGTATAAACCGCATTCGCGAGGATCATCGGGCTGATCATCGGGAACGTAATCTTCCAGAACGTCTCCCAGCCCGTTGCGCCCTCCATCTGCGCCGACTCATAAATAGCCGGAGAAATGGACTGCAAGCCGGAAAGGAATATCAGCATCTGAACTCCGGAGCGGTTGACGATATCGTAAATATCGGATACAAGACCGACAACGACATCGACAAGGCCGGAGCCAAAGCCGAGATTCATGAACAGCATCGAAACGTCCATCGCGCTGACGAGGCCGGTCATACCGCCTCCGCCGGCGACGGCGCCCGTTTCGATCGTCTTACCGTCACTCATCGCCTCAAGGATGATGTTCTGACCCGACGAGTCGATCTTTGCGATGATGCCCGCGCCGATTACGACCGGCACGAAGAATATCGCTCTGAACGCTGCCCTGCCGACCATCTTCTGGTTAAGAAGAACTGCGACGAAAAGTGACAGAAGAATAATGGTAACGATATCCACGATCTGATCCAAGAAACTCGTTCCGAGGACCTCAAGGAACATTACGTTTTCGCCCTCGGCATTCGGTACCTGAAGCTCGGTCAGAATGTACCTGTAATTATCTATTCCGACCCACTCAAGGTAATATCCGCCTCCCTGTGCCATTGATCTGCTTCTCAGCTCTGCCAGCGAAAACTGCAGGTTATTGGCGACGATCGCAATATAGAACAGAACGAGGCCGATGATGAACGGGAGGATGAATATCCAACCCATTCTTGACTTTTTCTCGGTGAGAGATGCGCCGCGACGCTTGCGCTTTACCGGCGCTGTTACATTTACATTATCCATTTATCTCACCTTCCCTTCAATCCTTGACAGTCGCATAGCCCTGCGAAGCGATCTGAACGAATTCATACTCGCCTGTGACGGCTATAACGCCTGCCTTATTGTAGTTGACTATGACATCGCCGTCAGTATCTGATACAGAAATGACGTCATTTGCCGGTGTCATTGCCTGAATCGCCGTGTCAAGTGCGTTCTTTTTACGAGTGATGTTCTGTGCATTGCCTTTTTCAAGTGCGGCCCTGTACTCAGCAAGTGCCGTATTGAATGCCGAAAGCTGTTTAGCCGTGTAGGTGTATGCCGTGATCTCAGTGTAATCGTACGTCTTGACATCGCTCTTTGCGGCTGTGTCAATGTCGATATACGACTCAGCTTCTACAGTGAAGATACCATTTTCATCTGATACGACAACGTCAAACGTGTTGTAATTGATGTAGAACGTCTTTCTTGTGCCGTCCGGCTTTTCATATGTTACGCTGACGACATTTGAAACGGAATAACGTGACGCAAAGCTTTCGACCAACGAATACCTTGCCGTTGCCTCGTTGTACGCGACGGTCGCGGCAGTCTCCTTGACTATCTCTGCGTCGGCATTCTGCTGATTCTTGATAAGCTCATCGACCCTTGCCATTATCTCAAAGTTAGTTGCGCGTGTCGTTGCACGGTCGCTCTTGAACTGAGCGTCAAGTCCGAATATGACGGATGCGGTCGATTTGTCCATACGGTATGCTGTCGGGAAAGTGTGGGATACTATCGTGGCATCCTGCAGATTTCCGATGACACTGTTCAGCTCGTTATAATCAGCAACAACATCAGGATACAACGTATCAAACGATACCGAATAGTAATCGGAGCTTTCACTGTTCTTAAGCACGCCGACATTCTGATATGAAATAACGTAGTAAAGACCTGCGCCGTTCTCAATTGATTTGAGGATAAAATAGTTTGAGTCGCCCTGCATATTGATCGCGTCACCTGCATAATTCACATAGCCGTGAAGCACTAATCCGAGGAACGGTACCGTATTGGACGAAATGGAATATCCACTGTTATCAAGCGGGAGCTCAATAATATCCGTTACATACGGGAAAGTGTAGGAGTTACCGCCCGAAACAAGCAGACTGCCGTTGTCCTCTCTCATCGCCGCAAGCAGATTCCTTACGTAATCCTCGGAGTCCGCACGTGTTATCGGTGCCTCGTCATTGAAATCCGAGCTCAGATCAGTACCGAGCGTCAGCGCAGCCAACGAACCGATATCGTATTTATTGTACTGCTTTGAGAATTTCTCATAAATCTTTGCAAGTGCGCCGGAGGAGATGATGTTCGCCCAGCCTTCCGGCAGGAATGCCTGATAGATGGGGTCGTACTCACGCTTGATCGCGTATACGCCGCTCATCGTTTCTGCGACATACTTTCTGTACGAGAATGTACCGAACTTATAGTCGGAGACGTTCATAAAGTCGTAGTTCGGGAAGATCAGGACGCCGTTATCCTCGCAGTAGCTCAACAGCTTACGCAAGCCGGACTTGCCGCCGCACTTTGACTGCCAATTGACGTACGTCGGATATTTCGTATCCCTGACCTCAAGCGTACCGTTGCCGAACGCCGTCAGAACAAAACGCTGATTTGTTATTCCATCATTGAACAGAAGCTCGCTCATTGTCTGAACATCCGCAAATGTTGTCAGAGGAGTAGTGACGGTCACGGGGAACGTCATGAATGTGGATGCGGCCTTAACAGCGCCGAATGACTGAATGTAAAGCGGGATACCGCTCTCGATCTCAGCCGACGTCAGTCTGTCGATTGCACCGATGGAAATCAGATATGCTCTGTACGCGTCAGCCATACCGATATACGTCGGCTCATATGTCTTCTTGCCCTCGACCGTGCGGTCTGTCAGCATGACATATCTGATTGAATAGTTACCTGTGTATTTGGTATCTATCGTCGTTGACATCGACTGTGCACTGCCCAGCGAGCTGCCCATCTTTACCTCATCGTTCTGCGATGCGGCAAATGCGGCGTAAACCGTGTTATAGTCGCACGTCTTTGTCGTGCTCAGACCGGACCATGCCATCTGACCGAGATCGGCAACGATATTCGCAAACGATTCGCCCTCTGTAATGATCGCAACAAAGCCCCTTGCGTGATCGAATGTCTCGGATTTATCCGGGCGGTTCGTTCTCGACGACGTGACCGTTTCGGTATACTGCTCTGTCAAGCCGAATACGGGGATAAGCGCGTTCTTTGAGTTTGCGCCGGTCTCGGAGATCGACTCCTTGGCAAAGTCAAGTCCGTAAACCGTGCCGGTCGACTGTCTGCCTGTTTTGACAGTGCCGTCGGCCTTATAATACTCCAGCAGTGTGCCGCTGCCGTCGGGGATAAAGATATATCCGCCGTTACGTGACGTGGCACCTGTCGTCTTTGTCGTGGTGCAACCGAAATACGGAAGCAATACGATCGTGTTGAGCGTATAGTTGGTGCTGTTGTATCTGATACTCTTTGACGGAATGGAAGCAATGAAGCCGTTCTCGTCAAACGTATACTCTACCGCAAGTCTGAACAGAGGCGGTTCCTTCTCGGTTCCCTCATACTCTGTCAGATCGTGGTCGTATTCCAACTCATCGTAAGTGTACAACGGGCAATACTTACGAATAAGCTTTTCGACCTGTGACTTTGATCTCTCTGTGCCCTGGAAAACGTAGATGACCATTTCATGATCGTGTTCAAGGCAAGAGAAAGCCTCACGCCAGTCGTTTATGACAGATTCACGGTTGGGGTCCGTCTGATCGTAAAGCTGATAGATGGTGCCGTCTGTCATACGCGTATATGTCAGAAGCTCTGACGCCGACATATTTTTAGTCTGTGCCTCCAATACATCGACGATCATCGTCTGAAAACGTGATTTCTCAATATAAATAGGTACAAGGCGTTTTGTTTCGACAGTACCTATGGCGTACTCGACACGAATGCCGTTAGTCAGCTTTTTGAACGTGATCTGCGAATCGATTGCCGCGGAGCCAAAGCTGGAAAGATACGACGCGATACCGGTCGTGGTATCCGTATACTCTATCAGCACCTGTGACAGAAGCGCGTTCTTATCAAGGTTTGCCGTCTCACTGCTGGATTCGCTTTCGGTCGTTTCGGTCGTAGATGACGTTACGGCGATATCGTACGGATTGGAGAATACGTACTCGCCGGTCGCCAGCGTCTTGATCGCAAACTCACCCGACTTCGTATCGAAATACATTTCGTACTCATCGTTTGAGAACATTTTTGTCATCGTATCGACCTTTGATTGCTGTGTCTTATACTCTGTTGTGTAATACTTATAGAATACCTCATCGGTGCTCTCTGCCGCACTCTCTTTAGCGGAAACGGTCAAAGAGAAAGCCGATACGATAAACATTACCGCAAGAATTATTGAAAGTAATTTTTTCATATTCTTTTCTCCTTTTCCGTTATTGTGCTCTGTATCCGAGCTCGGTGATGATCTCAGTTACGAACGATACCATTCTCGTGACAAGGTTGGAGAACAGCATAGCAAGGAACATGATGAAGCACATACCGAGTACAGTCGCCAAAGTCATAATGAAGTTCTTACCCATTGAATATCCGTGCGTCGTCATAGTGCCGAAGAATACAAGGAAGCCCAGCCATACGTATGACACCGTGCAGATAAGCGTTGATACTGCCATCTCATCAAGTGAGAGAATATTGGAAAGTGCCGTAGCGGGGATCACGAGGATGACCAGCGGAACAAGTGAATACGACGTTGCGATGAAGATATCCTTCAGACTGCCCTCACCGTCAAACAGCGTCGTCAGGCACCAGTTACCAACGATCCAAAGCACCAGAGGTACGATGACCGTGCAGATAGCAAAGAATACGTTTACGTGATCCTTATCGGGATTTTTCATCCAAGCCGTGCCGACCTGCTGGTAGATCAGCGCCAGGCACGCCATTGCGATCCAGAACAAACCGCCGCGCACGGAGCCGCGTTTCTCATGCTTGATATCCCAAAATCCGTCGAACGGATGCAGGATAAGATAGAAGCCGTAGATGATTTCCTCACCGAATGTGCGCTTACCGACCTTTGTCATGCCAATCTTATTCTTTCTCGAGGCATATTTGATGAATTTCGAAAGGCCGAAGCAAAGTACAACGACAACGACCGGAACAATCAGAATGTATTTATTGCACCATTCCTTACGCACCTGCTTATATGCCGTAGAGTAATGCTCTACGTCCGCCGCGTTCTTATAATACTCAAGCGCCAGCTTGTACTGCCCGTTTTTGACAAGGTTCTGACCGACACCGACGTATGCGGAGTCGCAGTTGTTGTTTCTTTTCAGAATTTCCTGCCAATCATCAAGCGCGGCACTGAAGTTTCTGTTGATGTCGTCCTCCAGCGCCATATTGATGGCATCGCCGTACTCTTCTCTCTTATATATCGTGACCGAGTTAAGAGTTCTGTCCAACACGTAAATGTCACTGCCGTAGAAATCGATCGCGACCGCGTCCTTAAGGTTACCGAGCTGAGCGCCCTTATCACCGAACACGAACAGCAGAACACCGTTTGCGTCGTATGCGTAAATCTTAGAACGGAGTGTATCGATGACAGTCCACATTCCGTTCGGGCCGAGCGCGATATCGCTCAGTATCGAAACAGAGTCGGTGACAGAGTCATCTCCGAAGCCGAAGGCGCTGATCTCGCCCGCCGGCATGAAGAAGCCGCTGCGCACCATGACGTCCTTACCGGAAACATTAAGCCTCTTGATCGGTGCAAAGCTTTCGTCATTGCCCTTAATGGCGGACATGAAGGTATTCTCATCCTGGCTGGTATCAACCGTAGCCCATACGAATCCGTCATTGTCAACGACAAGGCTGAGATAGCCCATCGTAAGGTTATCCTCCATGACGGCATTCGGGAAGAGCTTTTTACGAAGCTGGACGATCCAGGACACGTTGGCCTTCTGTACGCCGATGAAGCTTTCGAATTCGCCGTCCTCACTGTATGAGAAGATACCTGAATACGTCTGGCTGGATACGATATACATTCTGCCGGTCTTATCTACGCCGATAGATACAGGTGTGAAAGACGTATCGTTACCGAGAACGTCGGCCTCAGGCGCGTAGATGATCCTGTCAAAGTTACCGTCAAGGTCGAATACGACGACGCGGCACTTTGAGCTGTCGCAGACGTAAATGTTTTTATCAGTTACACAAAGTCCGCACGGATTATCGAGTGCATCCGGAACACCGTGCTCATTTGTGAACGTCGTGATCTCGAATTTGAACAGAAAATCGGGGTCACATACGACAACACGCTTATTGCCTGTATCGGCTATATAAATATTCTTGTTGCCGTCTACGAATATATCCTCCGGAGAGCTCAGCGGAGTGTCCATATGCATATCAAAATTCGTTACCTCTTTGTCAGGTGCGTACGCCGGAGGCGAAAGCTGAATATCGCCGTTGATATCGTACGTATATGTGGAGTACGGCGTGCTTGCCGCACTGACCGGCACACTGATAAACATCAGCAGGCACAGGCAAAGAGTGATAATTCGAGCTGTTTTTTTCATTTTTATCCCTCCTTAATCCTTCATACCTGACGTAGACATCGTTTCTACGACACGGCTCTGGCTGAAGACAAAGACGCCGACGGGAACGATCATCATGACAACCGCGGCCGCCATTCCGACACCGGCACGCGAAACACCGCCGGATACGATCTGGTTGACAGCGTAGTTGAATGTTTTATACTGCTCACTCATGATGTACGTGGACGATCCTATATTCCACAGATCCTTGAATGAGTAAACGATAAGTGTAAGCCATGCGGGCTTGACCATCGGCATCGCGATCTCCCAATATGTGCGGAGCTCGCTCGATCCGTCAAGGCGGGCAGACTCAAGCACCGCGTCGCTGACACCGGACTCCATAAATCCTTTCATAAGGAACATACCGAGTGTTGCGCCCCATGCGGGAACGATCAGCGCCCAATATGAATCTATGAATCCGAGGTTGCTCATCGTCATGAAATTGACGATCGTGGCGACCGTAGTATGGAACATCAGTGACAAACGCACCATTGAGAACATGAATTTTCTGCCGGGGAATTTGATTTTTGCGATAGCGTAAGCGGCAAGTGAGCCGAATACGAGGTTGCCGAAAGTACCTGCGACCGAGATAAGCACCGTATTGAAGATGTATCTTGAGAAAGGCACCCACGACGTTGACATCGACGTGAACATATCCGCAAAGTTCGTGAATGTCGGGTTAACGACGTAGAATCTCGGCGGGAAATACCACAGCTCATCCAGAGGCTTCAGCGACTGAACGACTGCGTAATACATGGGGATGAACATAAACGCGCCGAGCAGGATAAGGAAGAATGTAATTCCCGCGTCACCGCCAACCGAACGGTTAAGGACGACTTTATGATTTCTGGTTCTAAGCTTTTTACTCATATCACTGTCCCACCTTCGAAAGTAATTTGTTGACGAGCACGTTTGACCCTATCATTACCGCAAACAGGATGACGGCGATAGCGGATGCGTAACCGACCTCAAAACGCTGGCCGCCGTAGTCCTCAAGGTGATGTACGATCGTATGCGCACAATAGTTTTGGCTGGGGAAGCCCGCCAAAGCCGTAACGATGGCACCGAATCCGAATGAACTCGTGATCGACATAACGGCACCGAAAAGCAGCTGCTGCTTCATGTTCGGGAGTGTGACGTACCACAACTCCTGCCAACGGTTTCTGATACCGTCGACGGCCGCCGCCTCAAACTGAGCCTTATCTATCGTCTGCAGACCGCCGATAAAGGCAAGGAACGAAACGCCGAGCGAGGTCCACAATGCGACGACGATACACAACGGCATTACCGCGGGCTCATACTGGAAGAACTGAATGGGCGTCGTGATGATATCGAGTTCAAGCAGTATCGAGTTTACATAGCCGTAAGAGTCCGACGAGAACAGGACACCCCAAATCATATACACACCACCGGAAATAGACGGTGCATAGAAGATAAGCGTTACGACGGCCCTGATCTTCGGCGGAAGCTCATTGATGAACCACGCGACAAACAGTGACATGAAATATGACACAGGTCCCGTTACCACCGCAAAAATAAGTGTGTTCTTAACTGACAACAGGAAAATATCGTCATCAAGGAAAAGTCTGATATAGTTGGATAAGCCGACAATTTTCGGGGCCTCGACCATATTGAATATGGTGAAGCTGAAGAAGGCTGACAGGACGACGGGGCCGACCGTGAACAGTGTGAAGATCATGAAGAACGGAATACACATGATGTACGCCGGATAGTTGCGCTTCATTTCCTTCCATGTCCACTGCAGCATCGTCATATCCTTTCTGGCTGTCGGTCTGGATACATTCTGCGCTGTTACAGTGTTTTCAGCCATTTTGTTTTCTCCTTTATAATATTAAGGTATGTTACTGACTCAGTGAGTCTGCCGGGATATAGAATGAACGGCTTGTATCGTTTCCGTTCTCCAGCTCTTCTCTCTTTCTTGCCAGCTCGCTGTTGATAGCGTCGACATATTCAAGGAGGGCGTCGCTGGGAACCGCGCCGTTATTATACGTAGCGTAGAACGCAAACAGCATATAACGGGGAATGATATAACCGCCGTGCATTTCGGGATATCCCTTCAGATGGCTGAACAGCTCATTCAGTACTATAAGTTCACTACTTGACCACGGCATTGCGTTGAATGCGTTATAGTTGGCTGAATTGTACTTACCGGCAGGTCCGAGAAGCGCGATAAGCTCATTGGCATACTCGCCCTGGATGTCATCCTGCATCCACCAATTGATGAACTCAAATCCTGCCTCTGCCGTGCCGCGCGTTGCGGCATCTTTCATGATTACCATGCAGGATATTGTGGAAACATTGGAATAGTCTACCGTCCCGTCGTTGCGGACCGTGCCGGGGATCGTGGTAAAGCTCCACAATCCCTTAAGCTCTGTCGCAAATACAGTGAATTGGTTATAGAACGTAATATAATCAGCAAAGAGGACAGGCATCTCACCGGTACGGAAGCGGTTTGCCGCATCGTACGTGATGGGACAGCTGTAAAGATTGACGAAATTACAAAGGTCTGTAAATGAGTCAAGCGTCGTATCCGTATCGAACGAGATCGTTGTTCCCTCGTTTGTATACAGTGATCCGCCGTTCTGATAAATGAGTGTAGTGAGGAATGAAAGTGACTTCGGCATTCCGATCTGATAGTTCTTAGACATCAGCTTGGGAAGCACGGCGTAGAATTCATCCCATGTTGTCGGTACCGTGATACCCAGCTGGGCAAATACGTCGGTACGGAAGAACATGACCTCAAACGACTGCGTTTGCGGAATGCCGAATACGGCCTTCGGGCCGTTGGCCGATCCGAGCGCTACGGTCAGAGGTGCAAGTGACGAATAATGGAATTTCGCGGCCAGCTCATCATAACCGTCAAGCTTTGATACGTCAAGCACCGCACCGCGCACCGCGTAGTTGATCGCGTCGCTCTGCGCTACGTCCATCATTACGTCGGGGCCCTGCCCTGCGAGCGTAGCAGGAAGCAACGTGCCGGCGGCAACTATCTTCAGGTTTACCGAAATATCGGAGTGCGTCGCGGCAAAATCCTCATCGACGAGAGAACGGATAAGCGGCGTCTTCTCTCTGGATACCGTCGTCCATACCTCGATCTTGACCGCGTCCTCACCTGCCTCCGTTACGGATGCGAAGGATGAGTTATCGCTCGTGAAGCTGACGACGAATCTCTGTATCTCATACCATGATTTTTGGAAGAAGTTACCCTCTGCCTTGAGCTTTTCGGTATTGTCCGTGCTTCTTACCACGAGGTAGTCAAGCTCAAGCGACTGACCTCCGAGTTTATTGAGCAACGTACCGAGATTACCGATGTGAGATTTCAGCGCGGTAAACTGCTTTGCTATCTGCTCCTCGGAGTTCTTTGCCATCTTTTCAAGCGCACGGGCGACGTTCTCTATCGTAGCGGAGTTTGAGCTGGCACCGCCGCCGAGCTCCTCGATCTCTGCCGCAACAGATTCAAGCTCCTTCGCGATTTCACCTATTCTCTTGATATCCTTGGGGATTCTGGAATAGAACTGATACGAGGTATTGGCATCGGGCTCCGTGCCCGCGATCTGAAGGATCCTCAAATATATGTTGTTGATCTCACCGAGCAGCGAACGCAGATTCGACACCGTCTTACCGAGGTTGCCGTAGCAGACCTCAAGGCGAAGCGTATGAACGCCCTTATCGAAATAGAATTCAAACGCCGTCTCTCCGTCCGAGAATGTCGTTACCTGCCAGTTACGGTCAAACTCAAAAGAAATGTTGTTTGCCTCCGCAAAAGGAACGACTCCGTCTATGTAAAGACGTCTGGATACGAACAGACCCTCGATCTTCTGCTGGATATATCTCGCGTCTATCTGATATATACCGGGCTGATCGACCGTGAATTCGTATTCTATCCACTGTCCCATCGTCTGCCAGCTTTCGCCGCCGATCGCGTTCATGACGCTGTGCGTCGCGCTCTGCGGGCTGGTGATCGCGGATGACACGTCGTTGATCGGGTACAGAGTTCTGTCTGAAACGGTGGACGTACGCTCTGCCTCTATTTTAATAAAGGCATCTGCGGGTGCAGGCGAATACTTTGATTCGATCTGTGCCTTATATTCGGCATATGTGATCTGCCTCGTATACTCCTTGACCGTAATATCGCTGATCGCCATCGGCTCCTTCTGCGACTGAAGCGAAATGGTATTCTCACCCTCCTCCAGCGCAAAGAAGAACATACCGTTATAATATCCGGTCGGGTCGCCTATATCGATCGTGGTCCACTCAGGCGTCTGCTTCTTTGCCGGACGGCGTTCATTGCCGTTACCGTCGATATCGTATATGATAGAACCGTCATCGGCGAAGTTCTCAGGTTTATAATCATCAGCCCATGTCTTTGTGAACAGAAGATTACGCACCTCATTGAAGGGCACCTCGCCGTTTACACGCAACGTGCGCTCAATGTTCGTCGATTTGCTGATAAGGTCGTAATATGTAAGCGAGATCGCATACAGACCTTTCTCCGGGACTGTGACCGTCCACGTTACCGTGCCGGACTCCGGAGTTATGACGCACTTAACGCCGTCGATATTGGCATCTGCGTCAAACTGATACGACAACGTGCTTTGGTCGACATTCACGCCGGGCTCATAAACGGCACTGCCGATGTTCACGCTGATCGGTGCGCCTGAATACATCGTGTAATCAAGCACCTTTGTTTTGGGGTTAGGCGTCGTCATATTCAACGAATACTCTTCCCACTTAACGTCGCCAAGTATCTCGATTGCCTCTTTGACAGTGTCCGATACTATCTGAGCAGTCTTATCCCTGTCAGATACGTCGCCCGCAAAAACGGACAGGACGCAGGTCGACACCATAAGGCAAGCGAGAAGCAATGACAACATTGCCGCAAACTTTGTCTTTTTCATCAAAAACCTCCTTGGGAATTGCCGGAATTTCTCGCCGTCTGGCGAATAGCCACTCACGTGGTTTTAACGCTTGCATACTACCATAGATCAAAAGATAAGTCAAGTTATAATATTTATATAATATTCGCCTGTCGCCGCAACTTTCATCGTTTTTACCGGCTTTTTCCGCGTGCTTTGTTTTCATCGCGGCGCATCGAAAAAACGGCATTTGACACCCGATAGGTCGGCGTCGGCGGTCACGATCGGAATTTGCCAGCAATGACGGCGATTTTTCGGCATTATTCCGAGGTGACTTCAACGCCGGAAAACAAAAAGCCGCTTTTCAGCGGTCACACCCGACCGTCAAAAAAGCGGTATATTTATCATATTTGTACTTTTTCACAAATAAGACGATAACACATCTAAAAATGTCGAAACAGCAGATATATCTCTAATAAATCGCGTACATAACACGGAATTATTAGAAAATCCAAACAAGCGAATATTTATTCGGAGATGATCTTCCCGCCGAATGCCACGCCGTCGCCGTCGTAGAAAACAGCCGACTGTCCTGGTGTCACAGCGCGTATCGGAGAGTCAAACAACGCCGTCGCGACGCCGTTGCGCACCGATACCGTGACGCATGAGCACGGTGCGGAGTATCTGACCTTGACGCTCAGTCGCAGCGCGTCGTACTCGCCCTCCGGCAGCTTTTGAAAATTCAGATGATCACACACGAGCGTGGATGTAAACACATCCCTGTCGGACAGTACCACCGTATTTGTCGTTGCGTTTATCTTCTTTACGAACATCGGCACGCCGAACGAAATACCGATGCCCTTTCGTTGACCGACGGTATATCTGATTATCCCGTTATGAAATCCGAGAATTTTCCCGTTTTCATCCTTGAAATATCCGGCAGGCCATTTTTTGCCGTTCCTGCGCTCAATGTACTCGGCATGATCGTTTGAAGGTATGAAGCATATCTCCTGACTTTCGTCGTACCTTTCGGGTACAAGCTCATTTTCACGCGCCAGCGCCATGACGTTTTTCTTATTGTCGGAGGCAAGCGGGAACATAAGATATTTCAGCTCATCCTGCGTCAACTGCCACAGTACATAGCTCTGATCCTTCGATCTGTCCTGCGCTTTTACTATATACAACCTGCCATTTTCGTTTCTGACGTCGACATAATGCCCTGTCGATACATAGTCTGCTCCCAGCTCCGCGGCAACGTCGCAAAGCCGACGGAATTTGACGTATCTGTTGCACTCCACGCACGGATTCGGCGTCCGTCCGTTTACATATTCATTGACAAAATCGGTGATCACGAATTTATCAAAATCCTCACGGCAATCGACGATTTTATGCTCTATGCCGAGCCTTTCGGCATAATGTGCCGCGGCCGACGTATCTGTTTCATCGCTCATCACAAGCGTGACACCGATGACGTCATACCCCTCGTCAAGAAGCCTTTTTACCGCGATGTTTGAGTCTACCCCGCCGCTCATTCCAACCACGATCTTCTTCATACAGCTCACCTGTGCTTTTCCGTTTCTTCGACTGCAATCATATCGCAACGCTCATTGTACGGGTGCCCGTTGTGCCCTTTTATCCATTCGAACGTGACCACATGGCGTTCCATCAACTGCAAAAGACGTTCCCACAGATCGACGTTCAGTGCGGGTGAACCGTCGGATTTTTTCCAGCCCTTGACGCGCCATGAGTATACCCATTTGTTCATGACGGAGTCGCAGACGTATTTTGAATCCGTAACGACAGTAACACGGCAATCGACCTTCAGCTCCTCAAGCCCGCGTATCACGCCCATCAGCTCCATCCTGTTGTTGGTCGTATCGTGTTCACCGCCGGAAACGACCTTTTCTTTACCGTGATACGTCAGAATACAGGCATATCCGCCCGGCCCCGGATTGCCGGAGCAGGCGCCATCGGTATATATCGTGACATCCTTTAACATGTGTCAATTCCTTTCGATACAGAGTTTTCTGCCCGTATCGGCAGATTCACGCGCCACAAGCGAAACGTATGTGGTATACAGCGTTTCTTCAGCATTGACCCGGCATTTTGCGCCGCCCTCGATCTCGGTCAGCATTTCGTCGAATATATCCCCCTGTGGCAACAGATCCAATTCACGCCTGCCGGATCCGTCGGTCAGGAATACCTTTCTGTCGCACACCTCCAAAATCCCGGCAGACCCGACGATACGTATCCTGTCATCGTCGTGCGTCAGCGCGGACGACGGACGCAGATAGTCCGCGGTTATCGTGGCCAGCTTGCCGTCGTTACATTCAAGCATCATCGCGGCAGTCGCCTCAAGCTCACCGTTTGAGCCGTTGCATACCGTGCTTGACGACGCGGTGACACATTCAAGCCTCAGATCGGTCATACGGCATATCCAATCCATGGCATGGATAGCCACCCACGGTATGATACCGCCGAGCCTTTTTCTGTCGGAATAATACGGCTCCCGGTTACCGAGCTTATATGATTTTTGTGCTGAAACAAGGCGTATATTCCCGACAGCGCCCGCGTTTATCGCATTTATTGCCGTTTCAAACCACGGCAGATACGATATGCCGAACATACCGCAGAATACCGCGCCGTACTCGGCCTTTGCGCGTTTATAAGCCGCGTCGACGGCATTGAAATCGGCGAGATCGACTGCAACGGGCTTCTCACAAAAGACGTGGCAATGATGCTCAAAAGCGTATATACACATTTCGGCATTATGGCACATGACCGAATTGATTATGACGATGTCGGGCGACGTTTCGTCAATCATTCTGCGCCAATCGTCATAAACGGGCACGGGCGCGCAGAAAGACGAATAATCCGTGACAGCGCGCGAAATATCGTCCTCCGGATCGCCGGAGGCTATCGCCGTCAGTGTAAGCCCGTATTTTTTCATGCACGGCAGGGCGTATTCGTAATGACCCGCCGCGCCTATCTGTACTATCGTATGTTTTGTGTGCATAGTGTCACCGATATCTAAATATTTATATTTATCTATTCTTTATCTTATCCCAATACTGTCTCGCGAGTTGTTCTGTCTTATTGTCGCCGTAGTGATAATATACCCTGTCCTTTATATCATTCGGCATATATTGCTGAGGTATATAATGGTCGGGGTAATCGTGCGGGTATTTATAATTTTGTCCGCGCACGTCAGCGTTTTCGCCGTCAAGATGCGTATTCTGCACTGCGCGCGGAAACCCATTGCCGAGTCCGGACGATATATCGTCTGCGGCCGCATGGTACGCGAGATATGCCGAATTCGATTTCGGCGCAGTAGCAAGCAAAACCGTAGCGTTGACCAGCGGCAATACCGCCTCAGGCAGTCCGAGCTCCCTCGCACTTTCGACGCAGGCGCGCACTATCGCTATCGCCTGAGGATATGCGAGTCCGATATCCTCGGACGCTATGCACTGCAACCGACGGCATACGGACAAAAGATCACCGCCCGATAGCAGCTTGGCAAGGTAGAAAACAGCCGCATCGGCATCCGAGCCGCGCACCGATTTATGAAAAGCGGACAAAAGATCATAGTGACCGTCACCGCTTTTATCTATGCCGCTCATGCCCATAACGTCCGGCAGGAATGTGCGCACGTCGTTTTCCGTTATTTTATCCGGACACACCGCCGAGACATTCTCCAAAAGATTCAGTGCGCGCCGCGCGTCACCCGCCGACGCAGTCGCGATCAGCATCATCGCGTCGTCGGAAATATTCAACGGTCTGCCGATATTCTCCGACAAAATCTTCTCCGCCCTTTTCAGCGAGCGCATGATGTCGTTTTTTGAAAGCGGCTTGAATTCAAACACCGCGCTTCGCGAAATAATGGCAGGATATACGTACATATACGGGTTTTCGGTGGTAGATGAGATCAGCGTGATGCGTCCGTCCTCAATATACTCCAACAACGTCTGCTGTTGCTTCTTATTGAAATATTGTATCTCGTCAAGGTACAACAGTATCCCGTCCGTACCGAGCAGTGTCGCAGTATCCTCGACCACAGCCTTCACGTCCGCGATACCGGCGGTAGTGGCGTTGAGCTTATATAAAGTTTTGCCCGACGATCTGGCGATTATATTCGCCGCCGTCGTTTTTCCCGTACCGGAGGCACCGAAAAATATCATATTCGGTATATGCCCGGTCGCGGTCATTTTTCTGAAAATGCCGTCCGTTCCGAAAAGCTTCGGATCCCCGACAACGTCATCGAATGATACCGGACGCGCAAGATCGGCCAGCGGTTGCTTAATCATATTCGCTCCTTTTTCACATCAATTCTGCATTCGTATTCTCTGAACGGGCATTCGGCGCAGTTCGGAGAACGCGACGAGCAGACCTCGCGTCCGAACATGACCAGCCTGTGGCAAAAGTCGGTGCTTTTGTCATCCGGCACAAGCTCACGCAGTGCTTTTTCCGTCTTTTCGGGCACCAAGCTGTCGGAAAGTCCGGTACGGTTGGATATCCTGATACAGTGCGTATCGGCAACGATCGCGGGCTTACCGTAAATATCGCCGAGTATCAGATTTGCAATTTTTCTGCCTACACCCGGCAAGGTCAGAAGGTCATCCATATTGTCCGGCACACGACCGCCGAATTTTTCGCAGATGATCGCAGAAAAATCCTTGATATTTGCCGCCTTGACCTTATAAACTCCGCACGAAAAGACCAACGATTCTATCCTCTCTATCGGTGCCGCGGCCATATCGGCCGCAGTCGGAAATTCGGCAAACAGCCGCTGACACACGACGTTCACGCGCGCGTCCGTGCATTGTGCCGACAGTCTGCCCATGACCAGCAGACGCCACGGATCGCCGTTGTACTGTAAAGCGCACTCTGCGTCAGGATAACGCTTTTCCAATATTTGCACCATTTCCGCGGCACGAAGCCGCTTTTTTTCAGCAGACAGCATCCGTAAAACTCTCCAGATCAAACATGCTCAGCCCGAAGTCATCGCGAAGCATCCTCACCATCAAGGCAAGCGGCAAACCGACGATATTGAAATAATCGCCCTCTATCCTCTCGACGAAGGATCCTGCCAATCCCTGTATCGCGTACGATCCCGCCTTGCCCATCGGCTCGCCCGTAGCAACGTACGCGGAAATGACGTCCTCCGGCACCGGCGCGAACTTCACGCGTGTCAGCGCGCAGTCAGCCACCGCCGTATCCCCCACTCGCAACTGTAAGCCGGAAAGCACATTGTGCCACGAATCCGATAAAAGTCCGAGCGTGAGCTCCGCGTGACGTGCATCTGCGGGCTTTCCTATGACCATACCGTTATATTCCACGACCGTATCGCACGAAATAAGCAACGTGCGCGACATGTCATCGCCTTTCTGTCTGAGTGCATCATACACCGAATCTCCCTTGAGCTTTGCCAGCTCACACACGAGAGTACGGCAGTCGGGTGCCGTGATATTTTCGTCGGCATCTGACGGAATAACGTCGAATTTTATTCCGAAGCGGCTGAGTATTTCGCGTCTGCGCGGCGAGGATGACGCGAGAATTATTCTTTCGATCTTCATTTTCTTAACTCGTTTTTCCTTACAGTCTTTTGAATTTCGTGCGGCATTGCCCGCCTGTCACAGCGGATGATATCACGTCATCGACCTCTTTGGCGGTTTCCGTCGTGAATATGTAATGCGTGCCCAAGCCCGATGAAGTATACTGATCCGATCTGTCTGACATCCAGACGGGAACGCTGTTATAAATGACATTTCTGTGACCGCGGCAACGGACGACGGGGAACGCGGCGCCCGTTCTGTCGGTCAGAAGTGTAAACGAATGTTTATCGCAGTAGTTACATCCGGCGGAGTCCGGAAGTCCGACGATCTCGCGTATTACGCATTTTTGCGTCGTCATCAGCGGAAGTCTGCCGTAAATGACAGCCGACACGCAAGTACCGTCCAAACGGGCGGCACCGGCGACCCCGATCTCCGCCGACGCTATCACGTCACAGCCGAGCGCGGAGTAATACGCCGCGGAATGTGAATTATACACGTTCATTCTCATATCCGCCGTCACGGAAAAACCGAGACTTTTCAGCCCGCTTATCTGCCAGACCGACGTGGCAAGCGCAAGCCTCGCACCGTTGTCATACGCCTTTTTCACATCGGCAAGAAGCGACGCGATCTCCGAGTCAAACGCCATCGTAGGCATAGCGATGCCGATCTTTTCACTACGTATCGCATCGATATTCTTAACGTACTCGTCTGTCGGCACGAATATCCTGTCAAAATAATCAAGCGATACATCGGTCACAGACGAAAAGAACTCAAAATATGCCGATCTGACGGAGGTTTTTTTCCTGCGATCCTCACTGCCGAGTCCGCCCTCCTGTCTGATCTCACCGACGAAAGCGAGCTTGTCTGCGAGCGAATCCGTCAGTGCGCGTCTGGCGGCGTTGAGTGCGGAGATTGGCATACGGCAGTTATCTTCATTTTGTAAATCCACCGAGCCGACAGTGAACGGCGTGCCGCCGGATTTCGACAGCGCAGACGATATTCTGTCGGGGATCACGGGGCGCATCTCCGGCGAACATTCCGCATCAGACGTCACCGATACTCCGTCGCACGACGCGGTGAACGTCGCGCCGCTTTCGGTGAAGTTGGCGGATATATCAATGCTTTTCGTCCTCTTACCGTAACGCGGGACTTCGACCGCGGAGGTCCTGCACTTATCGTTATCGGTGCGCACGCCGAGCATACCGTGGCCTATCGCCCCTTTATAATACCCATCGGTAAAGCCCGACCGTGAAAACAGCTCGCCGAGCCTTACGATCTCGGCGTCCGTCGCGTTTCTGTGCTCATCTATGAGAGTTCTGTATATCGACGTCACACCGTAAACGTAATCCGGGCTTTTCATTCTGCCCTCGATCTTCATTGACGCGATCCCCATATTCAGAAGCTCCGTCATATGCGAGGCAAGGCAATTGTCTTTCAGGCTCAGAGGATAAGTGTATTTGCACTTATACGGCAATCGGCACGGTTGTGCACATTCACCGCGGTTACCGCTTCTGCCGCCGATGACCGACGACATCAGACACTGACCGGAAAAGCTGACGCACAGCGCCCCGTGTATAAATACCTCTGTTTCTATGGGTGAGTGTGCGCACAGATACGCCATATCGTCACGCGACAGCTCACGCGGCGCGACCATGCGCGAAAAGCCGAGTGCGCGTAAAGCCTCGGCTGAATAAATATTTTGACCGCTCATTTGCGTGCTGGCGTGCAGTACGGCATCCGGGTACCTCGCCTTGATCATACGCGCAAGTCCGACATCGGCGACGATAAACGCGTCTGCACCCATTTCCAACAGCCGCCCGACGGTATCCAGCGCCTCAGTCAACTCACGGTCGTACAGCTGAGTGTTCAGCGTTATGTTGGTTTTTACACCGAGTATGCGACATTTGCGGATCGACGCTTCAAGCTCGGAATCCGAGAAATTGTCCGCGCCCATCCTTGCATTGAATGAATGTGCGCCGAAATAGACCGCATCGGCGCCCGCGTCCACAGCCGCATCAAGTGCCCCGACAGTACCTGCCGGGGCAAGTAACTCAACGCGGTCGTTGAAAATCATTTTTTAAGCTCCTCGATCATGACTTTCAGACGGTAATTCTCGTCCAGCAGATCGAGTGCGCATACCATGGACGCCTGTACCGACGTGATGCCGACGGGAGTGGAAAACTTGATCTTATTGATCCTTGACGTCAGCTCATCTGCCAGCTTCTGAACGTACTGTTCGCTGTTTTCCGAGATCAGCACGAGATCCACACCTGCGATATTGACTGCTACTGTTGATTTATCCATATCTTACCTCTTTGGCACAAAATTCTCCGATATGCTTGAAATCACATCGGAAGTGCAGTATAATGACACATATATAATATCACATATTTTTCGAAAATGGAATACACTTTTTTATTTTTGTCGAAAGGATTTGCGTATGAAAAAGATAATACTATGCAAATACGGCGAAATAACGCTGAAGGGAGCCAACAAATCATATTTTGAAACGCTGTTGCGCACGAATGTAAAACGTCGCGTATCGCAATACGGTAAATTCAATATCTATTCCATGCAGAGTACGCTGTATATTGAGCCGATGACCGAGGATTGTGACATCACGGGCGCGTATGAGGCCGCCAAAAGCACGTTCGGCGTATCTGCGGTCAGCCTTTCTTACGAAACGGAAAAGGATATGGCGCAGATAATCGAAACGGCACGCACGGAGATACCCCGTCATCTGCGCGGATTGAGATCGTTCAAGGTAGAGGCAAAGCGTTCGGATAAGAGCTTCCCTCTCACATCTCCCGAAATATCTGCCGAGGTCGGCGGCGAAATACTCGATGCCGTTGGCGGGAAGCCCGGCGTCAACGTACGTGACCCTGACACGGTCGTGCGCGTGGAGATACGCGACAAAAAGGCGTATATTTCGGCAGGTCAGCAGAGGGCTATCGGCGGTATGCCGACAGGCTCGAACGGCACGGGACTCCTGCTTTTATCCGGCGGTATCGACAGCCCGGTCGCCGGCTATATGTTGGCCAAGCGCGGCGTCAGACTGCACGCCGTCAATTTTGAAAGTTATCCGTACACCAGCGAACGCGCGAGAGAAAAAATGCTGACGCTGACTGAGCGTTTGTCTGATTATTGCGGTGAGATACAGGTGCACATCATATCGCTTACCCACATTCAGGAGGTCATGCGCGACGCGATAGATGAGGATTACTTCACCCTGCTTTTGCGCAGATTCATGATGAAGCTATCGTGCCGCACCGCCGCCGAATTCGGTTGCGATTCACTGATAACCGGCGAAAGTCTGGGGCAGGTCGCCAGCCAGACGATGAAGGCACTGTGCGTCACAAACGTGCTCGCCGATCGTCCCGTGTTCAGACCTCTGATCGGAATGGATAAAGAGGAGATAATCGCGATAGCGAGAAGCATCGATACGTTTGAAACGTCGATACTGCCGTATGAGGACTGCTGTACCGTATTCACACCACGTCATCCCCGCACACAGCCGGAGCTGGAGAAGGTTGTGGCCGAGGAGGCAAAAATAGATTTTTCGGCACTTGAGGACGAGGCATACGCATCCATGTTCACCGTTTGCGTGGGCAAACGCGGCAGACATTGACAAGGTTGCGGTAGGTGACAACAATTTTTTGTACAATCCGTTTGAGCTAATAATTCCCGAATTCGCTTGACATATCGGGAATAAAATGATAAAATACCTATAATAATACAGGGGGATATGTCGAATGAACGATAATGAGTTAAAGACGAAAATCATCCTTTTCACCTCCTGCAAGGGCGGCGTCGGTAAATCGACCGTCTGCGCCAATCTCGCCATGACGATGGCGCAAAAAGGCCTGAAAATACTGATGATCGACTGCGACTTCGGCAACAGATGTCTGGATCTCATCAGCGGGATCGACGCGGTTTACGATTTCGGCGACGTCATATCCGGCAGGATAGATGCCTCGCGTGCGATCGTACGCGACAAACGGTGTCCGTCGCTTCATTTCATCGCCGCACCGAACAGCTTTGATATGGGCGTTTCGATCGCCGCGTTCCGCAGTGCGATCGGTACGCTGTCCGATCTGGGCGGGTATGACTATATATTCCTCGATTCACCGGGTGCTGTCGGGCCGATGCTTACGCTCGCGTCGAATGTTGCCGATATGGCATATATAATCGTAGAGCCGTCGCGCACCGCCATACGCGCCGCCGAGCACACCGCGGCGTATCTGTACGGCAAAGGCGTCCGGATGCAACGGCTGATAATAAATAAGCTGACAGGCAAAAGCATTTCGGAGGCAAAAAAGCAGATCATATATATGATCGACGCTTCCCGTGTCAGGCTCATAGGCGTAGTGCCGTTTGACGGCGAGATCCTGCGGGCATCCGAGGGAGGAAAGCTGACCGATGAGCTGTACTCTGTCGCAATCACGCGGGCATTCGACAATATAGCGGAAAGGACTCTCGGCAAAAATGTCGCACTGTTTCACGGCATAAGAAAGCTGAAAACCATAAAATGAAACAAGCAGGGGGCAAAAATGCAAATAGCAATAATAGCAAACGATACAAAAAAAGAGCTGATGGTACAGTTTTGCATAGCATATTGCGGCGTATTGGCAAAGCACACCATATGCGCGACGAAAATGACGGGAAAAATGATCAGCGAGGCAACAGGTCTGGAGATAGAGCAGCTTTTGCCCGGAACGCAGGGCGGTCTGCAGCAGATCACGTCGCGCCTTGCATACAATGAGATCGACATAGTCCTTTATTTCCGCGATACAAACAGATCCAATTCTTCTCTGGCACGCGACTACGCGCTGATCAGAGAATGTGATATAAATAACGTCCCCGTGGCAACGAACATCGCGACGGCAGAGGTGCTGATATGCGCGCTCGACCGCGGCGACCTGGATTGGAGAGATATCGTCAATCCGAATTCCGAGTATAACCGCAAAAAGAGAATGTCTGCAAAGAAAAACTGAACACAAAAGGGGCTCGCTCAGCGAGCCTCATTGATTGCATAAGTCAAATAAAATTATGAGGTGATCACGATGAACGAACAAATGAAAAAGGGCGGTATATCCGTAGAAACGGAGCACATTTTCCCCATCATCAAAAAATGGCTCTATTCCGAAAAGGAGATCTTTTTGAGGGAGATCGTTTCAAACGCCTGCGACGCGTGCACGAAGCTCAAACGCCTGTCGTCGCTCGGTCAGGCGGATTTCTCCGGCGAGAATTTCAGAATAGACGTTAAGCTGGACAAGGATGCCAAAACTCTGACAGTATCAGATAACGGCATAGGTATGACAGAGGACGAGCTGGAAAAATACATCTGCTCCATCGCGCTTTCCGGCGCGCTCGATTTCATCAGCAAGTACGAGGGTGAAACAGAGGGCAATTCATCCGGCATCATCGGGCATTTCGGCCTCGGCTTCTATTCCGCATTCATGGTCAGCGATAAGGTTGACGTCATCACAAAATCATACACAGACGCTCCGTCACTGAAATGGACCTGCACCGACGACGGCGAGTATGAGATAGACGCGACGTACGAGCGCGACGGACGCGGCACGGACGTCGTTATGCACATCACAGACGAAGAGGCCGAGTATCTCGGCGCATTCAAGATCCGCGACATTCTCGACAAATATTGCTCATTCATGCCGATAGATATCTACTTTGATGACGGCGAGGAGCATAAGGACGACAAAAAAGAGGAGCCCAAGCCGATCAACGATACAACACCGCTGTGGCAAAAGGCACCGTCGGAATGCACCGATGACGATTATAAGGCGTTTTATCGCAAGGTTTTCAACGATTATAAGGAGCCGCTTTTCTGGATACATCTGAATGCCGACTACCCGTTGAATTTCAAAGGTATACTGTATTTCCCGAAGATATCTCACGAATACGAATCGCTGGAGGGACAGGTCAAGCTGTATTACAATCAGGTCTTTGTAGCGGATAACATCAAAGAGATCATTCCCGAATATATGCTGATGTTGCGCGGCGTACTTGACTGTCCGGAGCTTCCGCTGAACGTTTCCAGAAGCTATCTGCAAAATAACGCCTACGTTTCAAAGGTGCAGACGCACATAACAAAAAAGGTCGCAGACAAGCTCACGGGTATGCTGTCAAACGACCGTCCCTCGTATGAAAAGATATGGGGCGATATCAGAATGTTCATTGAGTACGCCTGTCTGCGCGACACGAAATTCCGCGATAGGATGAAGGATTCCATGCTGTTTGAAACGACTGACGGCAAGCACGTCACAATGCAGGAATATCTCGACGACGCAAAGGAAAAACACGCCGACACGTTCTATTACACGACCGACAAAGTCGCACAGGCGCAGTATGTTTCCATGTACAACAAGCAAGGCATAGACGTGGTCATACTCGATACGGTCATTGATTCGCAGTACATCACACAGCTGGAGGGCGACAACAAGGATCTGAAATTCCTGCGCGTCGACGCCGATATCGCGAGCGCCATGAAGGCAGACGGCGACGTCAAAGAAAACGAAAAGATCACCGCGCTATTCAAAAAGGTTTCCGGCAAGGACGACCTGACTGTAAAATTTGAGGCTCTTCTTGATGAGGGCACCCCCGCGATACTCAACACATCAGAGGAGGATCGCCGCTTCACGGATATGATGAAGGTCTACGGTATGGGCGATATGCCGTCAAACGAAAAGCTGACGATAGTCGTCAATACCAAAAACCCGCTGATCTCCTCGTTGGGCGATAAGCTGGATGCGGACGAAAACAGCACCGACGCCGAAACGCTGGCAAAGCGTATCTGGATGCTTAGTCTGCTGTCATACAGGCGCCTGTCGGCAGAGGAGCTGCAGGAATTCCTCGGCGAATTCTATTCGGCACTCGGTCAATAAATCAAAAACAACAGCCTTTCGATTTTTTGTGGTTCTATACTAAATGTTGGGGTAAGCCAACAGATATGAAATAAAAAGATAAAAA
>JAKSPY010000090.1 GCA_024404445.1 Clostridia bacterium
GCGTCTCGGCTTTGGCGACAGATGTGAGCGTCAGCTGCGTGAGCTGATGCATCGGCAAAACGGTCGCGGTGACGCGGGATCGGTCTATCCGAATCTTTTCCTCGCTTGCCCGCCGTTTCAGATAGATGCCAATTTCGGCATCGTGGCGGCGATCGACGAGATGCTGTTACGTGACACATCGGACGGCATTGCGGTGCTACCGGCTTTACCGACGTCGTGGTCGTCCGGTCGTGTGCGCGGACTGCATCTGAAAAACGGAAAACGCATAGACATTTCGTGGTCGGACGGCGACAAACAATACAGAATATACTGAAAAATCCCGGCAGGCGGTGAAAGCCTGTCGGGATCGTTTTATTTTGCTTTGACTTTTTTGAAATACCTGCCGATCAGTATCACTACGACGGCGCCGAGTATCGGAAAGACCGATGTGAGCAACATTCCGGCCTTCAGCCCGATCTGCTCCGGCGAAATACTCAACTGAGTACTCAGCTGTGCCGCGAGGTCGCTTGCCGCGACGTTGTCGATGACAATGCCCATCAACTGCGGCGCGACCGAAGCTCCGAAGTCACCGCCCGCCGCCATGAGCGCAAATGCGGCGACCGAGGCATCCGGGATGTTTTCCTCCATCATTATCAGCGTACCGGGCCACAGCATCGCCGTACAGACGCCTGTCAGTATGCAGGCAATGAACGCGGGTATCACACCCGGCGCGAGTCCCGCGACGAGGTAACACACTGCAGCTCCCGTCATGCCGAATAACAGCATCTTACCGATATTCTTACCGAATCGCGCATAAGCGGTACGCGTCAGTCCGAGCAAAACGGCGAATGTGGCAAGACCGAGGATGTCGCCAACCGATTTGTCGATCCCCAGCGCGACCTCGATATATCCGGATATCCAATTGGTCATGACGTTTTCCGAGCAACTGCCGAAGAAAATGCAACCGACGAACATCGCGAGGCCGAGTGTGCGGCGCTTTGCACCGTCGGCGCCTGCCTTGCCTGCATCGTTATCCATTTCCGGCATCGGCGAGATCGCGAACATGACTGCCGAAATCACGGGAAGCACCGCAAAGAAAAGTGTCAGATACATCCAATTATGCGCGCCGAATATTTTCAGATACAGGGTGCTTATCGCGACGACCGTAAAAAAGCCGAACGCGTAAAGCGAGTGCAGCATACTCATATCCTTTTGCGGGTTATCCGACGGCATGGCGGCTATCATCGGGCTGAGCAAAACCTCGGAAAGCCCCGCGGACAACGAGAATATCACCGTGCCGGTGATCAGACCGAGATACGCGAGATCGGGGAACAGCGTCGGTATCAGCGCGTAGACCGCCAGACCGAGTGACGTGATCAGCGGCATCGTGCGTACGACCTTTTTGATATTGAAATGCTTTGAGAAAAACGTGAATATCAGATCAATAGCCAGCTGGGTGCAGAAATTAGTCAGCACCAGCGTGCCCAGCAGGGTATACGATATGCCGTACATTTCTCTCAGCGTCAGGAATAACAAAGGCGGCAGACTGAATACCGACGACATCGTAAAATATGCGGTATAGCACGCGAGCCGTGTTCTATTATAATTTTGTAATGTCATTGTGGATCATTCCGTATGTCGTCGTTTTCTCTTTTTCTGAAAATGAGCATTGCCGTCAGAAAGCCGACAGCCAGACCGGCGATACCGACGATCACCGTCGAACTGCCGACGGAGACTGTAAAGCCGTTGGGGGAACCGCTGTCCGTGGCTATGGTCTTGCCGCAGATGCGGCAGACGCCGGTTTCGTCGCAGTTATGGACGGTGTTGATGTCTACGCGGTTGCCGTCACTGTCATAGACACGCCAAATTATTTTACCGGGGCACTGACAGTTTATCGTACCTGTGTTGACGAGATGATAGGGGCTGTTTGTGGTTGCGGAAAGGTCGAGCGTGCCGCACACGCTGATTGTCCCGGCGTTTGTTCCGCCGTAAACGTCCAACGATAACGTAATTCCGGCCGGTATGATCAGGGTCCCTTTTGTGATATTTAATTCTTTGACTTTGCAACTGCGGTTGAGGATATAGCTGCCGCCGTCGGTTATTTTGATGCTATTACTGTTCAAAACACCGGCGGTGAAGTCGTTGATCTTTTCCTCGTTGCAATCGTCGCATATATTATCATCCGGATGATATGCGTGGATGACGTTTACGTTAGAGAATAAGTAGATAATTGGCCCGCTGATACTGCCGATGCATCTTCTGTTGATTGTGGCGTAGGCTGCCATGATATGGTCGGCGATATTGAGCGTGCCGTCGACATTGAGCGTGCCGTAGACGGTACCTTCCTCGACCACGGTAAGCGTTATCCCTCTGGGAATCGTCAGCGTGCCGTTGGTGACGTTCATTGTTTTTACGGCGCAATCGCGTGACAGCGTATATTCTTGGCCGTCATTGATGTTGATCACTCCGGTGCTCTCGGCAATGTCCGTAAAATCTGTCAGGACCTTTTGTTCGTCTGTGCAGTCGACACACACGCCGTCGACATAATTATGTATAACCATAATGCAACAGCCGGAGTGTGTGAATTCGCCGTCGATCTTTCCGGTGCATTTCCTGTTTATCGTACAGTAGTAGGAATCTAATGTGGCCGGAGCCATGACATTGATCGTACCGCTGATATTCAACGTGCCGTGAACGGTGCTGTCCGCGGTCACGGTAAGCGTCTTCCCTGCGGGGATCGTCAGCGTGCCGTTGGCGATATCGAGGCTGTTGACCGTGAGATCATCACTGATGACATATTCACAGCCGTCATCGATGAAAATATTTCCGTTTTCATCCGTCACGCATTCCTTGATACTGTCTGCATCGTCAGCGAACACGGTGATTCCCGCCGCGCAGATCATAAGCACGCAGAGCAGTAAACTGATGAATTTTTTCATATGATACTACCTTTCTGTCGTTTTCGATGACGACTGACACATTTTCTTTCTTCTTTTGATTATTATGAGTGACGCGATGCCGGCAAGCGCAACGACCGCCACGGGAATGATGATCCACATATTGCCCTCTGACAGCGTGGACCCGATATAACCGCCGTTCTGTTCGATCCAATTTGCCGTTTTTGCAAGTGCCATGCTCTTATCATCATACAGGCCGTCGTTATTTCCGATAATGCGGGCATTTCCGTATTTTGTGATGGAATTGGCGACGATGCCGTCGTAGCGGTAGACTGATAATGGCGCGCCGTAGATAAATCCGCCGTAATAATTGACAGCGGCGCTTCCGTCATAACTCTTTCCGACAGATGCCGCGATACACTCGGTGGCCTGCGCCCATGCGATACCGCCGTAGACGTTCACTGTGGCCTCGGTATTACCGTATCCGCATCCGATGGCGGCACCGCCGTTGTTTGCGAATGCTATGATCTTTCCGCCGTGGATGTTGACAGTGGCGTCGGCACCTTTGGTGAACCAACCGTATCCGCTGCCGATTGCGGCGCCCCATCCCTTTGCGTCTGCCATGATGTCACCGCCGTAGATGCTGACGGTAACATTTGTACGGTTTTCCATACCGCCGATTGCGGCGCCGTGATTGTCATTGTCCGTGTAGGCACGGAGCTTACCCATATGGTTATCCAATGAATTCGGTGAATAGTCGACGCGCTCGGAATAAATGTTCAGCGTGGAATCGTTCTCGACCTGAATGCCGCTCATACACTGCAGTAAAGAGTCGTTCAGCAGAACAAGGTTGACTGTACCGTATATACGGACGGGATCGTGCAACGTAACCAGACCGTCAATGAAATACCATGACGTCTTGTCGTTCGCACCCCAACCGTTGTGATCGATCCTATAGTCGATCACGATGCCCGTCTCTTGCACGACCTCATAGCAGCCCTCGCACATCAACCCGAACGATTCTATTCTGGTGCCGTCCTGTGACCGTACGATGTTGTTGATATAATAGGAGTGGTTGTGCCCGACGCTGTCCTCGGCAGATGCAGTCAGCGGCATGGCAAAGCATACCGCGGAGGCACAAATGAGTACGCTGAGAAATAAACTGAAAAATCTTTTCATGATATGACCTCTCATCATGTTTGATTATTTTGAAATCCGAAAATCGGATCGTCGTTTCGATTATTGTTTATTGTTGTTTTTTTGCCTTTTTAACGATCAGAATCAAGGCGATGCCGGCGACCGTGATCAGCGCAATGCCTGATACGATGCAAATCGTGAGCATCAGTGACGAATCACCGTTTGAGATCATACTGCCCGTCGTGGGAATGTCGCTAATCACGAGGCATTCGCCGAGGTGATTTATCAACATGACCGTGTACCTGCCGCTTTCAGGGGTGGTGATGCCATCTATCGGGAGTGTTTTATTGACGGACGTTATATTTTCTCCGGAAACACCGGGGAACGCAGTGGATTGTTGGATGTACAACTGCGTTATATCGCCGAGGTCCGAATATTCATTGCCATCCGGACCTGTCACACCGAACGTCAAAAGAGGCAACGCATCACGATCGAGACGTGCCTTCATCGATGTGTCCATGTTATTCTTCAGCACATGCCATTCCTCTGAGTAGGGTTGTGCAATGCGGGCATAAAACCGGCTTCCACGCTCAAATAACCGCATTCTGTCTATACTTCTGGTATTTTGTATGCCAAGCCAACCGGAAACATAAACGGGGTTACCGTTGATATCGTAATGGTCGACGTATTCCATGTAGAGCCATGCCACGTCGTTGTCTTCGATGAGCGCAGAAACTGTGTTGTTATAGTCTACCCAAGACGTGTAAACGTTGCCGTCGTAGCAGGTCACGATATGTTTGACGCCCCAATCATAGGTAATCATGTCGATCTCCTCTTCGGTAAATCCGTTTCCGCTTACTATTGATCCCACCTGCACAGTGACAAAATTGATAGGAACGTCATTATGGTTCTCATCACCGACGACTTTGAAATAGACCGAATAAACGCCCGGACCGGGCACGTCCATCGTCGTCGGAATCTGTTCGGAGAACGTATCATTGTTGCCTGTCAGAGAGTAAACCATTTTGCCGCCATTGGCCGTTCCCGCCGTCACGAGCGGGTACGTCCGATCATCGTAAACAGGATCGCAGGGCTCCGGGGAAATCAAAACTTCCGCGTCCGCCTTTTCGATTGTGAGGTGGCAGTTCAGCGGATTGCCGCAACCGGGAATCGGGTTTTCGTATTCCAATATCAGTACGTATTCGCCGGCCGGTAAAGCGGTCGAGGTCTGATACCATATCTCGCCGTCGCGCATGATGGTGGTGCCGATGTCGAAATCATGTGCAAACTCGCCCAAATCCATTTCTGATTGCTGACTTATCAGAGAGCCGAACGAGGAGAAATCAAAAGCGGGGCTATACGTCGTTGTAACCCAGATATCCGTTATCTCATCAGACTCGGTAGCCGCTACGTTCCATGACAACAGCGCGACCGTCATGCACACCGCCAGCACCATCAATAATAACCTTGTAACTTTTTTCATAACAAAATCTCCTTTGATTTTCGCTCTTGCCTCTTTATACGAACGAAACGGAAAAAGGGCTACAATTTTTTGAAAATTTTTCAAAACGTGAGGCGTATCTACGAAATACACGATAATTCTAACATATAAGTAATTCATTTGTAAAGAGATAAATTGTGAAACGTCGACGATTTTTATGTTTTCGGGTCAAAACAAAAACGGCAGGGATTGCTCCCCGCCGCCGTGCGTCTGCTATGATGCAGAATTATTCGTATTCGCAAACACAAAGTCGACCTTAAACGACTTTGCTTAGGGAATATGGCTCGATTT
>JAKSPY010000091.1 GCA_024404445.1 Clostridia bacterium
TTGAAAAGCAGGGGTTATCTGTTTCTTAGCCGGTTGGTTGAACACCCGAATTCAACCTTGCAAAAAAGCTCATCCTGCAAGGTCTTTTTCTTATGCCTTTCATTGGGGGGACGTAGTATTTCTTTCACGCTATACCTCCGATAACTTTACTGCAGTATATCACATTATGCGGCTTTTTTCAAGTAATATTCAGATACTGCCGCGCCGGCGGCAGTATCTGTCGACATCATCAGACAGTGCCCGAAACGATCAGCGTACTGATGCCCGGCGATGTATTCCATACTCCGGTATCGGCGTTTTGCGAATACGCCGCGGCAGGCACGGCGATATGATCTGTCAGCGTGCGGAATTCACCATTTGCCGCGTTATATGTGTAATGCACGCCCAGCGTCCATGGGACACCGTTGAAAGTCACGGTCAGCCCGGACAAAAGCGGATTGAACGTATCGCTGACGATCGCGCCGTCGGTACCCGCAACGGGGACCGGCCCGTTATTGTATATCGTAAAGATGTACTCTATGCTTCCGTTTTTAGTGACGGTTGTGGGATTCATCGCCTTTGTAATATACAGATCAGATGTGCCGAGCGCGTTCAGTGTCTTCTCGGCCGTGACCGGATCGACAAGTCCGCCGCCGGATACAGTCGCCGTATTGACGACTGAAGCACCGTCACCGAGAGGAGCGTATCCGTTTACCGCGGCCTGATACACGATCACCGCATTGCCGCCGGCAGACACCTTGATATCCGAAAAAGACAGTCCGGTACATGTGCCGACGATCGGGGTCGGTTGCAATACGCCGTTGGAATAATATAAAACAGAGCCGTCAACGTACGTCAACGGAACGAGTCTTTCCGTACCGCACGTATAAGCGCCGAGATCGTCTGATACCGTCAGCCCGGTAAGATTTGCTGTACCTGAATTTACCAAAGCGATCGTAAAGGTCACCGTCGCACCCGGAGTATATGTATCGCGGGTAGCGGTTTTTGTTGCTGTCAAGGTGTCGATCAGTGTTCCCTGCACGATGTTCGACGTCCTAATCACATTTCCGAATGTGAGTGCCGCCTGATTGTAAAAATTGGGCATATTTTGTAAACTCCTTTTTGGGCTTACACCCATTATCAGTATATAGCGCGTCAAAGATAATGCGACAAAATAACGTCCGGGCAAAAAGCTGTTGACTTAATTGCCGCGTTATGGTAGAATATAAACAACCGCAAGGTAATAATTATCATGGAGAGTGCTTTTTGATCAAGTACGACACATCGGAGATTGCGGCGTAGCCGGAAGGTTGCGCACAATCTGTCAACCTCCCGGCTATATGCTGTTGACGTTATCAATATTCAGGAGGTTAAATAATGAACACAAATAACACAGTCATTCGTTTGGAAAACGAAAACGATCACCGAGAGGTGGAAAACCTGGTGCGCGAAAGCTTCTGGAACATTTACCGTCCCGGTTGCCTTGAGCACTTCGTCATAAAGAAAATGAGAAAAAGCCCCGACTTTGTGTCCGAGCTTGATTTTGTTATGGAGCAAAACGGGCGTATAATCGGGCAAAATGTCTTCGTGCGGGCAAATATACGCGCCGATGACGGCAGAAACATCCCCATAATGACGATGGGACCGATCTGCATAGAGCCGTCGTTGAAGCGGCAGGGCTATGGCAAATATCTTTTGGACTATTCATTACAAAAAGCTGCCGAGGTCGGTTGCGGAGCATTGTGCTTCGAGGGAAATATTCTTTTCTACGGCAAGTGCGGATTCACTTACGCAAGTGATTTCGGCATCAGATATCACGGATTGCCTGAGGACGCCGATGCGTCATTCTTCCTGTGCCGTGAGCTGATACCCGGTTATCTCGACGGAATAACGGGTGAATACGCTACACCGGAGGTCTATTTCGTCTGTGACAAATACCCTGACGAATTTGCCGCGTATGAGGCAACATTTCCGCACAAGGAAAAATTAATACTTCCCGGTCAATTGACTGACAGGTAAATATAACGGTGATGCCGTTGCAAGATCAACGGATATCCGCATGCGTTTGAGGTGATATGATGATCGCATTGGCAATAGCGGCAGTATTGCTTGTCGTTTTGTTCTTTTTCATGGTTTTTCCGCGCGTCGGCAGGCGAGCGGCGGCGTTTGAAAACATTCGTTTCGCCCACAGAGGTCTGCACGGCAACGGCGTCACGGAAAACACGGCGGAGGCATTCCGGCTCGCAACGGAAAACGGATACGCAATGGAATTCGACGTCCATCTGTCGTCAGTCTAGATCGCGGTGGTCGCGCGCGCTTAGGATCTGAAGCGTGTATTTGGCCGCGATGAAAAAGTTGCGTCGCTTACGGCTGACGAACTGAAAGAGATCGGAGTTCCGACGCTGACCGAGGTGCTCGGCATTGTCGGAGGCAAAGTGCCGTTGCTGATCGAAATAAAGGGCGAAACGCCCGATACGTCTGTCTGCGAGGTAACAGCTGAAATATTGGACAAATATGACGGCAAGTGGTGTATGGAGTCGTTCAACCCGTTATATGTGCGTTGGTTCAGGCTACACCGCCCGAAGGTCGTCAGAGGTCAGCTGTCGAGGCATTTTACCAAAGGTGACACGTTCGGTCAGAGGGTGATGAATTATGTTCTGAGGTTCTTTCTGAGCAATTGCCTGTGCCGTCCTGATTTTGTCGCGTATAACTGTGAAGACGACGACGTCATGCCGAGGCTGTTGCGTCTGTTGGGCGCATCACTGTTTGCGTGGACGGTACGCTCCGCAGAGGATGAAGTAAAGGCACTGAGGCATTACGACAGTATCATTTTCGAGCATTACCGCCCGTGAGCAAAAGGAATACGAAAAAGGCACGCGCCGCGTGCCTTTTTTGATACCCATATTATATTTGTCCCGCAGAATACATTCTATCGGTTTCATCTGGGGCCCCGCCTTTTTCAAACACCAGATCAAATGACGTGATCCTGCCGTATCCCTCAATGGTGGTCGGTATAAAGCAAACGAACCGATAACCCTTTTTGGCATACTCATCGATTATTCTACGATGCTCAAAGCTTTTGGCTGTGAAAAAATTGGCGTTTTTGATATTAACGTATTCGTATTTCATGATCCCCTCCAAAAAATATCTTGACTTTTCCGATCGACTTACGACAATTCTGTAAGGCCGCCTGTAAAAGCATGGGCACGATCACCGGCACAGCGGCGGACAAGCACGTGAACATATCAACGAGCCCATATGAACATACGAATATTTGCTTAAGCGTCTGCGTCGGAAAGTCCCGCGGTCTTGTGCTCTTCATAGCGTGCGACGTAAGCAAAACCGAGAGATGCCCAAACGATCAGATGCTCCATGACGCCGACAAATCTCCAGATGCTGGACGGGTCGGAAACAAAAACGATAACACGACCAATAAGCATCAGAACGCCTGCTATCATCATCAGTATTTTGTTCTTTTCTATCCGGTCAAGGCGTCCGGCAATATATCCGATCAGAAGTGCGGCAAGTCCGGTCGTGAACTGGCAAACCTTTATATGAATTTCGCTGAGACCGGGGTCACCGATGATGCCGGATGCAACGATAAACGCGCCGAACACAAAAAAGACTGTGCGGAGCATATTGCCGTGTGCCTTCTTATATCCGAAAAACGCATACACAATAATGGAAGCGTACATAACGGCACCTATGATCAGCTGCGCGATAACATTGGGATTGTTATGATCTGCGGGAATAAAAAAGCTGAGCACAAGATTGACAATGCCGATACAGATCAAAACAGCCATAACGATCAGCCCGATTTTCGTACCTTTTTTGAGATTATTGCAAGTATCCATAGTAAAACTCCTCCTGTAAATCATGATCACGCGGATAAACTATTTTCTCGGAATTTATATGCTTTCGCCCTGCCCCGCTGCCTTGTGCTGTTCATAGCGTGCGGTATAAGCAAGACAGAGTGCCGCCCAACAGATAGGCTGAGACAGCGAACGTGCAAATGAATTTATGTTGAATGCAGGATTGACGAACGACAGAATAACACCACCTGCCGTCAGCAGAATTCCGACCGTAAGCATCAATATTTTGTTCTTATCGATATTCTGAAGTCTGCCGCTGAAAAAGGCGATCAAAGTAACAGCCAAACCGTCACAGCCATTTGCGGCATAATTGGCGGCTCCGGTGTCAGGCCTTCCCGGCAATAGCAACTTTAACATGATCACCAACCCGAAAGCGAATATCACATACCTCAGCATATTGCCGTGCGGCTTTTTATAACCCCACAAAGAATAGATCAGGACAACAAAATACATAACGAAAACCCAACACATATGTATCTGTATGCCGATAGGCCTTCCGGTAAAATCGGTGATAAAAGTAAAAATGCTGAATCCGATTCCGATCAAAACAAGAATCGCGGAAATCAACAGACCGATTTTCGTGCTTTTTTTAATATTTTCCATAAAATGACTCCTCCTGTAAACTATATCGATCGTTATTATACCATAAGACAGGGGATGTTTCAAGACATTCGCAAAGTTTTACCGTACGTTCCGCACCGGCGATCATAACCGTTTGTTTCGGTATGCTTTCCGTATTGATTGCAATCACAATTTTTCTACACCGCATAGGATTCATCATTGACGTCGGACAGCTCGATCCTGTCCACGCCGTTTATGTTCCTTGACGAAACAAGAATGGTATCCCCGAAAATACAACTGCTACCCGAAAGACGCAGGCGGTACGGTATCGAGCAGACCTTTGCACCGCGTTTATCCCATCCGCTGATTTCGCAGGCGGGATGCGAAACAGTGTAGAGAACGCCGTCTTTTTCACCGATGATGTCAAACATCATCGGGTGGACATTTGATGCTTTCCGCACGAGCGAGAACGTCGGCAGGTCGATCACATATAGCATCTTATCCTGACCGGCGGCGTAGAGCGTGCCGCCGCTTCTGTACAGGCTTTTCACATTCTGTCGGCTGAGCGACAGCACGGCTTCCGTTTTCAAAGTCTGTCGGTCAATCCGAAGCAGTTTCCCGTCCACCGTTCCGGCATATAGCTTGTCTTCCCACACGGCGAGCGACCATGAGCTTGCCGTACCGATCACGGCCGAAGACTGCGAAAAATCCGCCGTGGCGATCCTCGTCAATCCGCCGTTACGGATGCAGGCATAGAGGAAGGATTCATCTGCCGCCAGCCCGCAGATATCGTCGGTCAGATCGTCTCCGAGCTTCAGCACAAAACGCTCATCAAGTGTGTCCGCATCAAAAACCGAAAGTGTGCAAAAATCACTGACGGCAAGGACTTTTCCGTTTGTCCGAATGAGGCGTGACTTTCCGTCTTTCCTAAATACTTTTTTCTGCCTTTCAATTCTCCCGGTCTTTGCGTCTGCCTGTATCAGATCGTTTCCGCAAAGCAAAAAGCTTCTGTCATTATGGAGACAAAATCCAACGACCGGCGCACCCGTTTCAATAAAATGACTCATAGATTGCCCCTTCCCGCTTTCATCGGTTTGCGCGCCAAAAAAGCTGCGCACTTTCGCAAGGCGCGGATCATCGCCGTGTCCGGATTATGGAGTCCGACGCGCATCGCGCCTCCGATCAAATATATCGTTTTTATGATCCCTGCAAACCGGGATTTGGCACGGTCTCATCCCTTTGGTTTCTTGGAATACAAGACATACTGTG
>JAKSPY010000092.1 GCA_024404445.1 Clostridia bacterium
CTTAAAGACCGCCGCCAGATCTTTGACCAATTCTCTGAAATCCACCCTGCCGTCAGCCGTAAAATAGAACAACAGCTTACTGTTGTCAAAAGTATACTCAACGTCGACAAGCTTCATTTCCAGCTTATGCGCCGCGATTTTTTCAAGGCAGATCACAGCCGCGCTCTTCTCTTTTTCCTTGTTTGCCAAATAATGCTTCTCGTCCTCTGCGGTTGCCTTTCTGACAACATCGCGCAAAGGAAGTACGACCTCACTCGCGGAAACGATCTTGTTTCCGACAGAAACAAATCCGTACTCCTGTCCGCGTGCCGTATCGACTATCGCGGCGTCACCTGCTTCAAGCGTTATTCCATTCGGATTGAAATAATAGACCTTGCCCGCATCCTTGAATCGCACGCCGACTATTTCATATTCATTCTGCTGATCCTCGCAGACATCGGGCTGTATAACCGTTTCTTCCATACTCGTCCTTTCAAACAGCGTGCCACAGCGTTTGAGCAAGCTCAAAGGCGGCACAATTTATATTAACATTAAAATAGCAATCGTTTTTCATTTTTATTACCGCGTCGTTGCACAAAGCGATAGATTCGCCGGGCAGTCTGACAGCGGCATTTTCTGCATCATCGGCATCAAAAAAGCGCATATCGGCATTTTCGTAGACCTTTTTCACAGTCAGATCACGATATGCCAACGCAAGATAGTCAAGAAGACGTTCATACCTGTCGCGCGTGGACGCCGCGGCAACGACGTAATTCAAAAATCCGTAATAAGTACCTCCGCGCGCCTTCTCCAATTGCTTGTCAACGACCGTGCGAGCCGCGTTATAAAGCTCGAATTCTTTCTCATCATTCAAAAGCTCTGTCGCCTTGCCTATTGAACCCCCGCATATTTTTGATGCGAAAACCATTTTTTTCTGATCTGACGATACTCCCGCCGAATGTAAATACTTATCGATCTGATCACTGTCGAGTAGGTCCATTTTCACCGTCTGCACTCTTGACCGTACAGTCGGCAGTATCGACGCCGCGTCTGAGCACAGTAAAAAAATGTATACGTTTGCCGGAGGCTCCTCGATTATTTTCAGCATCGCGTTCTGGGCAGATGCGGTCATCTTTTCCGCATTGTCGAATATGTACATTTTGAATTCCAGTTCATTCGGGGACAGAACGGACGATGGGATGATCGATCTGACCAAATCGACGCCGATCGTTTTTTTATCCTCCGGAATCCCGATCAGGAATACGTCAGCCGAGCATCTGTCGGCGATTTTGGCACAAAGCGCGTCGCTGCCGGCGGCCGACGTTGCGCGCGCCAAAGCGTGAGCGACCGCAAAAGCAAGCGTTTTCTTGCCCGATCCATCCGGTCCGACAAGCAAATATGCGTGCGACATCCTGCCCGTGCCGATCAAATCGCAAAACAGTTCGATGTTTTTTTCGTTTCCGAAAATCTTACAGAAGCTGTCTTTCAAAAATGCAGGCATTTTTCAACGTCCATTACAAACGCGGTGGCACCGCCCACGCTGACCTTTGTGCCGGCAGATCCGAACACATTTCCGGAACCGTTTGGCATGGTTGGGACGAACTGTGTGCGTTTTTTACTGTGTGTCTTGATTATCTCAAGTGCGCTGTCGACAAGCTCATCTTCAACACCGAGAAGAAAAGTGGAGTTGCCGTTCATCAGAAATCCGCCTGTTGATGAGATCTTGGTCACATGAAATCCGCCGGTTGTTAATCCTGTATTGACAAAATGGGCATCATCGTTGTTGACTATGGCGACAATCATTTTCATATAGCTCACCCCAAAATATACTTTAATCGTATTATATCAAATATATCGTGAGATGTCAAATGTTAATTTCAGTTTTTGGGTCTGCCCTTGAATATCACCGCAAAAAAGTAGCCAAACGATATTGCCGCGGCGATTCCTCCGGCCGCGCCGGTAAGTCCGCCGGTCAAAGCGCCGATAAGCCCATTTTGGCGGACGCCCTTTTCCACACCTTTGGCAAGCGTGTATCCAAACCCGGTAAGCGGCACCGTCGCACCGCATCCGGCAAATTTCACAAGCGGCTCATATAAACCGACCGCAGTCAGAATAACGCCGACAGTCACATACGCAACAAGTATCCTCGCAGGCGTCAGTGCTGTTTTGTCAATAAAAATCTGCGCGATCGCGCACAACGCGCCCCCGACGATAAACGCTTTTATCAGAGTCAACAAAAATTCATTCATACAGACCTCACGACACAATGTGAACAAGGTGTGCTATCCCCGGTATCGAATCACCCTGTTTCAATCTATCCGGGCTCATAAGTGCGCCCGTGGCAATCAGAAGTATATTGTTCAATTCTTTTTTTACGAGCCGTGGCAAGATATACGACGAAAACACTGTGGCACAGCACCCGCAACCGGAGCCCCCGGAGTGAACGTCCTGAGCAGACGCGGAAAAAATCATCATTCCGCAGTCGTTGCTGTTGTTTTCTATATCATAACCATCAGATCTCATGAATTCACGCAAAACCGAATGTCCCTCCCGTCCGAGATCGCCGGTAAGGATCAGATCGTAATCCCGCGGACTTGTGTTTGATTCCGTGAAATATAAGTTCAGCGTATCAATTGCCGCCGGTGCCATGGCGGCACCCATGTTATTAACGTCGGTTATTCCCTTATCTGTTATCCTGCCGGGCAAGGCATCGACTATTCTCGGTCCGTCGCCGTTTGATCCGATGATCACGGCGCCGGAGCCGGTCACGGTCCATTGCGACGTTGGCGTACGCTGACATCCGTATTCTATCGGAAACCGGAATTGCCTTTCGGCCGAGCAGAAATGTGACGATGTGACTACGGCAGACAAGGCACTGAATCCGCATGATACGGCCATTGATGACAGTATCAGCCCCTCGGCGAATGTGGAACAGGCACCGTACAGCCCGAAATAACGCGATGCAAACGATTTCATTCCATACGACGCGCCTGTACATTGATTCATCAGATCACCTGCAAAAACGCAGTCGATATCGTCGGCGGTCAGCTTCGCCTTGGCGAGCGCGGTCTGCAGTGCCATTCTCTGCATTTCCGTTTCCGAGCCTTCCCACGTGCTCATTCCGAATTCGCACGTATCGTCATGGATATCAAACGTACTCCCCAAAGGGCCCTCGTGTTCTTTTTTTCCGACCACGGACGCGCCAACCGTTATTATCGGCGCATTTGCAAATGTCATGATTTTTTTCATACGCGCTCCGCTATCCACAGGATCACACCGTATATAAGTGATGCCACTGTGCCGTATACTATCACAGGTCCGGCAACTATGAACATTTTTGCGCCGACACCCATGATCATGCCTTCACTTTTCGTATCCATAGCCGTCGCGATCATGGAATTGGCAAAACCCGTTATCGGGACGAGTGTTCCCGCCCCCGCGTATTTTGCGATATTATCAAAAACCCCGATACCGGTCAGCAGACCTGCAATGAAAATAAGAGTGACCGGTATAAGGATTTTTATCAGATCCTCCGGTATGGTCAGACTGCTGTACAGCAGCTTCAGCAATTCCCCGATCACACATATCAGACCGCCCACCCAAAAAGCTCTGACGATATCACGTGCCATCGGTGATCTTTTCGCATGAGCCTTTGCATAAGCCTGATAAGTTTTTGAATCCGTATTCATATTAACGCTCCGTTTTATTATCGTTCACGGTTATTTTTCCGCACAAAAGCGGCAATACTCGTGGAAAGATATGATATTTTTCCAATAACGGCAAAAAACATTGACATTTTTGTTTTTTGTGATAAAATGTCAGTATAAAGATATTCTGCGCCGGCCGAATATCATATAAAATTTTATTACCGCCGAGAACGGAGAAAACTATGCCTTATGTAATTGATGCCGATAAGTGCCTCGGTTGCGGTTCTTGCGCCGATGCATGCCCCGTTGGTGCTATTTCCGAGAAGGACGGCAAGTACGTTATCGATCCCGATGCTTGCATCGAGTGCGGTGCTTGCGCAGGAACTTGCCCCGTTGAGGCTCCCGAACTCAAATAATCCGTCAAAAAAACTCCGAAAGGAGTTTTTTTGCTATTGGTAGTTTTTTCTTTGTGCTTATCATATCCGCCGACCGTTCATAATAATAATCCGATAGAACGATACGGAGGAATTAACATTGATAATACCCGTCATACTCGGCGCCGACCTAAATGCGTATTCGGTAGCAAGGTCGTTTCACGAAAAATATGATGTAAAATCGTTTGCTTTTGCAAAAGAAGAGCTGGGGCCGATCAAATTCAGCAGGATAATCACATATATCAGAATCAGCAACCGTTTTGAAGACGAACAGTTGAATCAGTTTCTGATATCGTTTGCCGACGACCAAAGCGCCGATTATTATCTTATCCCATGCACTGACGAATATGTCGAATACGTCGCGCGTAATGTCATAACGCTATCCGGCCGTTACATCTGCAGAACGGTAAGCCATAACCTGTTATCGGCATTGACGAGCAAGGCTGATTTTGCCATGATTTGCGGTAAATACAATTTACCGATCCCACAAACACGCTCGCTGACCGAGGGCGAATTCCGCTCATCCGGATTACCACAAATGTCATATCCGATCGCAATAAAGCCGTCGGTTTCGGCTGAATATTGGCGGCACCCCTTTCGCGGAATGAAAAAGGTATACTATGCATCGTCCGCGCGGGAGGCCTATCTGATTGCGGAAAAAATCTACGGCGCGCAATATGACGGTGAATTGGTTTTTCAGGAGTATATCCCCGGCGGAGACGATAAGATGCGCGTGCTGACGACGTTTTCGCATAACGGAAAAGTTGTTTCGGTATGCTACGGTCATGTCATTCTGGAGGAACACACGCCCAAAGGTCTCGGCAATCACGTCGCCATAATAACTGAGCCAATGCCTGATGAGCTTTTGCCGGCGATAACGATGCTTGACGATCTGAAATACGACGGATTTGCCAATTTTGACATTATATTCGACAGCAGAAGCAATACGCTGAAATTTCTCGAATTGAATGCACGTCAAGGCAGAAGCAATTACTATATGACTGCGGCAGGCATCAGCATTGCCGGGCTTATAGTATCTCCTCCCGGTTCCAACAAACGCGGATACGATTATAACAATATATATTGGCACACCGTTCCGAACAGAGTCGTAATGAAATACGCGAATAAAAACGAAATGGCAGAAATACGACGCGCCCGTGCCGATCACTGTGAATATGATCCGCTTCTGTATAAATATGATCTTCTGTCACCGCGACGCGCCGCGTATGTTATCGCGCACAATCTGAAATACTATGATAAGTACAGAAAGTATCCGTAAACAGCGCAAAACGCTCGGCATTCTCGGCGGCATGGGACCTGCGGCAGGTGCGGAGTTTTATAAAAGGGTAGTCGAACATACGGAAGCACATACCGACAGTGAGCATATCAGGACAGTTCTGTTCGGCGATTGTGAGATACCCGACAGGACCGATTATATACTCGGCAAAAAAGATCTCGGGTATGTCTATCCCTGGCTTCAGAGAAAGTCGCATTTTGACACGCAGCCGGAGGGAAAGTTTTTCCTGCTGCTGGTCGGTGTTGAGGTGGAAAACTGCGGCCTTGACATGGAGCCTGAATATACGAACGACCG
>JAKSPY010000093.1 GCA_024404445.1 Clostridia bacterium
CGTGTGGTCGACCTGAAAACTCGGTATTAGATCCATATTCGTACTCCCGGTTTATAATATTTTGTCGATTATTTCGTCTGCTACGCCGAGACTCATCAGCGACGCGGCTTTCAGCTCGGCATAGAATCCTGCCGCGCCGTCGGCAAGTCCGTCAGATACCGCTTTCAGTAAAAGACACGGTATGCCGTTTATTTCGCAGGTCAAAACTATTCCGGCCGATTCCATATCGCAGATATCACCGCCGAATCGTTCGTGCAGAAATGATTTTTCTTCTGCCGTGCCGATGAATTTATCGCCGGAACAGCACGTTACCGGGATAAGGTCGGGTGCGGAGGCTATTGCCGCATCCAGAAGCTTTTCATCCGTCGGAAGATAGATCGAACTGTGACCGTCGACCTGTCCGACGGCAAGGTCCATAAATTCCGAGCAGTCGTATTTATAGTGAACTACCCGTTGTACGACGCAAACCTTGTGCTTGCGCATATCCTGCGTCAGTCCTCCGACGACGCCGAAATTGACTATCGCCGATACGCCGTATGCCGTCGCGAGATATTGCACACCCGCGGATGCCGCGATGACACCCATGCCCGTGCGAAGCACAAACAGGTCACAATTTTCCTTTTCCACGCGAAAAAGCTTAAAACCGACGGGGGCCGGCAGCTCAGTATATTTGCCGTAATGCTCAAATACGGCATCGATTTCTATTGCCGCTATAAGTCCGATGCTTTTTTTACCGTTCATTTTTTCTTTTTTGATGATCTGACTCAGGTCAAATCATCGCCTTTCTTTTTTTATATGCCGTATTATACCATATTTGTCGTAGAAATGGTAGTGCTTTTTTATTTTTTTCACGTCGCTGTTTGCGTTTGACGTGCTTGACACAAAAAACATTAAATGCTATAATCGATCGTGAACAGGCGGAGGTGATGATATGGGACATACAGTCGGCGGAATATTGGTGCACCCTGAGGAACTGACATGCTCATGGATCGACAGAATGTCGTCGGCGGGGCTTGATCTGTTAGGGCTTCATCCGCGCGGCGGCAGGGCGGCCGCCGAAACTTTGAAAACCGCGATCGCGGAGTTTGACCTTCCGCAGACGCGGGCACTGCGTGAATACGCGCGGCAGAAGGGAATAGCCGTCGAATACGAGGCGCACTCAATGGGTGAGCTTTTTCCGCGTGATCTTTTTTCGTCGCACCCTGAGTATTACAGGGTGAATTCGGCCGGTGACAGAACTCCGGACGTGAATCTGTGTGCGTCGAACGCCGATGCTTTGGCTATCGTTTCGGATAACGCGATGAGGCTGGCGAAAAGGCTGTACACCGGCACGCACAACTATTCGTTCTGGATCGACGATACTAAGGACGGCGCTTGCCACTGCGCCGACTGCTCACGTCTTTCGCCTGCCGATCAGGCACTGCGCGTGACCAATGCGATTGCCGACGGAATACGCCGCTTTGATGCCGATGCCGTTGTTTATCATCTCGCATATCACGAAACGGTCGCATTGCCGACGAAAACAGAGCCGGCGCGCGGCGTACGCCTTGAATATGCGCCGATAAACCGTGACTTTCACGCGCCGATAAACGACATGACGAATGAAAAGAATGTGAATGAATCAGCCCCCGTTCGCGATCTGATCTCATTTTTCGGCAAAAAGAATTCAAAGGTGCTCGAATATTGGATGGATAATTCTCTGTATTCGAATTGGACGAAGCCGCCGAAAAAATTCACTCTTGACGAGGCGGTGCTGGCGTCTGACGTTGAATTTTACGATTCTCTCGGATTTGAGATTATTACGTCATTCGGCTGTTACCTCGGACCGGATTATGAGGAGCTTTACGGGGTGCCGTCGCTTGATGCATACGGCAGGATACTGACGGGCAAAATCATATAAAACAGATCACCGTCGCGGGCGATGCCGCGGCGGTGATTTTTGCGTGTTATCGCAGGTGCGATTATTCAGCGACCTCCAAAAGGAAACTGACGGGACGGAATCCGTCATTGCAGGATATCATTGCCGATCTTTTGTTTTTCATCCAACCGTCGTACAGGTCTTCTCCGCCGTGGGCAAGCGTCATAACGAACGGAGAAATGCTTTCCCATGCGCTTTCGCAAAAGCCGTCCGGCCTCTGCCAGCCGTCGGCGATGAATACCTGTCCGATCTTCATATCGCAGGCGTGCGATATGGGATTTTCGTATTTTTCTATCAGATCGTCATATCTCGCTGTTTTCATTACGGTTATTCTGATTTTTTTCATTTTCTCCTCCCGTCAGATTATTTTCAGTAATTTATGCAGATCCCCGATCTCGTAATTTACCGTGACGTCGATGTTTTTCGGCCTTGACGTATTGTTGTACCAACAGGTGTCGATGCCGATATTGTTGCCGCCGCGTATATCGCTGGTCAGTGAGTCGCCGATTATCAGCGCCTCGCTTTTATTTTTAATGCCGACAACGTCTACGACATTCTGAAAAAAGGCGACATTCGGCTTTTCCGCGCCGACCTCCTCTGAGATGAAAATATAGTCGAAAACTTTGTCAAGGCCGGAATTTCTCAGCTTGTTTTCCTGCGCGGCCTTTGTACCGTTCGTGACTGCGGCCGATATGTACCTGCCTTTCAGACTGATCAGAAGGTTTTTTGCGTCGTCACAATAAAAAATCGTGTCGCCGAGCGACAGCTGATAATCGTCGTTGAACTCCGCCGCCTTTGTCGCGTCCAGATTCACCGTTTCGAAAAACTCCCGAAATCTTCCTGTCAGTACCTCACTTTTTATTATTTCGCCACGTTCCAGAGCCTGCCAATATTTTGCGTTGATCGCTTTATATGTTTCTATCATTTCGTCGGTACATTCGCCGAATCCGTACTTCTTGAACAGCGTTCTGATGGCGATCGCCTCCGACGCATGAAAATCGAATACCGTGCCGTCAACATCCCATAACAAATATTTGTATTTTCCCATTTTTTCCTCATGATCGGATATATGCTTCTGCTTTGATAATTCGATTCCTCGTGAATTGCAAATTAGGCTCGGTACTCGCTTTATTTGAATTGCAAATCATTGCCGGGTTGATCATTTTGGGCACTGGGGAATATTGCGCCGCCGCTGTCAGCTGAATTAAAAATAAATTTACTACCGGTAATTTGACTATTAACAATTTGCCCATTATTAAATTGACAACCAACTGTGGTATATTCTTGTTTTACCGTATCACAACACTCTGTGACGCGTCCGCCGACAACCTCTTTCAGCTCTTCATCGGTCAGCTCCGCGAGCTTCGCTTTCAGCCTTTCGATCTCATTTTTGAGTGCGTTAAGTTCATCTTTTGTTTTCATGACTTTACCGTTATCCTTTGAAATTTTGTTATTCTGTTTCTACCGAATGAATTTGTCGGTCTTGACTACGAATCAGATGCCGTATTCTTCTCGCGGAAGATGAGCAACCCTCCCACAAACAGACCGGTGTGTGCCGAAACCGCGATGATCTCGATGATCCAATGTACCCATGATGCCGATGTATCCATTGCCGCACCGACAAATGAATTGACCAATGTCATGGCAAGTGAACAGCAAAGAACATAACCACCTGCCTTACGCTTGCGTTCAAGCGCGATTTTTATGTATGAAACATAGATAAGTATCAGTCCTGCCGCGCCGCTGAGCACAATGATCGAATTGATCAGGCTGTACGGATCGATGATCGACCTTGTCTTTACCGACTTTTCCGATTCGCGATTTCTGAATCGTTTCATGGTGCCAAAGAAAACAGATATACCTGACAGAGCAAACCCGGCATTGACTAAAGCAACTATATTTACGGGTAGCGTGAATGTCATCAATCCCAATCCGACGACGCATTTTGTGATCGGGATCAGAATCCCCGCGGCGAGTGACAGTATTCCGCCCGTCAGATAAACCACATAGACCCATTTGATCAGATATGGGCGAATTTTCGGAAGAGTGTATATGATAAATGCCGCATACATAGCCGGATTTATTAAGTCAAATAAACCCATTGCCAATGAAAATCCTGTATCCATGATTATTAACTCCTTTTTTGCGTTATTAAACCGAAATACGCGTCCTGAATATCGGAAGCGGGTCGTTCAGGCAAACAATTTTCGCAATTTTTCGGGGCAATGACTGCCGAGGGCGATCGACACTACGCTGACCGATACCGAAACGATGCAGACAAAAACCAGATCGATACATTCTACGTTGATACATTCCGTAATTACGCACGTCAGTGAAATGAGCTCCCAATGTATAACGGATGAGTGTCAAGGTCTGATACGTAGCGAAATTCCTCAAAGCTATGTGTGCATACCATTATGATGATATACAGAACTTTAGCCATATCGAATTCGATCCTGCGGTAGGTGTTGACTTCATCCGTGTCAAAAACACTTGCCATTTTTACCTGCCTTCGTTATCGGGCATGGCCTTATCGTTGACCGCAAAAGAGATCACCGCGTCAACAGCCGCTTGCTCTGCCTCAGGGTCCTTGTCGTAGAAAACCGAATGCGTCGCGTTTTCGATAAAAACGACGTTTTCTCTTTCGCCCACAGCCTTTCGGTACAGTTCTACCGATGGCAGGGAAATGACGCGGTCGAGCATGGGGCATATGACAAGGTGCTCGTGCGGATGATCGGCAACACAGGTCAGGCCCTGTTTCATGATGCGATAATATTCGCCGAGCTTTTTGGTGAAAAACCAACGGAAATATTCCGTGCCCAAATATGTTTCGTCGCATGGGGCGTTTTCATAGTGCAGATGATATTTGGAGCTCTGATGCCATTTGCAACGTATTTTCGGCGTAAACGGAGTCAACAGCTTTAATATGATCCTTGAGCCCGGTGTCATTTGCAGATTTTCAAAGCTGGGGCAGACGTAAACGATCTTGTTCACGCCGGGATCGTCGCAACCCAGAATCGCTGCGATGGCAGTGCCCATTGAATGACCCAACAGGTTTACCTTTTCATATCGGCCCTTCAGATCGTTTATCGCATTGCGTATCACACCTATCCAATCGTCGCCGCCGGAACGGACGAAGTCCTTTCCGCAGGTACCATGCCCCGGAAGTCTGGGAACAAAAACGTCAAATCCACGATCATATAGATCGACAGCCGGACGAACAAGCTCGCCCGGATAGCCTCTGTATCCGTGTATGATCAGCCAACACTCCTTTGAGGCGGGAGTGTGTATCAGACTGAAAGACCTCGCGGCAGGACGGCACGGTTTTTTATCTATGTACAGCCCTTCATACCATTTTTCGGGTACGGAATAATCATAATCGGTTTTGTTCATGTGTCCTCCTGTGTTTTTGCGTTTTATGCCCGACATCACAAACCCGAATATCTTGCCCGCCTTATCCAGCGTATCGACGGCGATATGGGGCAGAGACCCGACAGCAGATCGC
>JAKSPY010000094.1 GCA_024404445.1 Clostridia bacterium
ACACGAATGTTACTCTTCTTCCTTGCCCGCTTTACTCTTCTGAGCAGACAGAGTACTATTCATACATGAACACAAAGGGTTCAACATACCTCATTTCCAAGAACGCCTGCGGCGGTGACAAGAACATGATCTCCGATTTCTGGAGCCTTTACACATTCCACTCGGCAAAGATTGTTCGTCCCGCATTCATCGCAACGTTCGGCGGTCTGTACTGCAATGCGGCTCAGTCTGTTGAAATGCTTGAGCTGATCATGAACGGCCGTATGTACGATTACGCTTACTATTCTTCTCAGTTCTGGGGCACGCTTGCCGGCGATATCACGGGCGCATCTCATGCAAACAACCTTGCAAAGATGGCTTCCAAGAAGGCAAAAGAGTCTCAGGGTTACCTTGACACATATCTTGAGAACGCTACAAAGTACGGTAACGATTGATTTTGATTACTGACTGAATAGAATAACAGCCGTTGCGCTTGCAACGGCTGTTATTTTGTATGCTTGATTATTTGCGTATCATTTTTTCTTTCTCAGATATTTGTCGATCTTCTCTACCATATTATCGGGGATCTTTCGCTCGATCGGGAAGAATACGGAATTGACGACCTCATCTGAGAACAGTGCAAGGAAGTTACAGGTTTTTTCAAATGATTCAGCGCTCATGATATCGATTATATCGCGTCTGCAGTGTATCTGTGAGCCACCCTGCGGGCATGAGCGTATAATGTTGATGGCGGGGATGCCCTTATCTGCGAACGGGATGCAGTCGGATGAATAGATATCCTGACGCACGGACATCGGATAGCCGACCTTTTTGTACAGGAATTGGACTGCATGAACGAAATCCTCCGTTCCGATGATCCTGTAATCGTCGTGACCGAGAAGCGTGCCGACCATATCAATATTGACGCACAGGCGTATACCTGCCAGATCAGCTTCGTGAGCCGCTATGTATGCCTTACTGCCCAGCAGACCGCGCTCTTCGGAGCCGCACCAAACGAAACGTACGGTGCGCTTCGGCGGATGAGCCTTATAATAGCGGAGCATTTCGAGTATCATTGCCGTACCGGAGGCATTGTCGAACATACCGTGGCTGTACACGACTGAATCGTAGTGCGCGGTATAGATGACGACCTCATCGGGCTTTTCGGTGCCCTTGATCTCGGCTATGACGTTATGTGAATCGGCCTCGCCCTCCTCCTGCTCAAGTGTCAGACGCACGCGCGTCGGTTTGGATTCCAGCATACCGCACGCGTCCTTTATTCTCATGCAGACTGCCGGCAGGACACCGTTTTCGAGATGTCTGGGTCTGAGCATACGTTCATCAATGTCAGAATCGGTCGTTTTATCAAAGTACGTGCCCGACGGTGTGACCACACCGACGACACCGGCCTCGATAAGCTTTTTGAATGTTTCGTCGCCGATGCCTCCGTTCATGTATACTATCTTTCCGCGGACGGATGAAAGCTCGATCTCACCGAGAGCCTCAAGGTACTCAAAGCCGGCCTCGATGCCGTCCTTTGCGGCATTTCCGCTGAAGCCGTAGCCTGTTACGGCATATTCCTTGTACTTCGGCTCAAGGACCTCAAATTTCACCTTCTTGATCTCCTAATGCGGTGCCTTGAACGCCTCGATCACCGGTTCTACACCGACGGCCTTGACCTCATCTGCGATGATATTTGCGGCTCGCATTTCACCCTCAAACGTCGAAAGTCTGACAAAATTCAACTTTTTCAGTGTGTCGTACATTCTGTTTCCGCTGATTCTCATATTATTTCCTTTCGTTTTTTCGTGCTTGCACGATATTCCGTCTGTAAGTATATCACATCGCAGAGTCCATTGCAATAGAAACAAAGCGTATTGTCATCGCCCACCGTAATTTTTTGCCGTTTTTGATCAAAAACGATACTTTATCGGATAATTTATTTTTCCACTTGCAAATTCGACAGATGTATATATAATGTAGGTGTTATCAAGAGATATCAGAGGGTATTTACAATGCTTAGTGCTAAAACCAGAAATAATGATATGAATATGATCGAGGGGCCGTTGCTCGGAAAGGTCGTCAGATTCGTACTGCCGCTTATGGTGACGAATCTTTTGCAGGTCTTTTATAATGCCGCAGATATGATCGTCGTCCGTCTGTCGTCGGAGCCTGACGCTGTCGGTGCCATCGGAACGACGGGAGCGATGATAAACTTGATCCTCAGCGTTTTTATGGGGTTTGCGGTCGGATCGACTGTTATGGTTTCGCATTATCTCGGGGCGGGGGACGATAACGCGGTTTCAAAGACTGTTCACACGTCATTATTCGTCAGCGTGATTTTCGGTATAGCGGGCTGTGTGATCGGTCTTTTCCTCAGTGAACCCATTTTGATATGGATGGGCAATTCCGGCAATCTTCTGAAGCTGGCCGCAGAGTATACGCGCATATATTTCGTCGGCGTTCCCCTGATGTCGTTGACCAATTATGAGATCGCGATATTGCGTGCCAAGGGCGATACGCAGACGCCGTTTTACATACTCACTCTGTCGGGCCTTGTCAACTGCCTGCTGAATCTGTTTTTCGTCCTTGTGTGCGGAATGTCGGTCGACGGTGTGGCGTGGGCGACAGATATAGCGAACGCCCTTTCCGCCGTCATGCTTTTGGCGAAGCTTGCAAAGGATGATACCGCGCTCAGATTCAGCTTCAAAAAGCTTTGCATAGATAAGATCGCAATGCGCGGCATTATTCGCATCGGCTTGCCGGCGGGCATCCAGGGTGCGTTGTTCGCGCTTTCCAATATGATCATTCAATCGTCGATAATCCAGGTCAATAACGCGACTGTATCTGCCGACAGCACTTATCAGCCGATAGTCAAGGGTTGCTCGGCAGGATCGAATCTTGAGGGCTTCGCATATACAGCGACGAACTCAGTATATCAGGCGGCGGTTACATTCTCCGGGCAGAATGTCGGCGCGCTGAAATTCGATCGCGTCGGCAAGGTCATGAAATGCTGTTATTTCGTCACCGGCTGTATTGCCGTTGTATTCGCGTCCTTCCTCATCATCTTCCGTTCGCCGTTGCTGTCGCTTTACGGTGTTGTTGACGGTGAGGTCGGATCGCTTGACCATTATGCGTTCTCCGCGGCGGAAACGCGGATGTTCATCATGTTCACCACGTACTATCTCGTCGCGTTTATGGAGGTGGGCTCCGGTATTTTGCGCGGTCTGGGCAGGTCGACGACGTCGACGGTCGTTTCGCTCATCGGCTCGTGCGCCTTCAGAATAGTGTGGATCAATACGGTATTCAGACTGTATCCGACGCTTACCGTGATATTCTTATCTTATCCGTTGTCGTGGGGACTGACCGCACTCGTTTTCCTTGTATGCTCACTGAAGATCAAAAAGAAGATGGAATTACGGTACGCGACTCAGCCGGTGAACGGGAATGCGTGATATACTGAGCTTTGACGCGCCTGCCGAACAATTTGAGCAGGCGACACCGATCGGTTGCGGGCGGCTCGGCGCGATGATCTACGGCAGACCGTGCGATGAGATCATATCGCTGAACGAGGATACCCTGTGGTCAGGTTATATCCGCGATAAAAACCGACCGTCAAAGGAGTACCTGACGCGCGTGCGTGAGCTTATGCGGCGCGGAGATATCGTCGGCGCGGAGCAGATCGTCAATAAATATATGCTGGGTGAAATGTCGGAAACGTATCTGCCGTTCGGCACGTTGCATATTTCGTTCGGCGGGGAAGAGTATTCATCTTACAGCCGCCGACTGAATATGAATGACGGCACGGTAACGGTGGAATACACCTCAGGAAACAATCGCGTATGTGAAAGCTGTTTTGCCTCATATCCCGCAGGACTTATCGTCATACGGTATGATTTCGGTCAGCCGACGGATATGACCGTAGGTATCGACAGCCTGATACGCCATACGGTCGCCTGCCGCGGCGGCAGGCTGATTATCAGCGGCAAAGCACCCGATACCGATTTGCCGACGGTGCGCGGTATTGAACACGCGCCGACCTATTCCGACGACAGCACCTCGGTGCGTTTTTGCGGTATAGTCAGTGCCCGGTCAGACGGTACGGTGTTGTCGGCCGATGAACGGATGAGCATAAAAAAATGTCGCTGTGCGGTCATAAAAATATCGCTGGCGACTAGCTATACAGACCCGCACGATACGTCGGGCGACGCATACGCACGCGCAGACTCCCATCTGACTGACGAAAGCTATGACAGCTTGCTTTCGGCACATATCGCCGATTTTTCACGACTGTACGGCGACGTATCGCTGAATATAGGCGATAAAGAATACGACACCGTTTCCGATATGATCTGTGCCGCTGTCGACGGTGAAGATACTGCGTCACTGTGTACGGCACTGTATAATTTCGGCAGATATCTGATGATATCCTCGTCGAGAAGCGGCTCTATGCCGACAAACCTGCAGGGAATATGGAACGATAGGCTTCACCCGGCGTGGTGCTCTAATTACACGTTGGATATAAATCTGGAAATGAATTATTGGGCGGCGGAGGCTGTCGGGTTGGGTGAATGTTGTGATCCGCTGTTCGATTTTATCGATAAGCTGCGTGAAAACGGCAGACGTACCGCAGAAGTTCATTACGGTTGTCGCGGGTGGGTGTGCCACAGCGGCAGTGATCTATGGGCGTATACCACGTCGTGCGGCCCCGTCAATGACCGTCGCGGCTGTTCGAGATATGCCTTCTGGATGATGTCGCCGGCATGGCTGTGCCGTCAGATGTGGCAGCATTACGTATACCTCGGCAAAGAACGCGGCGCGGAATTTCTGACGAAACGCGCACTTCCGGCGATGGCAGAGGCGGCGCGCTTCTACCTTGATTTCCTTTCCGATAACGGTCGCGGTACTCTGACGATGTGCCCGTCGGTATCGCCCGAAAATATCTATTGGCTTGACGGCGAAACAGTCAGCTTTTGCGACGGTGTGCAGATGGACGCGCAGATATTGCGCGACCTGTTTACGTCGCTTTTGCAGGGAATAGCCGACAGCGGCGAATATACCGTGATGGCCGATGAACTGCGGTCCGCGCTGTCACGTCTGGCACCGTTATCGATCATGCCGGACGGCCGATTGACGGAATTTGACTGCGACAGGCAAGAGGCGGAGCCGCTTCACCGCCATACGTCGCATCTGTATGCGCTGTACCCGTCGGAGCAGATAAACGACAGCGTTCCGGAGCTGAAAAACGCGTGCCTCAGAACTCTCGATGCGCGCGGATACGAAACGAACGGCTGGAGCGTCGTATGGCGCACCTGCTGTTATGCGCGTCTCGGCTTTGGCGACAGATGTGCGCGTCAGCTGCGTGAGCTGATGCATGGGCAAAACGGTCGCGGTGACGCGGGATCGGTCTATCCGAATCTTTTCCTCGCTT
>JAKSPY010000095.1 GCA_024404445.1 Clostridia bacterium
AGGAGGAAGGACCGGCCTTACATCTCTGGTGACTGCCGCAATGTTCATTATTTCGCTCTTCCTTTCCCCGATATTCGCCACCATTCCGTCAGCGGCAACGGCGTCCACGCTGATCATAGTCGGGGTGCTGATGATCACCCCTGTAACCAAAATCGATTTTTCAAACGACTACACCGAGGCGATCCCCGCTTTTCTGACCATTATCATCATGATATGCACGTCAAGTGTGCCAAACGGGATCATGTTCGGTATTTTCTCATACGTGATACTTAAGATCCTCGCGGGGAAAATCAAGAGTATCACCCCCACCATGTGGGTCACGTCAGTGCTTTTCGGTGCGAATGTCATTGTATCGTTATTGTGATAAATAATAACGTCAATGAATATGCCCGCAAAATACATTACACAAAAAACCTGTAAACGAAAGGATATTTGAAGCAATGAAGAAAATAGTCAGTATGCTCCTCGTGATCTGTATGTCGGTGCTTGCGATAACTGCCTGCGGCGACAGCAACGGTAAAGATCCGGTCGGGAATGAATATGAAAAGATCACAAAAGCGGCAGATATGCTGTATGAGGTGACATATGATGAGTATTCCTCTGAGATACCGCCGGCATCTGCCTCTGACCGGATGATGGGAGATATGGCCTGCTCCGGCGTGCGCAACGGCGATTTTGTCGGACGCAACTTTGACTATATAATGAATCAGTGTCCGACATTTGTGATCCGCACGACCGCCAATAACGGAAGGTACGCAACGATCGGTATCGGCCGTCTCACCAACCACAATCCGGATACAGTCGAGGCGGGACTGACGCAGGATGAGCTTGATCTTCTGCCGTGGTCAATTTTTGACGGCATGAACGAAAAAGGACTCGTCGTCTTTTCCAATGTGCTGTTTAAGGCGGATTGTGGAGATATACCGCATACCGGAACAAACCCGGATGCCCCGGAGCTTAACGACTTTTTCATTGCCCGTGCCGTGCTTGATAACTGCGCCACCGCCGACGAGGCAGTGGCATACATACGCGATCACAACATCACGCCGCTGCGCTCTGAGATAATGGATCTGCATTATATGTTCTCAGACCCGCAAAAAAGCTACGTCGTTGAATTCATCAACAATGAGATCGTCGTACAAGAGCAAAATTTCATGACCAATTATTTGGTCAACACGGAGGAAATGCCGGAGCATCCCGATGGGATGGAAAGACTGCAGGTACTGCGCGATAACTATGATGAAGGAAGCACCATGGACGGTATGTATCATCTGATGCAGCGCGTCAAATTCACGAATTTTTATTTCGCCTCAAATAAATGGTATTCGGATCTTGGTCTGACATATGAACAACTGCAAAATGTCGGCGATGAAGCCGACGCATATTTGCAGATTCAACAGGCAGAATATGAAGACGAGCTGAAATACATAGAAGAAAACGGATTAAGAGAAACGACCGAATGGTGGATCACCGTTCACACCGCCGTCTACGACATCAAAAACGGAAAGCTGTGGGTGACTGTCCGCGAACGCTATGATGAAGGCCCTCACGAGTTTTTCATAAAATAAACGCGGTACCCCGCCCATGTATGACAGAGGTTGTGCGCTTGCGCGGAGCTGATCACGATCGGTTATGCGATCAGACCCGGAGCGGATACCCCGCGGCGCTCCGAACGACAAAAAGCAGATATATCACATTTATTATGTAATCATGAGGAACCAATATGAAAACCAAAGAAGAGCTCAACGCACTCAAGCAGAAATATGACGAGGTGAAAAGCGAGCTTCGTCAGCTGACCGACGAGGAATTGGCACAGGTCGTCGGTGGCAATAATTTGTATGAAAGTATATCACCTATCTTCATTACCAATTACACCGTCGACTGCAAAGGCCCTGATGTCAGTACTAATTACACATTGTATTTACCAATCAATGCTATAGTGACTAATACTACTATAGTGGCTAATACTACAGTGAATAAACAAATAATAAATTTGTTTCCATTATCCGACTGATATTCCGGGGTTTACGTATGAAAGCAAAAGATGAACTTAACACCGCAAAAGAAAGCGGGCTGATCAGTGTCATAATACCCATATACAACCGTGAGGCCGTGTTGAGCCGGGCAGTAGACAGTATATTGGGACAAAGTTATCGGAATTTTGAGCTTTTACTGATCGACGACGGATCAGAAGACGGATCATACGCCTTGTGCCGTGAATATGCGGAAAAAGACGCGAGAATCCGTGCCATCCGGCAGGAGCACGGAGGTGTTTCGCGTGCGAGAAATAACGGACTGTTGCGCTCACAGGGTGAATTCATCTTTTTCCTTGACTCTGACGATGCGGTGTCACCGCATATTTTGGAGAAGCTGCATGACGATCTGATAAAGCACGACGCCGATTACGTCTGTTGCAAATACCGACAGTCGCCTGTCAATATTGACGACTATGAGATGCTGACAGATGATGTTGTAGAAACTGATTGGCGGGACGCGCTGACCATACTGTATTTTATCGACGGTTATAATTACGTCGTTGGCACGAAGCTGTTCCGCAGAAATCTGATCATGGAGCCGGAGCCGATACTCTTTGCGGACGGGTGTAATTTCGGTGAGGACAGTATGTGGCTGTCCGAGCTTTTGTCGAGGTGCCGCAAGGCTGTGATAGACAAATCATGTCTGATGCTGTATATAAGGGACTGCGACAACAGCCTGTGCAAAAAGGTCGATATCCTCGCATTATGCAACCATGTCAAGTGGAAAATAACTTTTCTGCAGACACACGGTTTTCCTGAGGATTTGATAAAAATCGAGGAAAGAATTCTGGACGATTGTCTGACGCGATTACTGCTGATATAAGGTACGGATATATGACGCTGTCTGTTTGTATGATCGTAAAAAATGAAGAACGCGTGTTGGGCAGGTGCCTCGCCTGCGCCGCGCAGATCGCCGATGAGCTGATCGTGGTTGACACGGGCTCAACCGACCGTTCCGCAGAGATCGCACGCCAATATACGCCGCACGTTTATCTGCACCAATGGCAAGACAGCTTTGCCGAGGCACGAAATTACTCCTATTCCCTTGCCACCTGTGACTATATAATGTGGTTGGACGCCGACGACGTGATAGATGAAGAGAATCTGAGCAAATTCAACGATCTGAAAAAGAGGTGCCTTGCCGACGTTGACGTGATATTTACCATTTACAATATGTTTACCGAGGACGGCATAACAAACTATACACTGCGCGACCGCATCATACGTCGGTCGCTTGACGCAAAATGGGAGTACGATATACACGAAGGCATCCCGATGCAACCGGAATGGAAGTACCTGTATAGAACGGATATCACTATACAGCATAAGAAAGAATACGTAAACGACCCCGGCCGCAATATGGGAATATTCAATAAAATTCTGAGGGATGCGAAGCCGATGAGCGACTTTGAAAAAAGCAATTATTGCAAGGAGCTGTCATTGGCCGGGCGCGATGAAGAAGCGTACCGGGTGTTTTCGGAGATAAAGCCGACGGCGTCATCGTCAACGTACTATTATGCCATGAACTTTTTGGTCACTTCACTGTTGCGGTTGAAAAGATATGATGACTGCATACGTGAGATAAGCGAATCAGAAGAAAGATTTCCGATGACGGCGTATCTTAAATATATTCAGGGCATCTGTTACAGTGCGCTCGGCAGAAATAGCGATGCAAAAGAGTGTTGGCTGTGTGCCATGACGATCCCCGAAGACCCGACCACGCTGTTCATTCAGAATACCGGCTACACCGATTATTTTCCAATGTTGCGATTGGCGGAGCTTGCCGCGATGGAAAGAGACTCCGGCAAAGCAAGTGAATACGTGGAACGCGCCGCCGCACTGTACCCTGAACATCATGCGTGGAGAGACACACGGATAACGGTGCTGTTGTTGACGTAGTGTCCGTCATTTCGAGGCATTTATGCCGAAAAATCAGATATAATGTTTGATGATATACGCCAAAGAAGAGTTTAACGCACTCAAACGGAAATATGGCGAGGCGAAAAACGAGCCTCGTCAGCTTTACGGTTTTTGAATAAGCAAAAGGTTGCCATACATTCATATCGGGAGGATACAAACATAACTATGGAAGTCAAAAAACGAATTGCCGCCTCGCTGATGGCGATAATAATGATGTTCTTACTGAGCGCGTGCTCGGCGGTGACAAACCACGACAGTCATGTAATAACCGCGGAGGAGTTTCGGGAGAAATGGGATATTTCCCGCACCGCAGAACACAATAAGGTCATTATGGACGTAGACGCAATGTATGTCAACGATGACGCTTATGCCATTCTGATCGCGGCACAGGCAGATGCGCTGGGTTATATCGATCTGCTCGGCATTACGTCGACGACCGGCAATGCCTTTTCGTCCGCGTCCGCGTACAGCGCGCTGTATATCCTTGAGGCCATCGGCAGGACCGACATACCGGTATATTTGGGAGCGTCAATGCCGAGAAACGGCTTTGTAGATATTGAAAAGATCAAAAAAGAGTGCGGCATTTTCCGTTGGTACGGCTGTTATGCCTCTATCGACCTCTATACGGAAGACGTTAATGAGGCCTATGAGCGGGGACTGTGCAAAGTGCCGGGTACGGTCAAAAATTCCGCCGTTATGGATGAGTCGGCTGTCGACTTCATCATTGAGCAAGTACATAAATACCCCGGCGAGGTGACGTTGATCACGCTTTCGTCCCTGACGACGATCTCGCTGGCAATAGAAAAGGATCCGACAATAGTCGACGATGCCGCGGGGATCATAATCATGGGCGGAGACTTCGGCATGAGGATCGATAGCGGCAGAGATTATGAATTCAATCTTTGGTTTGACCCGGAGGCATCCAACATTGTGCTGTCGGCACCGTGGAAGGAAAGGGTCATAGCGTCGAGCGATGCCGCGGAATTCTGCAAACGAAACAAGGGGGTATATGAACTGCTGAAATCGAAGAACACCTCCGCGGTCATCGGATGCATCGTCGATACACTTGCACCGATATACGAGGTCGGCGAGGAAGATCATCCGTACTGTTGGGACCCAATGACCATAGTTTATTTCCTCTGCCCCGATGTTATCACGCGTATAGAGCCCCGCGCAGTCTGCGTGGACGAACGTGAGGGCATGACGTACGGTCTGACACGCGATTGGTTTTCCGGTTTCCAGCCGGACGGCGTCGACATTTTTGACGTCATACTTGAATGTGACGGCACGGCTTTCTGGGAGTTTATTTCGGATATCTGTTCGATGGATATCTGACGTGCGTAATTACGGAATGTATCAACGTAGAATGTATCGATCTGGTTTTTG
>JAKSPY010000096.1 GCA_024404445.1 Clostridia bacterium
TGATGAAAACCAATAACACCGAGGTGCATTATACACCATATCAATTAAAATCAGCTGTGGAAATTGAAAAAATAATAGAAATTTCCGATCAGCTCCTTTTATTTTTATCCGATTTCGGTTATGGTAACATTTTCCGGCAGGATATTTGCCTGCAGATATACAATCTCCAATATCTGCGCAAGTTCGTTCGGCTTCAGCCCTTCACTTGACACGACCACGGTCGCCTTGTTGCCGTTTATCACGGTAACGCAGTCGGAAAAGCCCTTGGCCTTTATCAGGCTTTCGATATTCGATTCTGCCTCTATGCTGGCAGCGATCGCGGAGATGCCCGTCAGTGCCTCGGCTTTTTCGGAGTCAAGAGTTTTATCATTGACAACGATATTCTGTAAAACCTCTATCGCCTCGTCGCGTGCGCGCTGTCTGTCCACCTGCGAGGTTGCAAAGAATCCGGCGATCGTTTTTTCCGTGCCGTCATCACCGGGCGTATCGGTGACATCCGTACCGGCCTTCACGTCGGTATCCGCGCCCGCGTCCGGCATACCGAAAATTCGCCAATTCACGTATACAGCGCCGCCGATAAGCAAGACCGAAAGAATGATGACCAGATTTCTGAGCCCGAATTTCTTAAATACGTTTTTGGCACCGTCTTTTGTGAAAACACTCTTGAATTTGAATTCTTTTTCCTCCGTTTCGGGGAGTGCGAAATCTCCCTCGTCCTGCGCGACTGCGCCCGCCCTTAATGCTGCCCTTGTTTCGTTTCTCATAAATAACTCCTTATATAAATTTATTTTGCTCCCACTATGCATATCCTGTTGGACGATATATTCATTGATGTAGATATGGCGGAAATGAGCTTTTTCTGCACCATCGGATCATCTCCGCCATGACAGACAACGCATATCCCACTGATTTTAGGGTAAATTCTGTTCACCAAAACAAGCTCATATCCGCCGCTGTCGTTTCTGACGGTGATATATTCCCGTTCGATACCGTCGGCAGTCGGAATATCGTTTGACGCAAAAACGCTTTCTGTTCCCAGCTCTGCGGTTATCACCACTGTTACATCGGATGATCCGGTTATCTGCCTCGTCATAGTACCAATTTTATTTTCCAGACCGTCAATATATGACTGATCGGAATAAATTTCCACCGAATTTTCCCTTTTCACGTCTGCTTTTTCCGTCGTAAATGCACCGGCGATCACCAACAGGACTCCGACAGCGCCGATGCAAACGAGTATGATCGCTTTTTTATTCGGATCGGTAAACAATGATTTTATCCTATTGCTCAATTACAGTCACCTCGTCTGTATTAAGTAATGACGACAGCCGCTCGCGGATCCTTTCGCTGTCAGAGGCATCCGCAACATAAACGACTGCCGAAGCTATCCTGACGTTTGCGATATCGTCCGCGTCAGCCGTCAGATATATCTCCATGCTGTCAATGCCGAATTCCTCCTTTAACCGTTCTTCCAATTCATCGGCGATCTGTGCGCACGCCTGACGCACTACGGCGTTCTGCGCCGCCTTTTTGTATTCCTCGCCGTCATACGCGGCCCGCATATCAAATCCGTGCAGATCGATGTCCGTAACCTTAACCATCAAAGGCATCACGACCGTTGCCAATATCGACAGTACGACGATGTATTTGATGTATTTTTTCAGTTTTTCGACGCCGGACATCATTATCAACGATGACGCGGCGCACACGCTTATGACCGTCACGACAGCAGAGTCAAGATTGTCCATTATTCACCTCCCGCCGCGCCCAAAGCGGACACAGCAACGATAAACACCACCGATACAGCCGCCGTGACAGCCGTCAATACGCCGATAATGTCTGAAAGCCCGGCGAAAAACGTGCCTTCCTTTTTGCGTCCCAGCAACGTCGCCACTCCGCACGAAACGTCGGTGAAGCAGCGCATTACGGAGAGCTTCACCAGCGGCGTCAAGGCCATGACCGCTATGATCACGGCAGTCGACATACCGGCAGTCGCCCCAATGACGCCGATACTGCCCTTCAACGTCGAAACGGCCTCTGACACGGCTCCGCCGATATACGGTATGAATGAACCGGCAAATTTGACCCCTCTGACGATGAGGTCGTCTGCGCCCTTCGTTATCACCGTCTGAAACGCCACCGTTGCCGTTATCGCGGCAGAGATCAATGCGAGGATGACGGTACTGATCCTTTTGAACGACGACAGTATCGCGCTGAAATCGAACTCGGTACAGACGCTACCTCCGACAAGCAGAGCAAAATTCAGTTTGGAAAGAGGTATCAGCCATCCGGAGCATACGCCGCCGAGGATTGAGGAGGCGACTGCAGTCACCGTGCCGATACCTGCCGACAAGGTCGCCCTACCCGATGTGGCAACGACAGTGCATACGACCGGGACAGACGCCGTGACAAAGCCGGTCAATTCCGATACAAAACCGGTCACGTCGCCGAATCCGATGTCCACGCAGGACAGTATCGCCGCGCAAACGCAGACGGTGCACACGAAATCGAGCGCGACGGCTATGCCGCCCGACGCTATGCTGTCGCGGACGGCCCCTATTACCGCCGAGATCAGAACAAGGCCGAGAATGACCGCAAAGGAACGGGTCGCGGCAGGGAAAGCCGACTTCAATGAATCAACGAATGCCTGCCACAAAAACGACGGCTCCAGCAGATCGTCGGTGATGTTTTCGTCGATATCTACCGGCAGATACGAGTAAATCTCATTTAACACATCGTCACTTTCAAGCCAATTGTCATCGGCAAAAACTCCAACCGGCAGAATTACCGTAATCAGGGCCGCGATCAGAATTGTAATAACCTTTTTCATTCTACCATTGAGATCGCCGCCGCGATGATCGTCCTGACCGTCGGCAGTGACAGCGCGACTATGGCGATTTTTGCGGCGGTTTCGATGCCCGACGCCATAGCGGCATGACCGTTGTCCGTGCATATATCCGATGTCGTCCCGGCGATCATGCCGATGCCGAAGGCCTTCATTACCGGCGTAAAATAGCCAGCGACACCGGACGCAGTCATCAGATCGCCCGCATATTCCGCGATTGGTGCGAAAATCGCCATGGCGATACAGGTCGCACACACGATAAATGCCGATGATATAAGTCCGGTAATATCCGAACGGAAAACCTTCAGAACGATACACACGAAAAGCGAGATCAGGGCTATCCCGCACAGCTTTATAATGCTCATAGACCGAACACACCCTTGATACTGTCAAACAGCCCACCTATCTCGTTCACGAGTATGAAAAGAACAATGACTATACCCGCGACCGTGACGTATGTCGCCTGCTCGTCCCTGCCCGTTTTATTCAATATTTGATTGGCCACGGCGACGAGCACGCCGATCCCCGCGACCTTCAGTATAAGCTCAGTATTCATTTTGACCTCAAATTATCAGAATGACCGCCGCAGCACCGGCAGAAATACCCAGTACGCGGCACAGCTTCACGTCCTTTTGCGTTTGAGTTTTCAGCTCTTTTTCGCGTTCGTTCATATTGTCTATGCAAAAGTCAAATGTTTTCATCTGTTGTGGTTGCATGGATTTTCCTATCTCCGAGCCGAAGGTGCGTATCAGCCGTTTGATATCCGGCGATACCGATAGCTTCGGCTCGATCGAATCAAACGCCGACACAAACGCGTCGATATAGACCTCATCGTTTCCGCATGACCTTATGGCAGGCAAAAAGCCGATATCCTCAAGAATATTATTCTCGTACGCACGATAAATCTCTTTGGTCGGCGCGGAAAAATACCCGATCTGGTTTTTCACGTAGATCATCATATCAAGGAACGCACGACATTCGTCAAGTGCACGTTTTTTGCGGTCTGCGGCATAAGTGCCGATCAGCGTACACGTAAAGAAAATCATCACCGCACCGATATATTTCATTTCAGTTCCTCCGCGTCGAATGTAAATCCGCACCCGCCGGCGTCACGCCGCAATCCGATACAAATATCGAAAACATCGTTATCGGTCAGCAGACCGATATTCGGCCGGCGTTTGAGCGCGCTCAGGCAGTCTGCATGGGCGGTGGCGATCAGCGGCACGCCTCCGCTTTGCGCAGATAATATCGCCGCCGCCTCATCGTACGTACCGATCTCATCGCAAATTATCAGCTGCGGCGACATAGTGCGGGTGGCAATCTCAATGGCCTTCGCCTTCGGATATGACGTCAGCACATCGACTATACAGTCACGAAAAGCGTCGCCGATACAGATTTCACGGCGTGAGTCAACAACGGAAACGCGCAACGGGGATTTTTTTGACGACAGGGTCAGTGCCAGATCGCGTATGAGCGTCGTTTTGCCGACGCCCGGCGGCGAATAGATCAATGCTGATCTGATCTTGCCGTTTGACAGTATCAGCGGCAGTAGCCCGCGCGAGCACCCGACGACGATATGCGGTATTCTGATCGAAAGCGATGATATATTGTAAATACCGTTTACCTTTTCGTCCACCGTGTTTGCGCTTCCGCAGACGCCGATACGATATCCGCCGTCAAGCGTGACGTATCCCTCTTTTATCGTGTTTTCATAGGTGTGTACTGAGTCTTCACACAGCTTTATCAGCGTCGAATGTATTTCATCCGGCGTGCATCTGTATACGCCACAAATGTCAATGATATTTACCCCATTCACGGTGATCGACGCCGGAGCCGACGCGTGCAAACGTATTTCGGTCACGGATTCTGATACTCCCGGATACTTTGTCAGATAATCTCCGATGTTTTCCGACAGCCTGTACGGCAAATATTTCAGTATCTTTTCTGTCTGAACGTTCATCTTGTCCTCCGTACACTGCATTATATTATCGACGCGGATAAAGTATGACACAGCAGTACAAAAATACCGCCGCCCGCAAGCAAAAACGATGGCAGAAAGCCGAACGGACTTTCTGCCATCGTGATAATTCAGTCTGAAATATAATGCTTATCGTTTCGCCACATTATGCCTGATAATACTGTGCCTGCGCATTCCAAAGCTCAAAGTACTTGCCTTTATCGTCTGACACAAGCGCATCGTGCGAGCCGCGCTGAATGATGCTTCCGTGGTCAAAGACCGCGATATCGTCGCAGAACCGACAGCTCGAAAGCCGGTGCGAGATGAAAACAGAGGTTTTGTCTTTGACGAGTTTATTGAAATTCTCATACACCTCAGCCTCACCGATCGGGTCAAGAGCGGCGGTCCTCGGAGCAATACTTTGATATCAGGTCGCTTTGATACTCTTCTATTTTTTTATCGATCCATTTGGAAAATAACATATTCCACCTCATCAGAGACGCTTTGGAGATGTGATA
>JAKSPY010000097.1 GCA_024404445.1 Clostridia bacterium
TTTTTATCTTTTTATTTCATATCTGTTGGCTTACCCCAACATTTAGTATAAAACCGAAAAAGTCCGTCGGGCATCCGACGGACTTTTCATATCGGTACATATTATTTCTGCTTTGCGATTTCAACGACAGACGATGCCAGACCTGCCAATCCCTGTATTTCAGACGGGATGATGATCTTTGTTGCCTGACCGTTGGCGGCGGCTGTGAATGCGTCAAGCGATTTCAGCTTGATGACCTCATCCGACGGCTTTGCCTCGTTTATCTTGCGGATACCCTCGGCGGTAGCCTCCTGTACCTTCAGTATGGCCTCTGCTTCACCCTCGGCACGGCGGATCTGCGCCTCTCTGTCAGCCTCTGCCATGAGGATCTGCTTCTGCTTCTGAGCCTCAGCATCGAGAATCATTGCCTGCTTTTTACCCTCGGCAACGAGGATGGTGGAATTCTTTTCACCCTCGGCGCGCAGGATAGCCTCACGGCGTTCACGTTCGGCCCTCATCTGCTTTTCCATCGCGTCCTGGATATCCTTCGGAGGCATGATGTTTTTCAGCTCAACGCGGTTGATCTTGATGCCCCACGGGTCTGTTGCTTCGTCCAGGATCGCACGCATCTTCGTGTTGATGATGTCACGTGAGGTAAGCGTGTTATCAAGGTCGAGCTCGCCCATGATATTACGCAATGTCGTTGCCGTCAGATTTTCGATGGCGGACATCGGATTGGCAACACCGTATGCAAACAGCTTGCAGTCCGTGATCTGGAAGAATACGACGGTGTCGACCTGCATCTTTACGTTATCCTTTGTGATAACTGCCTGCGGGGGGAAGTCGGCGACCTGCTCCATGAGTGAGATACGTCTGGAGATCCTCATGACAAACGGGATCTTGATATGCGGGCCGGTGTGCCAGGTCTTGTGATAAGTGCCGAGAAATTCGATTACGTATGCGTGTGCCTGCGGTACGATCCTTACGCTGGAAATCAGCAGAATGACGATCGCGACGGCGATCACCAACAGGGCGATAAGGCCGCCATCGGCGGCAAGAGCGACGGGAATAAAGTTCATGACTGTTCCTCCTGTTTATTTATTTTTTACTATCAGCTTGACACCCTCGATGCGTTCGACCACGACGGTCGTGCCTGCCGGAACGGGCTCACCGTCCGCACTGCGCGCAGACCATTCCTTGCCGTAGACCTTTACCGCTCCGCGTGCGTTGATATTATCGATAGCCTCAGTGACCAAAGCTTCCATGCCTACGACCGCGTCAAGATTCGTTTTTGCTGTGCGGTTTTTCGTTTTGCACTTGATGAATTTGAAAAATACAAAAAACGAAATCACCGTAAGCACCGCGAACACTATCGCCTGAATGACGATGTCAACGCCGAAGAAAGCAAGTATCATCGCTACGAGAAGTCCCGGTACGAACCATATCGACACAAGCGACATCGTGGCTGCCTCGGCGACAAGTGCGACAACCAACAGTGCCAACCAAACATATGGTACAAATTCCATAATGTCACCTCCATAATATTTTATGCCGAAATCATTATACCATACCGACTTTGTGCTGTCAACGAATGTTAATGAAATTGTTGCACTAATATATTTTGTAAAAGGATTGCAAAATGTGCCGTGATGATATAAAATAATACCGATAGAAAAATGTGAAAGGATAAGGAAATGCTTTACACACGACAAAATATTGCACCCGGCGTATATTTTACGCCCAGCAAGACCTGTAAATTCAAGGCGAACGCGATCGACGTGCGCTTTATTACGCCTCTCGACCCGAAGACGGCGCCGATGAATAATCTCGTATTCCCGGTCATCACCAGAGCGACCGAGAAATATCCCGGCACGCTTGAATTCCGCCGTGCGCTACTGAATCTTTATTCGGCGGCATTCGGCGATGACGTCACGAAACGCGGCGATCTGCAGATACTCAAGCTCGGATCCGATTTTCTGAACGACAAATTCGCGATTGGCGGCGACAGCATCCTCGACGGTATCCTTGACGTATTTGATCAAGTGCTTTGCCACCCTCTGACGGAAAACGGCGCGTTTGTAAAAAAATACGTCGACAGTGAGAAGGAAAAGCTCATCGACGCCGAGCGCGGCAGGGTGAACAATAAAGGAAGGTACGCGCATGATAAGTGCATAGAGCACATGAGCGACGGCGCACCGTTCGGTATATCGTCAAACGGCTCGGTCGACGATATCAATGCCGTGACGCCGGAGGCACTGTATGAGTATTACAGATATCTCATCGACAGCGTCCGTGTAGAGATCACGGCGGTCGGCGATATGGATTTTGATAAGGTCAGCGCATTTTTCGCACGTGTTTTCAACGGCAGAAAATCAGTTCCGGACGATATTCATACGTCGGCTTATGCCGCCGATCGCACCGAGGTCAAGACGGTGTATGAGCATCAGAGCGTCCAACAGGGCAAATTGGTCCTCGCGTTTTCGACAGGCATCGTTTACGGCGATAAACTTGCCGTTGCGACAAACGTATTCAATGAGGTCTACGGCTCCGGCACGACGAGCAAGCTGTTCATGAACGTGCGTGAAAAGCTCAGTCTGTGCTATTCCTGCGGATCGTCCATGAATATGGCTAAGGGTATTATGACCGTCAGCGCCGGCATAATGTTTGAGAATGAAAAGAAAGCTTACGATGAGATAATGCTCCAATTGGAAAAAGTCAAAAACGGAGAGATAAGCGATTTTGAGCTTGATTCGGCGAAGAAGTCGCTCATCGACTATATCAGAGGAATATACGACGGGACCGGAGCTATTTCGGGCTTTATCTTCGGCTCTGTCATGACCGAAAACCAGAAGAGCGTGGATGAACGCATAGCCGAGATAGAGGCAGTGACCGTGGCTGACGTTGCCGAGGTGGCAAAGCACGTGAAGCTGGATACGTATTATTTCCTGTGCGGAAAGGAGGATGCATGATGGACGGAATGCAGATTTTTGAAAACAAGTCGATAGGCGAGAAGTATTATTACAAAAAGCATAAAAGCGGGCTTGACGTCTATCTCATACCAAAGGATTTTTCCGTAAAGTATGCGCTGTTCTCCACAAAGTACGGCGCGGTCGATAATTGCTTCAGGCTTGAGGGTGAAAAGGATTTTACCAAAGTGCCCGACGGTATCGCGCATTACCTTGAGCATAAGATGTTCGACAATGAGGACGGCACCGATTCGTTTGAAAAATTCGCGGCATACGGTGCCGATGCGAACGCATTTACGACCAGCCACATGACGGCGTACCTTTTCTCGTGCACCTCGTCGTTCAAGGAGAATCTGGCGATACTGCTCGACTACGTTACAAAGCCGTATTTCACGCCGCAAACCGTGCAAAAAGAGCAGGGCATCATCGGTCAGGAGATCAAGATGTATGAGGATCATCCCGGTCGCGCACTGTATCATAATATGTTGGAGTGCCTCTACAGCGACAGCCAGGCAAAGATAAATGTGGCCGGCACGGTCGAGTCGATCTCTCATATCACGGCCGACTTGCTTTACAGCTGTTATAACACGTTCTATAATCTCTCCAATATGCGTCTTGTTATATCCGGCGATGTCACGATGGACGATATTTTTTCCGTGTGCGACGAGGTATTGCCGGTGCAGGAGCCGAAAAAGATCGTTCGCTCATATAACGCCGAAAAACCGCAGGTGAACAAAACCCGTCACGTTGCACAGTTTGAAATAGCCAAGCCGATGTTCATCATAGGCGTGAAAAACACCGACATCCCGACAGATAAGCAGGAGTTTATGCATATGTCTGCGGCTGCGAGTATCCTGTATAGTCTTATGTTCGGATCGACCTCACCGTTTGCGATCGACCTGTATGAAAAGGGACTCGTAAACGGATTCAGCGCGTCGTTCGATCTCGGTGAAATGGCGTCATACGGCGCGCTTTCCGGTGAATGTGCCGACCCAGAGCAGATCTATACGATGTTTACCGAGTACGTTGAGCGCGTCAAACGCGAGGGCTTCACGCGCGAGGATTTCGAAATGGTAAAGAGGTCGGAGTATGCCGATTATATCTGGAAGTTCGATTCCACGCGTTTGCCGAATACGTTTACTTTCTGCATGAATGACGGCATTGATTTCATAAATTATTCCGACAGCATAAAGAGCGTCGAATATGAGGAGATGCTTCCGCTTGTCAATAAGCTGTTCCGCGATGAGTATTACTGTATGAGCGTAGTTGAGCCGGTGAAGGGAGAAAAGAATGAGTGAGATTTCGTTTCCGGGTCTTGGTATAGATACGTTTCACATTGATTCCACAGCCATTGAATTTTCGATAGGTTCAAAGGATTTCAGCATAAAGTGGTACGGCATCATCATCTGCTTCGGCATAATATGTGCGTTTCTGTATTTCATGATGCGTGCAAAGCAGGTCGGCATCAGCTCTGACACCGTTGTGGATTTCACCATAGTCACTGTGCCGACTGCCGTTATAGGTGCCAGAGTGTATTTCGTCGTTTTCTTCGGCGGTTACGACACGTTCTGGCAGATGATAGCGATATGGAACGGCGGGTTAGCCATTTACGGCGCGATTATATTCGGCGCCGCCGCCGTGATAATCATGTGCCGGATAAAAAAGGTCAAGTTTTTCGCCTTCGCCGATATGATAGGACCGGCTGTCATGCTCGGACAGGCGATCGGCAGATGGGGCAATTTCTGTAATGGCGAGGCGTTCGGCTCAGAAACCACGTCCTTTATCCGCATGGGCTTGAAAAGCAGTTGGACGGGCTATGACTACGTTGAGGTGCACCCGACCTTCCTATATGAATCGCTGTGGAATCTGATCGGATTTGTGCTGATCAATGTATTCTATAAGCACCGTCGTTTCAACGGTGAGGCATTCTTGTGGTACGTCGCATGGTACGGATTCGGCAGAACTTTCATTGAACTGTTGCGTGCGGATTCGTTGTATCTCGGCTCTGTCAGGGTATCGTCGTTGCTGGGGCTTGTGTGCTTCGTCGTCGTTACGCCAATCATTATATACGGACGTATAAAATCAAAAAAGCTTGCCGCGACAGGATATACAGGGCTTGTTGATCTGACTGATATTTTCGGTCTGAAGCGTAAAGCCCGGGCGGAAAAAACGGAGGAATAATGTGGCGACCGTAATAGATGGTAAACTCGTATCATTGAAAATGCGTGAGCAGATACGCGCCGAGGTCGCCGAAATGAAGGCAAACGGGATCACTCCCGGCCTCGCGGTCATAATCACTGATAGTCAACGGAATACGCTCACCTTTCT
>JAKSPY010000098.1 GCA_024404445.1 Clostridia bacterium
TAGAAATACACTCCCCATGCTGCGCACGCCAAAAGACCGAGTACCGCAGAGTTGTTAGGCATATTGCTTTTGTCGTCGACCTCTGAATATATCTCCGCCTTCGGTCCTTCGCCGCGGGCAGACAGCGCGTAAATGCCGCGCGTGCTGGCAAGCATAAGACCATTGAGCGTGCCGAGACACGATATCGCAATAAACAAATTCAGGACATTTCCTATGAATCCGCCGAAAATGTTGGTGAATGATTTCGTAGCGCCTTCAGACACGAGATTATCCGCAGTATTGCCTCCGGCAACTCCGACATTGTATCCGACGTAGATCGTCATGATAATGATTCCGCCCAAAACAAGAGCAATCGGAAGATTTCTCTTTGCGTCGCGAAGCTCCGCATTGATAGACGTAGCTATGATCCAGCCCTCATATGCGAACGCCGTTGTGCAAACCGCCGCAAAAAGCAAATTCGAGAAAGTATCGCCCTCGGGGACAACATTATTCGCAAAGTTTTGCACGAGGTAATGCTCCTCGTTGACAAGGCCGTAAATGATCCCGACCACAACCATCAGAACAAGAGGAATAAACTTGATAACCGTCGTACTCGTCTGGAATATACCGGCTATTTTAGGCGATATCGTATTGACCACGTATGCCGCGCACAGATAGAACATGGTGATGCACATGCATTCCGGACCGACGATACAACCGCCCTGCTCCACCGGAATGGCGAGCTGGATGGCAGGATTTGCAGACGTGAGGAACACGAGGGTGTATCTCGCCGACACCCACGCCAACACGCTGGTCATAGCGGGTAAATATATAAATGTAGTGAACCAACCCATATAGTACGCATAACGACTGCCGACCAAAGCCTCAGAATAGTCCACTATTCCGTTGACCTTCTCGTATTTCTGTGCCATATTGGAAAACGCAAGCAGGCACACGAGCATAATGACACCGCCGATCACCCATGCGAGGACACCGATCGGAAGATTGCCCTTGGTCGCACCTAAAATATCCTGTGCCTTAAAGAATATACCTGACCCGACAACAATACCGACGACCATGCAGATCGCGGTGAACAAACCGTATTTTCTCGTCAGTTTATTATCCATAACTTCACCCATAAATCCGATAATTCTGAAATTTAGAAAAATTATAACACCCGACAGATATTTTGTCAATAAAATTTTATGCATAAATCCGAACTTCACACAGTATCTATATTAGCAGTATAGCGATCCGGATAAAATAAACGGAAAAACGGAGGACAATTATGACAAGGAATTATTACAGACCGGAGGGGCTGACCTTCATGACGGCCGAAAACCGCGAGGTTCTTTATTCACAGGTTTCGCTGGAAAAGGCAGCCGCCAGCGGCAAAACAGTCGAGGCAGTGGCGACGCTGTGCGACCCCGATATGTCGCTGAACGTGGATCTCGGCGTGATGCGCGGATATATAGAAAAGGAAGAGGCTGTCATGCCAACCAACGGAAGCATAAAGGATATTGCCGTTATAACGCGCGTCGGGAAGCCCGTCTGCTTCAAAATTCTCGGCTTTGAAACGATACACGGTGAAACAGTCGCACGTCTGTCGCGCCGCGCCGCACAGGAGGAATGTCTGAAAAACAGGCTGGCGTACCTTGTTCCCGGAGATATCATAGAGTCAAAGGTCACGCATCTGGAGCCGTTCGGCGCTTTCGTCGATATCGGTTGCGGCATAGTTTCACTCATGTCGATCGACTGCATATCAGTATCGAGGATCTCACATCCTCGCGACAGATTCCGCCCCGGAATGTTCATAAAATGCGTGATCAAAAGCATAGAAAACGGCGGCGAGAGAATATATGTTTCACACAAGGAATTACTCGGCACATGGGAAGAAAACGTGAACGCGTATCGCATCGGCGATACAGTCGTCGGAACAGTGCGTTCGATAGAATCGTACGGTATTTTTGTGGAGCTGACACCCAATCTCGCAGGTTTGGCCGAATACAGAGAAGGCATTTCACAATCCGACACCGCCGCGGTTTACATAAAAAACATAATTCCCGAAAAGATGAAGGTCAAGCTGGTCATAGTGGACTCTCACGCCGACGACGTGCAGAATTATGACTTCACATATTACGAAACGGGCACACACATCGATAGTTGGATCTACTCACCGAGTGTATGCCCGAAAACAGTCAGAACTGATTTCAATTGATTCTTAATGATCTGCGTCAAATAACAAAGCCGCCTGAAACATTCAACACTGCACCGGTGATGAATGAGGCATCGGCCGATGTCAGAAACGCGACTGCACCCGCCACATCCTCCGGCTGTCCGAGTCTGCCCAGCGGAGTACGCGACACGAGATCGGACATCGTTTCGCTGTCGTAGCACCTGTTCATATCCGTATCTATGACGCCGGGAGCGACACAATTGACAGTGATACCGGACGGTGCGAGCTCTTGCGCCAGCGACCTCGTAAATCCGATGATCGCCGCCTTGGCCGATGAATACAATACCTCACACGACGCGCCGCATATCCCCCACATGGAGGAAATATTGACGATACTGCCCTGCCCCTGCGCTATCATAACGCGCGAGGCGGCGCGCGCAAAATACATCTGACCCAACACATCGGTATCGAAAATGCGGTGATAATCGGCATCTGTGAATTCCGTGAACACTCCGGCACCGCACACTCCGGCGTTATTGACGAGGATATCGACACTGCCGAGCTCACATTCTGTCAACGCGACAGTACGGCGCACGGCGTTCTCGTCTGTCACGTCGACGCACGATTTCAAGGCTTTTACGCCGAAGCGCAGACATTCCGACACTGTTTCTTCTGCCGCCGCTTCATTTTCGCGGTAGCACACTATCACGTTATCGCCGCGCGAGGCGAGCCTTATCGCACACGCCCTGCCGATCCCGCGCGAAGCACCTGTTACTATTGCATTCATTACGACCTCATATAGCTTCGGCTTGCACATAATGCAAGCCGGATTTTTTATTTTTCGATATATTCGTCGCGCTGTGCACCGACAGAAATGTATCTGATATTACAGCAGACTGCTTTTTCGATGTACTCAATATACTTCACCGCGTTTTCCGGAAGATCTGACATTTTGCGGCACTTGCCTATATCGGTTTTCCACCCGTCGAGGTACTCAATGATCGGCTTTGCGCGGTTGAGCTTATCGCCGGTCGGGAATACCGTCGTGCGCTCTCCGTCTACGTCATAGGCGACGCATACGGGTATTTTATCCATATATGAAAGGATATCGAGCTTAGTCAGGGCAAGGTCGTCGGCGCCCTGCACCTTAACGCCGTACTTTGATGCCGGTACGTCAAAAGGACCGACGCGACGCGGTCTGCCTGTGGCGGCGCCGTATTCGCCGGCGATCTGACGAAGCTTATCGGCCTCATCGCCGAACATTTCACACGTGAACGGCCCCTCGCCGACGCAGGTCGAATATGCCTTCATGATCCCCAACGTATAGTCGATCTTTCTGCCGGGTATACCTGATCCGATGGGAGCGTACGCAGAAATGACGTTTGACGACGACGTAAAAGGATAAATGCCGAAATCTATATCGCGGAGCGCGCCGAGCTGAGCCTCAAACATGATGTTCATGCCATGCTCTGCGGCATTGTCAAGATATTCGCAGACATCGCAGATATACGGCTTGAGTATATCGCCGTAGGTACGCAACCAATCCATCATATCGTCCACCGTCTCGGTCGACGAGTGATATACTCCGTCAATGATGAGATTTTTGTATTCGAGCAGGTCCGTGACCTGTGCGCGAAGAACGTCGTCCGACTCAAACAGATCGGCCATTCTGATGCCCTTCTTCATATATTTGTCGCCGTAGACGGGTGAAATACCGCGCCGTGTGCTGCCGTATTTCTTATCGGCGAGGCGCTCCTCCTCCAGACAGTCGAGCCTGACGTGATACGGCATACAGATGATCGCCTTATCGCTGATCTTCAGATTCGCGGGAGAAACGGATATGCCGCCCTCGCGCAGTTTGTCAATCTCACCGACGAGGTGCTTCATATCTATTACCATACCGTTACCCATAACATTGACCACTCCGTCACGAAGAATGCCGGACGGCAAAAGGTTGAGCACGAATTTACCCTTTTCATTGATTACGGTATGACCGGCATTGTTGCCGCCCTGATATCTGACGACGATCTCGTTCTTTTCCGAGAGAAGGTCTACCATTCTGCCCTTTCCCTCGTCACCCCAATTTATTCCTACTACTGCTGTTAACATCATATACTCCATAAGATCCCTGTGGGACCTGAAATAGCGGCAAAAATGCCTATCGATGGAATTATATCACAATATCGGTGCGATGTACAGTAATTTTAATAAAAATTGTTGACACAAACCCCAAAAAATGTTAAATATATTATGGAAATGTATAGGAAAGTCTGACAAAACCGCAACAGCGGAATACATATTTACAGCATTGAGAAAGGAGGTTACAGCCATGGGATTATTCAAGAAGCGACAGAAAGAGCAAAAGCCGTCGTGTATAGCGTTCGTCGACTTTGAGCATTGGTATATTTCGCTGGATAAGTTTTATTCGGTCAAGCCGGATATTAAGGCATGGGCAAGCGAGTTATCGGAAAAATACGACGTAAAAGAGATAGCGGTATTTGCCGATTTTTCAAACACCGCCCTGCGCGCCGAGCTTGACAGGCTGCGCGACGTAACGGGATTCATATTTGACACGAAAAATTCAAGTGAGCATTACAAAAAAGATTTTACGGATTTCATTCTTCTCGATTATATTTACAGAAAAACGATAACGCAAAAGGATATCGACACATTTATTATTTTCACGGGCGACGGTCATTTTACATCGGTGGTCAGGTTTATTATCAACGAATGTCACCGTAACGTCGGCATATACGGTATATCGGGTGCAACGAACGCACAGCTTAAAGCCAGCGCGACATGGAGCGTCGAAATTCCGTCGGATACAGAGGTATATAAGCAGTATTACAGAATGGTAGTGGAAAATTTCAATTATCTGACGGTGCATCGGGAATTCGGTGAAATGTCAACAAAGGCAAAAATAATTGAGCGCACGGCAAGCAAAAACGGTATAAGCAAAAAGGCGCTCACCGGCGCGGTCGACAAGATGATATCCGCCGGCT
>JAKSPY010000099.1 GCA_024404445.1 Clostridia bacterium
GTTGCCACGGGCGTCGATACGGTCGTCGCCACGGACGTACTATCTGTCGTCGCGATGATCGGCGTGGTGCCTGTCGTGAATATCGGCACGACCGGGTCCGTTGATGACGTTGTCTGACTGTGTGTATTCCGATCGGCTATAGCCTTAATGCCGAAAACGATCAGAACGATGATTATTATTGCTATCAGCGCCACAAACATCAGCGCCAACATTCCGTCGCGTCCGGATTTCTTTTTTTGACTGCGCGGTGAAAAGTTCTGCGAGTCTCTGCTCATATCAGCCTCCTGTGAAATATGCATTTGTTTGAGGTTTATTATATTATTTGCTATTATAACACATATTCAGACATAAAACAATACAAAAATTAAAAATTTGTTTGAAGTATTATTGAAGTATTGATGTTGACTTTGTGAATTTATTGTGGTAAAATGACAAAGTAAGCGGAGGAACATATATGGATAAAATCAGAAACGAAGAAACAGACCGCCTGATGCAGGCGGTGCTCAAACTGAAAAATATAGATGAATGCTACGCTTTTTTTGAGGACGTATGCACGATAAAAGAGATCCGGTCCATGTCGCAGAGGCTCAGTGTGGCCGAAATGCTGGATAAAAAGATGATTTACACAGATATCGCCGCGGCAACAGGTGCCAGCACGGTGACGATCAGCCGTGTCGCGAGGTGTCTTTCGTTCGGACAGGACGGATACAGACTGATCATCGACAGACTTAACGGAAAGGACGACTGATATGTTTCCCAGAACGTCATTGCATACGCACACGGTGTTTTGCGACGGAAAAGAAACGCCCGACGCCATGATACGTGCCGCCATCGCGAAAGGACTTGTGACGATCGGTTTTTCATCACACGCGCATATGCCGCACGGTGGTGACTCGTGGGCAATGTCGGAGCACGATACAGCGGCCTATCGTGCGACGGTCACCGCCCTGAAAAGCGTTTACAGCGGTGCGATCGAGGTGCTTCTGGGTATAGAACAGGATGCGATATCGGATTATCCGACCGATGGGTATGACTATGTCATCGGCGCTACGCATATCATCGAAAAAGCCGGCGATTATCTGCCGGTCGATCATTCCCGTGACAGACAGACCGCCGACGTGAAAAAGTATTACGGCGGGGATTATTATAAGTACGTTGCGGATTATTTTGCCGCGGAATCGCAGGTCGTGTCGCGCACGGGATGTGATATCGTTGCGCATTTTGATCTTGTCACCAAATTCAATGAGGACAACGTGCTGTTCGATGAAACCGATAAAAGATATCTGACGCCCGCAGTTGACGCGCTGGATGAGGTATTGAAAAACGATGTGTTTTTTGAGATAAATACCGGCGCCGCGTACCGTGTCGGTAAGGTCAGTCAGTATTATCCTGCGGATTACCTTCTGAAAAGGATACGTGAGAAAAACGGCCGGATAATTTTCACGGCGGATTGTCATGAAAGTGGTGCGCTGTGCTACCATATCGGTAAGGCAAAGGAATACGCGAAACGATGCGGATTCCGCACGGCGTGGGCATGGACGGACGCTCAGATGAGGGAGTTCAAAATATAGACATATTTACATCGAAATATGTTTAAGGCACTCGCTTTTGTTTGCGGGTGCCTGTTTTTTTCAGAATGTTATACCGATCAGATCGACAAGAGTACCGCACAGAATGCCGACGATCAGCAGGGTAACGATTATCGCCGCGTTTTCGATCGGACGTCTGTTGTTTCTCATCAGAACGAAAATACCGATGCCGGAGCCGGCCAAAAGACCTGAGATCATGGCGCCGGGCGTGATGATGCTTTCAAGGTACAACTCGGTTATTATGACAGATGCTGCACAGTTCGGTATCAGTCCGATCAGTGCGGAGATCATATTCCCGACGAACGGTGTGGATATGAATGCGGTCTTTATGCTGTCTTCGCCTATCAGCTCTATCGTCGTGCCGAGTATCACGGAAAGCGCGAATATAACGATGAGTATCCTGACGGCATGGTGCAAAGCCGAGTGCCATAATCCGTTACCGCAATTGCAATGCTCACTTTCGCACAGATCGTGAATACTGTCGCGGTCAAAATCGCCGCCGCGGTGTCTGCGTTTCAGATTGACGATAGCGTCTGCGGCAACTCCGACGACTATGCCGACGGCTACCTTGAAGCCGACGATGTTCAGCGCGGTCGTGAACTGCGCTCCGCCGGATATCAGAACGGGTATCAGCTCGTCCGACGTCGAAAGAAATACCGCCAAAAGTGTGCCGACGCTTACCACACGGCCGGCGTAGAGTCCTGCCGCCGCCGCAGAAAAGCCGCACTGCGGCACTGCGCCGCACAGCGCACCGACCAATGGGGATATTCTTCCCGATCTCGCGAGCATATTCAGTGTTTTTTTCGACGCCTTGTGCTCAATGAACTCCATCAGCACGAACATAAGATACAAAAACGGAGCCAATTTCAGCGTATCCAGCAAAGCGTCAATGAGTATTTTGCCGAATGCGGTTAAAATTCCGATCATACCTGCTCCTTTTTATTCTGACAGTCGGAGCATACTCCGTACATTATCGATCTGCCTATGTCAATTTTGAAGCCGTGATGCTCCTCAATATGATTTGCCAGCTCATGCCCCATAACGCATTCCAAATGAATTATCCTGCCGCATTCGGTGCATTTGATGTGAAAATGATTCTTGCAGTCGCGATCGCCGACATATCCGTAAACAAATCCCTCGCCGTCATCGCGAAATTTCTTTATCGATCCGCATTCGCACAGTGATGACAGCAGTCTGTATCCGGTGCTTTGGCCGGGTGCGTTTTCACCGAGGGAAGAGCATATCATCTCGGCAGTGTACAGCTCATCGGGCGATTTTGCCATCATATCAAGTATCATTTGTTTGCCGTTAGTATTGTATTTTGACATTTCTGCCTCTGAATAAATGAGAATCGTTCCCAATATTTGAGAACGGTTCTCATTTTACACATAATATCCGATTTGTCAATAGTTTTTTATCTCTTTTTGCGGATTATCGGTGTGATAAGGTTGAACCACAGTCCGAAGCAGGTGATTATCCCGCCCGCGACGGTGCATATCGTCCCGATATCTTTATCGACATTCAACTGTGAAATTCCGAACCACAGTGCCGTAAACCCTGCAATATTGATAAGCGAGCGCAGTAACAGAATCAGATTTTTACCGGCACTTCCGCCGTGCGTATAATCGTTCGATCTCATGACCGCACCTCCTATATCCTATATCATAAAAAGTATGAGCGCCGCCTGACAGATCAGCGACAACCATACCGTGATCGCAAAGTGAAATTTCGTCACGAAATTCGTCTTATGCCTTATCACGTACATTCCTATTGCCGCACCCGGTGCTCCGCCGAATGCCGTCATCGACAGCAGCACGATCTCCGGGATGCGCGCATTGGCTTCATTTGCCGACAGCTTTTTGTCGACCGCGAACAATATGAGATTTATGAAACTGCAGATACCGATCATTATAAGGTAGAATCGAATCGTATTCATGGTACACCTCCGTTATTACCATTATATCACGTTGCCGCCGGCAGTCAAGCATTAGGTGTTGCATTTTTGCCATTATTATGATATAATACAAAAAATGTTTCCGGAGGTCGAATATGAGAAAAATTTCCGAGGCTATGATAATTTCGTTGTTGTGTGTCGCTTTTTGCCTTTCCTTCGCCGTAGGTGTATTCGGCGCGACCGGACCGATCGTCAAAACACAATCCGACGATTTCGGTGATATCCGGCCGACGCGCAATACGTTCTATCTTCCATCCGGCATCTTGCCGACAGCCGTCAGACCCAGTGGCGGGGAGGGTACGTATTCTTTCGCATTCAACGGGGAAAAATTCACCTACACGGACGGAATGACGGTCGACGTCACACCGGGAAAAACCGTTGATGCGAACGGTAACGATGTGTATGAAATATACGTCGGAACCAAAAGGTATATGCTGTATTTTGCCGACTCCGTACCCACAATGTACGTTTCCACGTCCCGTGGACTCAATTACATCGCGTCGGATAAGGATGTCAGGGATAAAAACACCACGATATATATTGCCGATGAGAACGGCGGCGTGATTTATGACGATATTGCCAACGGCACGGAATCGGAGATCAAATGTCGCGGCAATGCCTCATTCGGATATGAAAAAAAGCCGTTTCAGATAAAGCTCGGCAAAAAGACCGACCTTTTCGGAATGGGAAAGGCAAAAACGTGGATACTGCTTGCAAATTACATCGATTGCTCATACATACGCAACGATCTGGCGTTCAAGATCGCCGACGCACTTGAATTCGACTATACTCCGGAATCAAGATACGTCAATCTGTATATCGACAACGAATATTACGGCCTGTTTGAACTGACGGAAAAGGTGCAGATAGGGTCTAACAGAATAGAAATAACCGAATTGGAAAGTGAAAACGAAGAGGTAAACGAGGGGAAGGACCTCGACAGTCTGCGTACAGTCACCGTGAGCGGTGATGAGCTGTGCCGCGACACGAACGTCAAGTCATATACCTATTGCGCGAGTATGACGAACCCCGACGATATTACCGGCGGATATCTCATTGAGCTGGATAATCTCTACGCTTACCGCGAAAAATGCAAATTCACCACCGATAACGGAAACGAATACGTGATAAAATCACCTGAGTGCGCCAGCATGGAGCAGGTGCAATATATAGCGAAGCTGTTTGCGGAATTTGAGGAGGGTCTGTATTCCGACGACGGACATAACCGTATCGGCAGATATTATACGGAGTACGCCGATCTCGACTCACTCGTAAAGGTTTATACCGTGCAGGAGGTCACAAAGAATTGGGACGCGTATATCGGCAGTGTGTTCTTTTATAAGGACCGTGACGCCGATGACGGCACTGTATCAAAGATATTTGCGGGACCGGTATGGGATTTCGATAACTGCTGGGGCAATTTGCACCGCGGATCGTTCTTTGACATTCAGACGGAGATATGGGCACAGGGCTACGGTAACTACGGCGGCACGAAGTATAAGTCCGATTTCGGATTCAACGTCATG